>NZ_JBHVVN010000004.1:0-337836 GCF_042882685.1 Pseudarthrobacter sp. NPDC058196
CGCTCACTTATGGCCGTAAATACGGCCATAAGTGAGCGGGCGTTTCGGCTTTTGCGGCAATAGGTGAGCGGGCGTCGGATTAGAGCTGCAGGGTCATGGGGCGCTCCAGCCCGTTCACGGTGGCCACCGGCCAGCGCGGGTCAACAGTCAGGATACGGAGCCCGGATTCCGTGAGCTGGACCGTGTCCTCGATCTTGACGCCGGGTCCGGACGGGTTCCACGTAAACGCCTGGTCCAGCACCACCGTATCCGTGGCGTCGGCGGTGACGCGGGGATCGCGCCCCGCGTAACCGGCCGGGCCGCCCTGGTGGTGCTGTTCCCATTGGTCCGCGCCGAAGCCATGCCGGACGTAGGCGGCCTGGATCTCGGTGAAGATCCGGTCCAGCCGGGTGCCGGGAACCGTGGCATCGAAAATGTCCGCCTCCACCGCAGCGATGCGGGACTCGGCGTCGCGCTCCCCGGGAATTCCGGCGTCGAACCTGATCCAGCGGGTGACATTGGCAACCAGGCCGTCGCGGCGGGCGCAAACCACCGCCATGGCACGCCGGCCCAGGGGCGCGTGCGTGGCCAGGGGGTGCCGGAACGTGCTGCGGGAGCTGCCGTTGCACAGGAGCACCAGCGGCTCCGCACCGGCGGCCACGACCCGGGCGGCCAGCGCCGAAACCAGTGCGAATTCGGTAGTGTCCGGGCGGGCGGCGGACAGGACATCGGTCATGATGCGGGCAACGTCGGCGCTGAGCAGGGCATAGCGGGCGCTTTCCGCCGGAAGCAGGTGCTGGCGGGCGGCGCGCAGTTCTGCGGCAACCTCTGCCTCGGACAGCGGCGGCAGGGCGCCATTGCCGACGGCAGCCGCGGCCTGGTGCAGGTTCGCGTACCAGGGAACGGCATGCAGGTTGACTCCCAGCGGAAGCTCCTCGGCGGCGATCCTGCCGGCTTCGTTGTTGAACGTCACCAGGTGGTCGCCGTCGCGCGCAACAAGCAGGGCGGCGATGGGGTCGCCCGCCAGGCTGATGTGGACCCGGCTGCCGTCCAGGTACCAGGTCAGCGCCGTGTTGCTGGTGAGGAGCAGCGAATCCCGCCCCGCCGCGTCCAGGATGTCCAGGACGCGCCGGCGCTTGATGGCCCGGTCGCCCGGGGAGCCGGGAGCCAGGCGCGCCTCCTGCTGGGGAACGGCTGCGGCTGTGGTCTGGGTCATGACGGATCCCCTTGCTGGTTGATCAGTGTTTCGATGTCGGCAGTGGCCAGGAGTCCGTCGGCCACGAAAACGGTGACGTGCCGCCGCACCGGTGTGCCGGGTTCCGCGATGACGGGCGAATCCCACGCCAGCGACTGGCCGACGCCCGGGTAGCCGTCCACCCGGACGAACCATGGATCCGTGGAGTCCCGGGCAGCCACGAACACCAGGGTGGCCGGGCCGCCGTCGAACGTTCCTGACCAGGCGAGCCATGGTGTGATGCTGCCGTGGGCCTGCGACTCACCGGCGCCGGCGGGCGTCCAGACGGCAGGGGCCGCGCATTCGGGCAGCCGCCAGAAGAAGCCCCCGTAGCCACCCTCGAACCGGCCGTTGGAGCCCGGACTGCCCAGGCTGACCGGCGTGTTCCCGGCGGGCGACAGCGCAAAGTCCAGTGACAGCCGCCAGGCGGAGGGCGCGACGCCGGACCACGCCCAGGTGCGTTCCTCACGAAGCAGGGGGGAGCCGTCCGGCCCGTTCCAGCTCAGCGTCTCCTGCAGGACGCCGGGCAGGCCCGCGCCGGCGTCGGCCTGGAACGACGCTGTGCCGGTGCTTGCGATGCTGCCGTGGTCCGGGCGCCAAACGTACTGGCCGGCTTCCCTGGTGTAGGTGCGGCCGCCCCAGAAATTCACCCCGTCCACATCCTGCAGGGCCACGCCGGCACCAAGGTGCCAGACGTGGTCAAGGGGCTGGTGGTCCGTCACCGCCGTGCCGTTCAGGGTGCGCACCGGGTGCAGGTAGGGGCGCGGGGAGGATACTGCCCGGATATGGCTGCCGTCCTGGTATGCCGCCACCGGGTGGCCCTCAACGGTCAGCGTCCGGACCGGCGGAAGGGGACGGGCCCAGGGCACGCCCAGTTCTGCGAACGTTGCCTGTGCCTTGACTGCGCGCTCCAGCGTTCCGGAGATGCCCTGCACCACCGGATGGGCGTCGTCGCCCTCGCCTTTCCAGGTGATGAATTCGGTGCCGATCGGGGCAGGTGCCGGCGCTGTGCGGATAGCTTCCAGCACGGTGGTGAATGCTCCGGTGTCCTCCAGCGCGCACAGCAACGGCGTCCCGTTCGCCCGGGCATCCAGGAGGTTCTCAAGCAGGTCAGTCCGGCCGAAAGACTCCCGGCGCTCGCCGGCCGGGGTGGTGATGACGACGTGGTCCTCCGTGTAGGAGAGGGTGATCTCGCCCAGGGTTCCGTGCACCGTGACGGCCGGGTTGAGCTGTTCGGGGGCGCAGAGCGTGAGCGCGCAGAGCAGGGTCTCTCCGGCTGCGGTGCGGACCCGAAGAATGGACGTGTCGTCGCTTTCGGTGTCGTTGGCCCGGTACAGGTCCGTTTCCACCGTGCGGACGTCCGCGAGGGTATGCGCGCCCGCCAGGTGCAGCCCGGTGGCGACGGCGTGGGCCAGGGCGTTCGTGGCCACCCCGTCCACTACGTCCGTGCCGTCGAGGCTGCGCTTCCCTGCCCAGCGCGAGCGGTTGAAGTACGCTTTGGTGCGCAGCCATTGGCCGGTGGCGCTGAGCCCCAGGACGGTACCGATTTCACCCGCCTTTACCAGGTCCCGGATGGCGGGCAGGGCGTGGGAACCCAGGCTCTGGAAGCCCACCTGGACCAGGCGGCCGTGGTCCTTGGCGGCGGCAAGGACCTGTTCAAACTGCGCCAGGGATGCCACCGGTGGCTTTTCGACATAGACGTCCATCCCAGCGGACAGTGCAGCGATGGCCAGGGGAGCATGCGTCTGTATGGGGGTGGCAATAATGACGACGTCGGCACCCGGCTTGGCGGCCAGCAGCCGGTCCAGGTCCGGGTACACAGCCACTGAACCGGCCAGGCTGCCCGGCTGCGGCGGGTTGGGATCGGCGACGGCCACCAGTTCCAGGGCGCCGGCCTGTTCCAGCCGGGCCAAGTTGGCTAGGTGCCGTTCGCCGAAGCCGTGCACGCCCACCAGGGCTATGCGCGGAACGGCGGCAGGAGGTTTGGGCGCATTCTGGTGCCTGGATTCCGTGGAGGCGGCTTGCTGAATCATCGCGTGGGTCCTTGGGGGCGTTGCTGGTTGGGGGTCAGGAGGTGAGCGTTTCCGCCAGGAAGTCGAGGGCCTCGTCCTGCATGGCCGCCGTGAAGACGTGCCCGCCGGGCCAGAAGCTGCCGGCATACCTGTCCGTGCCGCTGTGCAGGGATTCGAGCAACTGGTGGGCCTTGCGCATCCCGACTTCCGGGAAGAGCTCATCCGCCAGGGCGTACTGGACCAGGAACCGGGCGGCCCCGGAGCGTGCGGTGAGCTCGGGCCAGTCGCCCAGGCGCCAGAGTCCCGGGGTTTGCAGCAGCCACGAATGTGCGTCGAGGTAAGCGGGAAAGAGGGACTCGAACGTGGTCATCATGCAGGTGACCACGGCGGCCCGGATGCGCGGGCTCAGTGCGGCGAGCGTGAGGGAACGGCCGCCACCGCCGGAGAAGCCAATGCACCCCAGACTGTCTGCATCGACGCCGGGCAGTGCGGCCAGGACGTCGAGGGCGGCAAGGTCGTCGTGGGCCACCATGCCGGCAAGACTGGTGCCGAGCAGCCCTGCCGCCTTGGCCACGGTGTCTTCATGGAAGCCGGCCGCGGCGTTGTACTCCTCCGCCTCGGAAGCCACGACGCCGTCCGCCCGCCACTGCGCCTGCCGTGCGTCAGCTGCCGCGGCGGTCCGCCAGGGCGGGGTGGAGAGGTCAAACCTGCGGCTGCCCCAGGCAAAGGTGTCATGGGCCAGGACAGCGAAACCCTGGCGGGCGATGCCGGTTGCCAGCGCACGGCCGTCATAGTGCCCTCCGCGTGCGGCAGCCGCGGACGGATGGGTTGTTGGGAGCTCCACCAGCCGGTCCGCGCCGCCGAACTTGTTTCCGCCGTGGCAGTGCAGGGCGAGGACGCCGGGCAGTGGTGCGGAAATTCCGGCCGGCCGGACCAGCCAGCCGGTGGTGCGCGGCCCGAAGCCCAACTGCCAGCTCAGCTCGGTGGTGGTGGCGTCGTCGTGCGTTTCCTCCCAGTGCACCCGTACTTCCAACGGCGCGGGGGCACCGGGCACGCCCAAGGCGTCCGAGAGTTCCTGCGCCGCGGCGGTGGCTGCCCGGTGGCGGGGATGGGCCCGGACGTAGGCAGGCCAATCGTCGTAGCCGGCGATGGCGCTGGGCCGCGTTGCCGTGAGCATGTGCCTGCCTCCTTTCATGGTTTTTGGTTGTGCATCCGTCCGCCGCGGCAGGGGTCAGGCGAGGTTTTGGTTGACCTCTGAAATCATGCCTTTGGCGGCGTCCCGTGGCGCGATCTTTCCGAAGAGTACATCCGTGTTGTAACGGTTCAAAACTTCCAGGGTTGCCGACGATCCCGCCGGGAAGGGCTTGGGTGCCGGGATCTTCATGGCCGCAATCCGGTCCAGGTAGGTGGCTTCCTTCTGCTGCGTTTCCTTAAGCAGGGGAGTGATGCCCGCCTTCAGTTCGGTGTTGGCGGGCATGCCGCGGTCGCTCTTGATCCTGGTGGCCGCGTCCATGTTGTTGACCAGGTAGTTGATGAACAGGGCCGCTTCCTTGGGCTGGGAGGATTTGGACGAGATGGCGTATTCCATCGAGGAACGCAGCCAGGCCCCCGGCGTCTTGCTTTCACCGGGAAGTTTCGTCATGACCAGCGGGGCGCCGGAGTAGGACGTCATCTGGTTGCTCCAGGAAATTTTCATTCCTTGCTTTCCCTGGCCCATCAGAGTCATCTCGGGCTGGGCGGACCCGTCCTCGACGGTCTGGGACGCGGAGGGGGCGCCTCCGGTTTCCATCAGCTTCTTGTTGAGCTCAAACCACTTGGCGAGCGTGTCCTCGCTGATGCCCATCTTCTTGCCGTCGTCCATGTACAGCTCCTGGCCGTTCTGGCGTGCCCAGGCGGCGAGGAAGGAGTCGTTGGCCATGGGGGTCGTGCCGAAGGTTCCGGCCGGCGACTTTTTGGTGATTTCCGCGGCGATCCGTGCGTAGTCGTCCCACGTCCAGGTTTCGTCGTCCGGCAGCGGCACGCCGGCGGCCTCGAAGACCTTGGGGTCCAGGACCATGGACATGGAGTTGACCCCAGCCGTAATGGTGTACTGCTTTCCGTTGATCTTGCCCAGGTCAACGGTCCCTTCGGCGAACTTCGAGGTGTCGATCTGGTCCTGGACCTTGGCAAGGTCCAGGAGGACGCCGCGGCTGGAGTATTCGCTGGGGTAGGCGCCGCTCATGGCGATCACGTCCGGGGTGGTTCCGCCGGCGATCTGGGTGGCCATCTTGTCCCAGTAGGAGCTGAATTCGGTGTTCTCGCCCTGGACCTTGATGGTGGGGTTGGCGGCTTCGAAGGCTTTGATGACCTCCATGGTGGTCTTCGCCCGGGAGTCGTTGCCCCACCAGGCGAACCGGATGGTGACGGGATCCTCCGCAGTCCCCACTTTCCCGGCCTGCGGGCTGTTGCCGCAGCCGGCAAGGACCATGGCCAGAGCGGCGGCGGCGCCGGTGATTCCCATGACTGATTTCCTGAGACCAAACCTCATTGTTGTCCCCCTCATTTTTGCTGGTCACGTCCCCCTGTTACGTAGAACAGAAAACGTTTTCTCAAAAACTAACAAAGGGCTGTACAGGAGTCAAGAAACCGTTTACTTTGGTACGGAGCCGCTTTCTAAAACGACTCTCCCGGCGGGCGGAGCCGCTCCAGCCCTGATGGGCATGCAGCGGGCCCGCCAAGGGAGTCCCGATCCCCCCATCGCCTCGCGATGACCGAAACGTGGAGGCCACGATGACCAAAGGAGACCACATGGCCGCAAAACATATTCCCAGGACGCGCCGTCCGGCCCTGCTGCCGGCCGCAGCGTTCCTGCTGTCCGGAACGGAGCAGCAACCGTGAGCGCCATCAGCGAACTGTCTTCGTTGAGCCGGCGGAAGGGTAAAGCGACAGCTGAGGAGAAGAAGGCCAACAGGCGGGACAACAAGGCCGCCTACATCTTCCTGCTCCCGTGGCTGGTGGGCCTGGTGGCCATCACCATCGGCCCCATGCTGATGTCCCTCTACCTGTCCTTTACGGACTACAACCTCCTGCAACCGCCCGAGTGGACGGGGCTGCACAACTTCACCAGGATGCTCAGCGATGCCCGGCTGCACAACTCCTTGCGGGTCACGTTTACGTACGTCCTGGTGGGTGTTCCACTCCAGCTGGCCGTGGCACTGCTGATCGCGCTCGTCCTGGATAAGGGGCTCCGCGGCCTTCCGTTCTACCGTTCGGTGTTCTACCTGCCGTCGCTGCTGGGCGGTTCAGTCGCCGTCGCCATCCTGTGGAAGCAGATCTTCGGCACCACAGGCCTGGTCAACCAGGTCCTGGCCATGTTCGGGATCCAAGGCCCCGGCTGGATTTCGGACCCCAGCACGGCCCTGGGATCCATCATCCTGCTGCACGTCTGGACCTTTGGTGCTCCGATGATCATCTTCCTCGCGGGCCTGCGCCAGATCCCCAACATGTACTACGAGGCGGCAAGGGTGGACGGTGCCACCACGCTTCAGCAGTTCTGGCGGATCACCCTGCCGATGCTGAGCCCGATCATCTTCTTCAACCTGGTACTGCAGATCATCGGTTCGTTCCAGTCGTTCACCCAGGCGTTCATCGTCTCCGGCGGCAACGGCGGACCTTCCGACTCAACGATGTTCTTCACCTTGTACCTCTACCAAAAGGGTTTCGGCCAGTTCGACATGGGCTACGCCTCAGCCATGGCGTGGGTGCTGCTGCTCATCATCGGCGTCTTCACCGCCATCAACTTCATCGCTTCTAAGTATTGGGTTTTCTATGACGACTAAGCTTGAGACGCTGCCCACCCCGGAGAAGAAGTCCGGGGGCGCCGGCAAGCCTACGAACCGCAAGCCCAGGGTCCGCGAGTCCCGGGGGACGCTGGCCTTCAGCAGGGCCCAGCGCGGTAAATCACTGATGAAGCACGGCATCCTGATCCTGGCCGGCGGCCTGATGATCTACCCGCTCCTGTGGATGGTAGTCTCCTCGCTGCGGCCGAACGACCTGATCTTCCGTGAACCGGGCCTGTGGCTGAACAGCCTGGAAATGAGCAACTACACGTCCGGATGGTCGGCCCTGACGCACCCGTTCGGCCACTACATGATCAACTCCGCGATCGTGGTGATCGGCTCGATCCTGGGCAACCTCATTTCCTGCTCGATGGCTGCCTACGCGTTCGCACGGCTGCAGTTCACCGCCAAGAAGCTGTTCTTCGGCATCATGCTGCTGACCATCATGCTCCCGTTCCACGTGGTGATCGTTCCGCAGTACATCCTGTTCTCGCAGATCGGCTGGGTGAATACTTTCTGGCCGCTGATCGTCCCCAAGCTGCTCGCCACGGATGCGTTCTTCGTCTTCCTCATGGTGCAGTTCATCCGCGGCATCCCCAAGGAACTTGACGAGGCCGCCAGGATCGATGGAGCCGGCCACCCGCGCATCTTCCTGCGCGTGATCCTGCCGCTGATGGTGCCTGCCCTGGCCACCACCACGATCTTCACGTTCATCTGGACCTGGAACGACTTCTTCGGCGCCCTGATCTACCTCACGGACCCGGATATGTTCACGGTTCCGGTGGCACTGCGCGCTTTCGTCGACTCGCAGTCCGCCACCAGCTGGGGATCCCTGTTCGCAATGTCCATCGTGTCCCTGCTGCCCGTCTTCCTGGTGTTCCTGTTCGGCCAGCGGTTCCTGATCAAGGGCATCGCCACCACGGGCATCAAATAGCAGCACGCGCCGCACGGCATCACCCTGCACCACCTTTTCGAACGGCCCGTCGCCAGCGGCGGGCCGTTCGCGTGTTTCGGGACGAAGGCATTTCCGGCTGCATCTTGTATTACAAGTACCCAACTTGTAGTATCAGATGCAGAAAGCGCTTTCATGGCGTGGGGCCGGCCTTCGAAACCTCGACGGCAACGCCCCCTGCCCAATCCCCACATCACCGCACCTGGATCAAAGAAGATCGGAGTTACACAGTGCCGCTATTTCCCCGTCCTGCATCCGCTGCCAAGCAGCCGGCAGGGGCACCACCCTCACGCGCATCGCGCCGAACCCGTACGGCAGGTGCGGTTGCGGCCGCAGTCGCCGCCGTTATGGCCCTCAGTGCCTGCGGCGGGGGAGCCACTCCGCAGAACGCTGACGGAACCGTTGAGCTTCGCTTCTCCTGGTGGGGCGGCGACAAACGCGCCCAGCTGACACAGGAAGCCATCAAGCAGTTCGAAGCCGAAAACCCCAAAATCAAGATCAAGCCGGAGTTCGGCGACTGGAGCGGATACTGGGACAAGCTCGCCACCCAGGTGGCAGCCAACGACGCCCCGGACATCATCCAAATGGACGAAAAATACATCACGGAGTACTCCAGCCGCGGGGCTCTCCTGGATCTTTCCAAATACGATATCGACACCTCCAAACTGGATGAGGCGGCCCTGAATGCGGGCAAGAGCCAGAAAGGCCTGACGGGCATCGCGGCCGGCATTAACGCCGCCACCATCCTGGCCAATCCCGCAGTTTTCCAGGCCGCCGGAGTTCCGCTGCCGGATGACACCAAATGGACCTGGGAAGACTTCGGCCGGATCGCCGCCGAAATCACCGCGAAGTCGCCCAAGGGCACCTACGGCGCGGCAGCCTACGGAACGGATGAGGCCTCCCTGGGAGTCTGGCTCCGGCAGGACGGCAAGTCCCTGTACACATCCGACGGCAAGTTGGGCTTTGAGTCCGGTGACATCGCCGAATGGTGGGCGTTCCTGAAGGAGCTGAGCCAGAAGAAGGCAGTGCCCTCCGCATCCGAGGTGGTTGAGGCTGAGGCCGCTCCCCTTGACCAGAGCGGCCTGGCGACCGGCAAGAATGCGATGGCGTTCTGGTGGTCCAACCAGGCTCCGGCCCTGGAGAAGGCGAGCGGCGGAAACCTCAAGATCCTGCGGTTCCCCACCAAGACGGGATCCGCGGCCGATGCGAAGCTTTGGTACAAGGCCTCGCAATTCTGGTCAGCTTCCTCGCGCACCAAGCACCCGCAGGAAACTGCCAAGTTCATCAACTTCCTGACCAACAACGTCAAAGCCGGCGAAGCGCTCCTGGCGGACCGTGGTGTCTACCCCAACTCGGACGTCCGGGCAGCCATCCAGCCCAAACTAACCCCGGCCGACGTCAAGGTGGTCAGCTTCATCGACCAGATCAAGGGTGAACTCGGCGAGGCCCCGGCGCCGCCGCCGAAGGGTGCGGGAGCGATCCAGGAAATCATCAAGCGGTACACCTCGGAAGTCCTGTTTGACCGCCTGTCACCGGCCGACGCCGGCAGGAAGGCCACCGACGAGATGAAGTCCGCCATCAGCAGCTGATCTGCACGCCGCCAACATGGCTCCGGACACCTCGGGCGGGTATCGCCCCACCCGAGGCGTCCGACGGCGGGTGGCAGCTCCGCCCCGGCGGGAACCGATGGTTCCTTCCGGGGCGGAGTTGTTTCCCAGGCCGGTGCCGCCGTCGGCCGTTCTCTATGTCCTGTGCCTAGCCCTCCGCCACCACCGCGACCCCGCCGGCAGGAACGGTGCCCGGGAACGGCTCACCGGTCAGCAGGTCCACACCGGTGGCGGAGACGGTGGCATCCGTCCTCGTGTGGTTGATCGCGAACAAGAAGCTGCGCCCCTCGGCGGACAGGCGTCGTACCAATTCCACCCCGGGATCGGCAGCGGCAACGGGGGAAACGCCTGATTCGGCCAGCAGCCTGTCCATCAGGGCCTCAATGCCGTCGGCGTCGGGGAAGGTGGCCAGGTACCAAGCCGCCCCTGACCCAACAGCCCGCCGGGTCAGGGAAGGGACGCCCTCAAGGGGGTATTCGGTAAACGCCTGCACTGCCTCGGCGCCGGCCAGGTGGACGTGTTCGCTCCAGATGGACGAGGTGGTCCCGTCGCTCAACTTCAGCTGGGCCCCGGCCAGCAGCGGGTGGAACTCCTCCACCCGGACACCCAGGAGATCCCGGAACGCGCCCGGGTAGCCGCCGAGCCGCACATGGTCCTGAGCGTCCACGATGCCGCTGAAATAGCTGACCAGGACGGTTGCACCGGCAGCGGCGGCAGCAGCGACATTGGCGGCGGACTCGTCGGACACGGCGTACAGCGTGCACACCAGTACCAGGTCGTAGCTTTCCAGCGACGCTGACGGATGCACCAGGTCCACGGAGACTCCGCGCAGGACCAACGCCCGGTGGAGCGCCCTCAGCAGGCCCAGGTACTTCACGTCGATGCTGGGCTTGGAGTCGATTTCACTGGCCCACCATGCCTCGTAGTCAAAGACAATGGCGGCACGCGACTGGACCCGCGAACCGCGCACGGGTTCGAGGCGTTTCAGGGCTGCGCCGAGCTCCACCACCTCACGCCAGACCCGCGTGTCCCGTCCCCCGTGCGGCACCATGGCGGAGTGGAACTTTTCGGATCCCGCGAAGCTCTGGCGCCACTGGAAGAACATCACGGCGTCCGCCCCGCGGCCCACGTGCGCCAACGAGTTCCGCAGCATCTCGCCGGGCATTTTCGGCTGGTTGCGGGGCTGCCAGTTGACGGCTGACGTCGAGTGTTCCATCAGGATCCACGGGTCGCCGCCCGCGATGCCCCGGGTCAGGTCCGCGCTGAACGCGAGTTCGATGTGCCGTTCGGGGTCGGCTGCCACGAGGTAGTGGTCGTTGGCGATGACGTCCAGGTCTTTGGCCCAGCTGAAGTAGTCCATGGATTTGGTGGCACTTGAGGCCATCAGGTTGGTGGTGCAGGGGACCTCGGGGGTCACCTCGCGAAGGACGGCCACCAGCTCCCGGTAGTAGTCCATCAGGGCCCATGAATTGAACCGCTGGAAGTCCAGTTGCTGGCCCGGGTTCAGGGTGGACGGGGCGACGGCGGGCGGCAGGATTTCGTCGAATGAGCCGTAGTTCTGGGACCAGAATGCTGTGCCCCAGGAAGCGTTCAAGGCATCGATGCTCCCGTACCGGCGTTCGAGCCAGGCGCGGAAGGCGGCGGCGTCTTCTTCCCCGTAGAACTCCGAGACGTGGCAGCCCAGTTCGTTGTCCACGTGCCACAGCGCCAGCGCGGGGTGGTCCTTGTAGCGTTCGGCGAGTGCGCGGGTGATCCCGGCGGCGTAGCGGCGGTAGGCGGCCGACGACGGCGTGTAGTGCCGCCGTGAGCCCGGTCCCAGCACGGTCCCGTCAGCCGTGACCGGCAGGAATTCGGGGTGTTTGCGGACCAGCCAGGCTGGAGGCGCGGCGGTGGCGGTGGCCAGGGCCACTTTCACGCCGATCGCGGCCAGGTTGTCCAGAACCTCGTCCAGCCAGCCGAACTCGTAGTGCCCTTCGGCGGGTTCCAGCAGGGCCCAGGAGAAGATGCCGACGCTGAGGAAATTCACCCCCGCTTCCTGCATGAGGTCAAGATCTTCCAGCCGTACACCCTCGGGCCATTGCTCGGGGTTGTAGTCGCCGCCGAATGCGATGCCCCCCACGTTGCTCCAAACGCTCGATGGGCCTGTGCTTTCCTGCTGTGTCATGGGACTCCTTTGTCAACTGGGGGGCTGGGTTGCAGTGAGGAAACGCTTTCTTGGAAACCGCTTGCCCGGCGCCTTGGAAAACGCTTGCCCATTAATCCGAATGCAGCTATTGTATCGTTTCAGAAGCCGTGTTAGCCAGCTCACTACTTTCGTTGTAGACCGAGCCGGGGCAGGCACCCATCGAGCAAGGAGGCTCCCGTGATCAACAGAAGGCATTTCCTCACAACCGTGGCCATCGGCACCGCATCTGCCGCAGCCCTGGCAGCCTGTGGGAACGGAGGCAGCTCGTCCGGCCAGACCGGATCCGCTGAGAAGCCCGTCACCATCAACTACACCTGGTGGGGCAACGACGACCGCGCCGAGCGGACACGAAAGGCGATCGCCCTCTTCGAGTCCAAGAACCCGGACATCAAGGTCAACGGCAACTTCACGGACTTCGCCGGCTACTGGCAGAAGCGCGCCACCGAAGCGGCCGGCGGCGGCCTGCCTGACGTGATGCAGTGGGACCTGTCCTATCTGCGCGATTACGGCCAGCGCAACCAGCTCCTGGACCTGGGCACGGTGAAGATCGATACCTCCGCGTTTGAGAAATCACTCCTGCCGTCCGGCCAGATCAAGGGCAAGACCTACGGCATCCCCACCAGCACCAACGCCTTCGCGGTCTACTACGATCCCGCCAAGCTGGCCTCCCTGGGCATCGCCGAACCCACCGGCAAGTGGACCTGGTCCGAGTTCCAGGCGTTCCTCAAGGAAGTTGGGGACAAGGGCAACGGCACCCTCTACGGCTCCACGGACTTCACCGGTGTGTGGTGGCAGTTCAACATCTGGCTCCGCCAGAAGAATATCCAGGCCTTCACCAGCGACGGGAAGCTGGGATTCAGCAAGGACGACCTGAAGACGTGGTGGAACCTCAACTCGAAGCTGCGCGGCACCCAGGCCATCGTGCCCGAAGACAGGGTGACCCAGCTCAAGCCCAAGTCGCCGTTCGGCTCCAACGTCAGTGCCGCCGAGGTCACCTGGGACAACTTCATGGCCGGATACCTGGCTGACAGCGGCGCCAAGCAACTCAAGCTGGCGCCGGTACCCTCGGACGACCCGAACAACCTGGGCCTGTTCCTGAAGCCGTCCATGCTGATGGTGGCCAGCGCCAAGACCAAGTTCAAGGACGCTGCCGCACGCTTCATCGATTTCATGGTCAACGATCCCGAGGTGGGCCAGATCTTCAAGACCTCCCGCGGCGTTCCGGCCTCCAAGACCCAGCGCGACGGCACCACCTTCGACGGCGCCGACAAGCTGGTGGTCGATTACGAGAAGTCCATCGAGCAGTACCTCAAAGACGCACCCGAGCCGCCCATCGTCGGTTTCGGCACGCTGGAAGCCTCGTTCGGCCGGATCGCCTCCGACCTCAACTACGGCAAGCTCACCGTTGACGGTGCCGTCGACGCGTGGTTCAAGGAAGCCGAAGACCTCATCAAGCAGAACGCCTGATCCGGCCAGTGCCTGATCGAGTGTTCACGACTGACGGATTGAACTCGTGACTCAAAGCCCAACCCTGAGCAGGCGCCAGGGGCACTCCCGTACCGCGTTGCCGCGCAAGTCGCGGCAGCGCGGGGCGGATGCCCGCGCCGGTTACACCTTCCTGCTGCCCTGGCTGCTGGGTTTCATCGCCCTGACGGTCGGGCCGATGATCTCCTCGCTGTACCTCTCGTTCACCAACTACAACCTGTTCGAGCCGCCCAAGTGGATCGGCTTCGACAACTACGCCACCCTCTTCCAGGACGAACGCTTCCTGCAGTCCGTGGGCGTGACCCTGTCCTACGTGGTCTTCGGCACCCCGCTCAAACTCGCCGCGGCCCTGGCGGTGGCGATGCTCCTGAACAGCAAGCGCCGCGGCCAGGGCTTCTACCGGTCGGCGTTCTACGCCCCGTCCCTGATCGGGGCCTCGGTGTCCATCGCGATCGTCTGGAAAGCCATGTTCGGCGATTCAGGACCCGTGGACCAGGGCCTGTCCTTCTTCGGGATCAACATCGGCGGCTGGGTGGGGAACCCGTCCATGACCATGCCCATGATGATCCTGCTGACCGTGTGGCAGTTCGGCGCCCCGATGGTGATCTTCCTGGCGGGCCTGAAGCAGATCCCGGGCGACCTCTACGAGGCGGCATCGATGGACGGCGCCGGCCCGGTCCGGAAGTTCTTCAACATCACCTGGCCCATGCTCTCCCCGGTGATCTTCTTCAACCTCCTGATGGAAACCATCCACGCGTTCCAGATCTTCGCGTCGGCCTACATCATCTCCAACGGTGACGGCGGCCCCGCCGGCTCCACCCTCTTCTACACCCTCTACCTGTACCTGCGCGGCTTCAGCGACTTCCGGATGGGCTACGCCTCGGCCATGGCCTGGCTCCTGGTGATCGTCGTCGGCATCATCACGCTGATCTTCTTCCGCACCTCCAAGTCCTGGGTCCACTACAGCGGTGATGCAAAATGACAACCACGGCAACCCCCGTCCAGCCGGCCCCCGGCGCCACCGCCCCGGCCTACAATCCGAAATCCGAATCCACCACCGCCAAGCGCGCCAAGAGCGCCATCTTCCACGCCGCAGCGCTCGTGCTGACCTGCGTGGTGCTCTATCCGGCCCTGTGGATGGTCGCCTCCGCTTTCAAACCCAACTCCGAAATCGGCGGCCAGAACACCTCGCTTTGGTCCAACAACTTCAGCTTTGACAACTTCGCCACCGCGATGGACGGCATCGGCGGGGTCTCCACCCTGCAGTTCTTCACCAACTCGCTGATCCTGGCCATTGGCGCCGTCGTCGGCACCATCCTCTCCGCGAGCGTGTCCGCCTACGCCTTCGCCCGGATCAAATTCCCCGGCCGCAGCGTGTTCTTCGGCATGATGATCGCCACCTTGCTGCTGCCGTTCCACGTGGTGATCATCCCGCAGTACATCATCTTCCAGCAGCTTGGACTGGTGGACACCTATGTCCCCCTGCTCATCGGCAAGTTCCTCGCCGGAGACGCATTCTTCGTGTTCCTCATGGTCCAGTTCATGCGCAACCTGCCCGCCGAACTCGACGAAGCAGCCCGCATCGACGGCGCAGGGCACGTCCGGATCTTCACCTCCATCATGCTGCCCCTGATGAAACCGGCCCTGATCTCCACCTCGATCTTCTCCTTCATCTGGAGCTGGAACGACTTCCTGGGCCCGCTGCTCTACCTGAACACCCCCGACAAATACCCGCTGCCCCTGGCCCTGCGCCTCTTCGTGGACCAAACCCAGTCCTCGGACTACGGCGCCATGATCGCCATGTCCGTCCTGGCCCTGCTCCCCGTGCTGATCTTCTTCCTGATCTTCCAGCGGTACATCGTCGAGGGCGTTTCCACCCAGGGCCTCAAGGGCTAACGGCAACGGAGGGAAAAATGAGCGCCATGGACAGCACCACACCCGCCTCCGGCCACGAGCCCATCCCGGTCAACCGGTTTGCCCTGTTTTCCGAAACCCTCCTGGCAGGCCTGCTGGTGCTTGTGCTGTCCATTCCGCTGGTGACCATCCCGGCCGCCTACGCGGCCGGCATCGCCCACCTGGAACGGCACCTGGCGGGCCGGGATGATTCCGTCCGCGGACTCTGGAGCCTTTTCAAGGCGGCCCTGCCCGGCAGTTGGAAGCTGGGACTCACGACGGCGGCAGCCGCCGTCGTGATTGTCCTCAACCTCCTGCTCGCCTGGGTGGGGCAACTGCCCGGCCGTGGTGTGGTGCTTCCCGCCACCTTCGTCCTGGCGGCCGGGGCGGCGATCGTGCTGCTCCGCACCGCCTCGGCCTGGACCGACACAACCGGCCTAGGCACTCCCGCGGGGGACTCCTGGCGCGCGGCCCTCCGGGCCGGCCAGGCAATGTCCCTGCGCGACTGGACCGGTTCGCTGCTGCTCGCGGCCGCGCTGTTCTGCGCTGTGGTGTTCGTCTGGATGCTCGCGGCGCTCTTCGTGGTGGTCCCCGGCACCCTGATCCTGGCGGCGGCGGCAGTAAAACTGCGGTCCGGCCGGCCCCGACGCTAGCTGTGCCGTTCCGCCGCGCCCGAACCGAACAACGCGCCCGTACCGCACAACGCGTCCGCCCCGGGCCCGGCCAGCCCCGCTGGTACCACCCTCTGAAGCAGCACAACTACCGGCTGTTCCTGGCGATGCAGCTTGCCGGCAGCCTGGGGGTGTGGATGCAGCGCCTGGCCCAGGACTGGCTGGTGCTGCAGCTGACCGGAAGCCCCGCAGCGGTGGGCGCCGCCGTCGCCCTGCAGTTCCTGCCCATGCTGGTGGTGGGCCCGCTGGCCGGACTGGTGGTGGACCTCTTCCCCAAGCGCCGGATCATGATGGTGTGCCAGTCCGTCATCGTGCTGCTGGGCATTGGCCTCGCTGCCTGGGCCGCGAGCGGCACCCTGACGGTGTGGGTGGTGTACGCCAGCTGCGTCGCCTTGGGCATCACCGCGGCGGTGGACCAGCCCACCAGGCAGGTCTTCGTCAATGAAGTGGTGGGGGACGCCGCGCTGCGGCCGGCCATCGGACTGAACAATGCACTGTCCCAACTGGGCGGCATGGCCGGGCCGGCATTGGGCGGGGTCCTCATCGCCCAGGCCGGACCGGCGGCGGCCTTTGCCGCCAACGCGCTGATCGGCATGGTTGTCCTGGGCCTGATCACGGCCATCCGGACCAACGAGCTGCATCCAGGCCCGCGCGCCCAGCGCGGCCGCGGCCAGGTGCTTGCCGGCCTCCACTACGTCCGGGAGCGGCCACGGCTGCTCCTCCTCATCCTGCTCGCCGGCCTCCTGGGCGCCTTCGGGATGAACGGGCCGGTGGTCCTGGCGGCGTTCGCCGAGCGGGTGTGGCACAACGGCGTGGAAGGCTTCGGCCTGTTCAACACCGTCAGCGCCATCGGCGCCCTGGCCGGGGCCCTCCTCGCCGCCCGGTTGGGCACCATGGGACGGAAAGGCATTGTGGCCGCGGCGGCCCTCTTCGGTTTGTCCCAGCTGCTGGCGGCGCTCATGCCCACCGTGGGCCTCTTCATCGCCATGCTGGTGGTGGTGGGCATGATGACGCTGCTGTTCCTCACCAGCGCCGCCACAGCCGTCCAGCTCGAGGCCGGTCCCGCCATCCGCGGCCGCGTCATGGCCCTGTACCTGCCGCTCCTGCTGGGCGGCCATGCGCTGGGCGGCCTCCTGGCAGGCTGGCTGACCGAGCAGTTCGGGGTCCGGGCGGGCCTGGTGGCCACCGGCTGCCTGGGCATGCTGTCCGCCGTGGTCATTGGCCTCCTGCTCTGGCGGCACGGGCGGCGCACCCGGCGCGCGGCGCCACCTACCGGGGCGTGAACGTCCAGGTGCCGGTGTGCACGCGGAATTCCCTGGTGGCGCCGTCCGCGGCGCCCACCGGGGCCGAAGGTACGACGTCGGCATCCGCAGACGGCCCCTTGACCCCGTAGGTGCCGGCGGGCAGCCGCACGGTGGCAGTGGTGCCCGGTGGAACCGTGCACTCCAGCTCCACCGAACCACCGCGCCTGCGCCAACTGGCCCGCACGTATCCGTTGGCCGCCGGAATCCTGCCGCGGGCGTGCTCCAACCGGCACAGCGGCGGTTCGATCACAACCCCGGTGCCGCCGGGCACGGCGTACCGGATGCCGAGCAGGTGCTCGAGGATCTCCTTGAGCACGGACGCGGACCAGGCGTGCGACTGGCTGTAGTCGGTCCCCTCGGCCAGGTCCCAGGCTTCCCAGGTGAAGGTGGCTCCGCGGTCCAGGAGCCGTGCCCAGCCCGGCTGGTCTTTGTTGGTGAGAAGGTCCAGGACGGCGTCCAGGCGGCCTTGGTTCACCAGGGCACGGACCAGCCGGTGCACCGTCATGGGGCCCTGGCGCATGCCCATTCCGGCGATCCGGGCGGCATCGGCGTCTGCATGCCCGGGATCCGTGATGCCCAGTGAGAGCGGGAAGGACGTGGCGTGCTGGGAAGCATGGGAACTGGGTGTCCCGTCCTCGTGCAGCCCGTCCACCATCACCCCGCCAACCCGCAGGCGGCCGCGGATCACACCGGCCAGCGCGCGGGCCGCCGTGGCGTAGCGGACGGCCGAGTCTTCCTCGCCGGCCGCGGTGCACAGCCGTGCCGTTGACACCAGCGCCGAGTAGGCCTGGGCGTTGACGGTGGTCTTGGCCGCGCACTCCATGTCATAGCCGAACCGGCCCGGTGCGGGCCAGTCGACGATGCCGTGCAGGTAGGGCCCGGAGCCGCCGCCCAGCCTGGTGACCAGTCCCGCCGTCGGGCCTTCCGCCGGAATGCAGCGCAGCGCGTAGTCGGCCGTGTCGCACAGGTGGGGGAGCAGTTCGTGGACCAGGCCCAGGTCTCCTGAGCGCAGGTGGTACTCCTCCGCCCACTCCGGCAGCATCAGGGAGAAATCGGGGATGTCGCGCTTGCCGTCGCCGTTGGGATAGACGGCGTTGTACCGGCCCTTGTCCGCCCCGGTGTTCCAGTAGCGGCGGGCTGACCAGGCGAATTCCCGCAGTGCCTGCGCCGTGTAGGCGTGTTCGCCGAAGAACGCCATGGTGGCGTTGGAAATGTTGGCGGCGTCGGCCAGGAACTGGCCTTTTTCCCGGGTGGGTGTGTCCACGAACTGTTCCTGGACACCGTAGAGCGCAGAGTCGCGCAGCAGCCCGACGACCTCGTCCAAGACGGGGTCGGAGCTGTTGAAGCTGCCCTCGCCGGGGTGGCGGCCGTAGACCGTGACGGCGCCAACGCGCGAGACGTCCGCGGCCTCCACGCCCGGCAATTCCAGGTAGCGGAAGCCCAGGTGGACCGAGGCCCGGAACTGCTGGGGCCCGGCGGTTTGGGTGTAGGGGAAGGACATGTCCGTGTTCTGGCTGGGGGTCTTGCCGGCATCCACCCTTCCGTCCGGGCGGAGGACGTAGCCGGCACGGAGCATGACCGTGCGCCCCGGGACGCCGGCCAGGAAGTCCACCTCGGGCCGGGCCGGGATGACGCGCCCGAAGTCCGCCACCATGGTGCCGTCCTCCGCTGCAAGGAACTGCCGCGGTGCCACGAACTCCCCGCCCAGGAACGTCCGGCGGGCGTGCAGCCGGGGAAAGTCCGACGACGGGTGCAGGCCAAGGCTGATGGCGGCAGGAAGGTCTTCGGTGATGTCCAAGGACGCTGCGGCCTCGCCGTCCAGGTGCTCCACGGGGTCGCCCTCGTCATTGCGGTAGCCCGACTGGCGGTACGGGGCCTCGCCGGCACGCCAGCCAGGGCCCGAGGCAAGGACGTCGCGCCGTCCGTCGTCGTAGTCAACGCTCAGCCTGACCAGCAGGCCGGGAACGCCTGCGGCCCGGCCCTGGCCCGGACCGTACCAGTGGAGGAGGGCCGTCACCGGCACGGGCGTGCCGGCCGGATGTGCCGCCAGGACCCCGGTGACGTCGGCGGCATCGTAATACCCCTCGCCGGGGTAGCCGAAGGACGTGGTGCTGAGGCAGGGCGTTCCGGCCACCGAAACCTGCGCGTGGTGGTGTGCCGCCACGAAGAGCCTGGCCCGCCGGACCGTCCCGTCCAGCGCCATGGTGCCCCGGAACAGGGTCCACTCGTCGGGCTGGCGGTGGCCGGTGGTGCGCTCCCAGTGGGCCAAGGACGCAAGCGCGTCGTCCTCGCCTGCATCAAAATGGTGGTCCAGCAGGACGTCCCCGGAACGGCCGGGAACCCCTCCGGTGATTTTGAGCCGCGCGTACTCCGCCTGGCTCCGGGGTCCCTGGTGCAGGGCGGCCCGTCCGCCGTTGTCCGGGGACGCCGCGAGGTCAACCGCCAGCAGTTCAGTTCCGTCCAGCGACACGCGGATGCTTTGCCCGTCGTCGCTGATGTCCAGGTCCTGCCACGATCCGGGGCCAGGTTGCCGGTCTCGCGCCGGTTCGGCGGTCCCCAGCACCTCGGACTCCGGGGCGGCGGGGGAGGGGATTTCCCAGTCCGGAGTGCGGCGGAGTACCAATTCTCCGGCCGGGCCCAGTTCGAGCAGCAGGCCCGTCCCGGGTCCGCTGCTCCGCAGGATAATGCCGCCCTTGCCCATGACGGGCCGGAGCCGGGCCTGGATCCGGACACTGCGGACTGCGGGGCACGGAAGAGGCAGGAACGGGGAGCCGGCCACCCGCAGGGCGCCGTTGTGGATTTCCAGCGGTGCGCGTCCGCCAGGGGCCCGGCTGATCCAGCCGGCCTGCCAGGACGCATCCGTCAGGCCGGTGCTGAAGGGTTGCGGGGAAGACCAGGAGCCCGGGTTGCCGGCAGCATCGCGGATGCGTACGTGCCAGGCGAAGTCGGAGTCGTCCGCCAGGGCGGGACCGCTGTAGGGCACGCCGCGCTGGGACGCGGAAGCTACAGGGCCCGAACCCCACACCAGCGCGCCCCGGGTGTCCCGGACCTCAATCTCGTAGCCGGTCTGCCGTGCCAGGGCGGGAGCGTCGCCGTCGCTCTGTGCCAGCTGCCAGCTGAAGCCGGGGGCTGGTGAAGCAGTCAGGCAGGGGGATAGTCCGTCCGTCAGGAGGTTGACTGCGTGCAGGTGCCCGGCGCCGGGATCCTGGCCGCCCATCAGGAGGCCGGAATATCGAAGGTGGCCGGGGCGGCGGCGGCCCAGGGGAGTCCAAGTTCGCTGAAGGTGGCGTGCTCCCGGCCCGCTCGTTCCAGTGCGTCTTCAACGCCTGCCACGACGGCGTGGGCTGAGTCGCCGTCGCCCTCCCACCGGACGTAGGCGGGATCGATGGGGGAGGGCAGCGGCGCCGTCCGGATGGCTTCCAGCACCAGCATGAAAGCTCCGCTGTCCAGCAGGCTGCTGGTGAGCGGGACGCCGGAGGCGCGGTGGGCCAGCAGGTTCTCGGTGAGGTCATCGCGGCCATACGTTTGCTCGGTGCGTCCGGCTGCGGTCTCAATGCTGAGCCGGTCCTCGGTGTAGTGGAACACGGCGGTACCGGCCGAGCCCTGGAGGGTCACGTAGGGCTCAACGGATTCGGACGCACAGATGGTCAGCGCGCAGGTGATGGGCAGGCCTGGAGTGGTGCGGATCCGGATCACGGAGGTGTCATCCGATTCGATGTCATTGGCCCGGTACAGCTCGGTCTCCACGGCTGCGATGTCCGCAGTGGTGCGCGCCCCGGCAATCCGGAGGGCGGTTGCCACGGCATGCGCCAGCGGATTGGTGGCGACGCCGTCCACCACGTCCACCCCGTTGATGCTGCGTTTCCCGGCCCAGCGCGAGCGTTTGTAGTAGGCCCGGTCCCGGACCCAGCGGCCGGTGGCCGAGATGCCCTCCAAGGTGCCGATGGTGCCGGCCGCGAGCAGTTCCTCGATGGCCCGCAAGGCGTGCGAACCGAGGCTTTGGAACCCGATCTGGACGCCGCGGCCGGAATCCGCCGCCGCGGCACACAACCGGTTGAAATCGGCAAGGGACGCGACCGGAGGTTTTTCCAAGTACAGCTCCGCATCGGTGGAAAGGGCAGCCAGGGCCAGCGGAGCGTGCGTCTGGATGGGGGTGGCCACGATGACCAGGTCAAGGTCCCCGGTCGCCTGGAGGAGTTCGTCGAGCCCGGGGTGGATGGCGGCCGACGGCGGCACGGCACCTGGTGCCGGCGGCTGCGGATCGGCAACCGCCATTAGCTCGACGACGCCTGCCGCCTGCAGGCGTTCGAGGTTCCGGAGGTGGTGGGTGCCAAAGCCGTGCACGCCCACCAGTGCCACCCGCGCCGCAGTTATCGGGGCGGTTCCGGCGTCCTTGCCGGCCGCTTCCGTTGCCGTTCCCATGGTTCTCCGTCCTGCCCGTCCGGGCACCAGCTCGTAGCGCCCGCGGTCATTCAGCAAGCGCTTTCCACCTTTCAGTGTGCGGCATGAAGGCATTGCCAGTCCAGCTATGTAACGATTCAAAATTTCACTTGACCGGGGTGCGGGTGGGGGTCTAGATTTTCGAGAAACCGATTACCAGCGTGATGCGGGACACTTTCCGCTTCGCCTCTGCAACGATGGAGAACGGAAGGGAGCCCAGCCATGCTGTCCGGGACCTTCAGTGCGCGTGCCTATTCATTTTTTGACACGCTCGCATGGATTGCGGGCCTGAACCTGCTGTGGATCGCGTTCACCCTGATGGGCGGCGGCATCCTTGGTGCCGGGCCGGCCACGGCCGCGGCGCACATCCTGGTGCGCAAGCGGGCCCGAGGGGAGGCGGCTCCGCTGGTGCGCGGATTTGCTGCCGGATACACCAGGAATTTTGGCCGCGCGAACATCCTTGCGCTGCCGGTCATGGCCGTCTCCGTGGCGCTTGCCCTGAACTGGAATTACTTTTCGGCGGGGCGCGGGCTCTTCCCGCAGCTCATGGCGGCCGGCATTTTTGTTGCCGCAATCTTCCTGGCCGGTGCGGCGTGCTACGTATTTCCCCTGTACGCCCGCTACGAACTGCCGCTGCGGCAGTACCTGCTGACGTCGTCGCGGTTTGCCGTGCGGCATCTTGCGGGAACGGTCATCCTGCTGTTCGTCACCGCCGCCGCGGCATACGCCAGCGCGGCGCTCCCAGGCCTGATTCCGTTTTTCAGCATCGGAGTCTGGCTCTTCCTGACCGGCTGGCTCTGCGACCGCTTCTTCACCGCGAATGACGAATCGGTAGCCGAAGCGCTGGCTGGGGAACCGAACGGCCGGGCCGCCCTGCAGGGAGCCTCCACCGCCTGACCGCCCTCCCCCCGGGTGCGGCTCCGCCATGCCGGCTTCTAAATGAAACGTATCAATACTGGCCTCGAGGCCCAATGAACCCCAATGAAGTGGAAAAGGAAGAATATGATCCGCAGGAAACTTTCCCTGGCCGCCGCCGTCGTCACCGCCGCGGCCCTGTCCCTCACGGCCTGCAGCGGAGGTGACGCACCGGCCGCCGACCTCACCTCGGTGTCCATCATGGCGCCCTTCCTCGAGGCGCAGCCGCCGGGCGCGGACGGCGCAGTGCAAAAGAAACTGGAGGAGATCACCGGCAAGCAGGTGAAGATCAACTGGGCTCCCAACGCCTCCTACGAGGACAAGACCAACATCACCCTGGCGGGATCGGACATCCCCCAGGTCATGGTGATCCAGGGAAAGAGCCCCGGGTTCGTCAAGAACGCCCAGGCCGGCGCCTTCTGGGACCTCACCGGCAAGCTGGACAAGTACCCCAACCTCAATACCACCTACCCGGACATCCAGCAGAACGCCAGCGTCAACGGCAAGGTCTACGGCATCTTCCGCGGCCGCGCCCCGATGCGGACCGCGGTCATGTTCCGGCAGGACTGGCTGGACAAGCTGGGCCTGCAGCCGCCCAAGACCGTGGAGGACCTGTACAAGGTGGCGAAGGCATTCACGGAGCAGGACCCGGACGGCAACGGCAAGAATGACACCTACGGGATCACCATCCCCAAATGGGGCGCACTGGGAAGCAACAGCCCGTACGACGTCATCGAGGAATGGTTCGGGGCCGGCAACCGCTGGACCGAGCGGGACGGAAAGCTGGTACCGAGCTTCGAGACCGACGAGTTCCTCCAAGCGGACCGCTTCATCAAGAAGATGGTGGACGAGAAGCTCATCAACCCCGACTTCGCCACGTTCGACAGCACCAAATGGAATGAGCCGTTCTTCAACGGCAAGGGCGGCATCATCGTGGACGTCGATTCCCGGGTCAGCGTCCTCATCAATCTCTTCAAGCAGGCAGATCCCAACACCTTCCAGAACAAAGTGGGCTTCGTGGGCAACCTTGAAGGCCCCGACGGCAAGCTGCACGCCCACCCCACCGACGGCTACTCCGGCTTCCTGGCCGTCCCGAAAGCGAGTGTCCGGACGGAAGCCGAACTGGACAAGGTCCTGGAATTCCTGAACACCCTGAACGGCAAGGACGCCGGCATCCTCCTGAACAACGGCATTGAGGGCGTCAACTTCACGGTGGTGGACGGCAAGGCCGCACCGGTCAAGCCGGAGACGGACGCCAGCAAGGCCGTCACCACGGACATCAAGAGCTACGCCCAGCTGGGCATGAATGTTGCCGGCAACCAGTTCTACCCGGTCAAGCAGGCCAGCGACTACGAGCAGCAGGTCTTCGACAAGCGCACGGACGTCATGGCGGCGGACCTCAAGAGCGCCGTCTACAACCCGGCAGCGCCTTACGTTTCCGCCACCTACGTCGCCAAGGGAGCCCAGCTGGACAACATCGTGGCCGATGCCCGGATCAAATACCTGGCCGGCCAGATCGATGAGCAGGGGCTGAAGGATGCCATCAAGCTGTGGGGCACCAGCGGCGGCGACAAGGTCAAGGAAGAGATCAACAAGCTCTGGCAGGACAACAAGTAAATGGCGGCCCCCGTCGTCGAGGCTGAGGCACGGGCGGCCACCCGGCCGCCCGTGCGGGAACGGAAGAACGGCAGGTTCTCCGTCCATTTCGCGCACTACAAGTGGCTGTACCTGCTGCTGCTGCCCGGCGTGGTGTACTTCGCGGTGTTCCGGTACGCCCCCATGTATGGCGTATCCATCGCGTTCAAGGATTACGTCCCCTTCCTGGGGGTGAACGGCAGCCCCTGGGTGGGAGTGCAGAACTTCACGGATTTCTTTGCCAACCCGGATTTTCCCCGGCTGTTGGGCAACACCCTGATCCTGGCGTTCCTTAACCTGGGCATCGCGTTCCCGCTGACTATCGTCCTGGCCTTGCTGCTCAATGAGGTACGCCTGTCCGTCCTCAAGCGCACGGTCCAGACCCTGGTGTACATCCCGCACTTCCTGTCCTGGACCATCGTGGCGTCCTTGAGCTTCCTGCTGTTCGCCCTGGACATCGGCCCGCTGTTCCAGTTCCTGAACAACGTCATGGGCACGAACATCGATTTCCTCTCAGATCCGGCCTGGTTCCGGCCCCTGATCGTGCTGCAGGACATCTGGAAGAACACCGGCTGGGGCACCATCATCTTCCTGGCCGCCCTGGCCACAGTGGACCAGGACCAGTACGAGGCCGCGATCATCGACGGCGCCGGCCGGTTCCGCCGGGTCTGGCACATTACGCTTCCCGCGATCCGGTCCACCATCATCGTGATGCTCATCCTGGCTATCGGGCAGATGCTCAACACCGGCTTCGAACAGATCTACCTGATGACCAACGCGCTCAACCGCGAGGTGGCGGACGTCTTTGACACCTACGTCTACTTCGTGGGCATCACCCAGGGCGCCTACAGCTACTCCACCGCCGTGGGCCTGTTCAAATCCCTGGTGGGCATCGTGCTGATCTTCGGCACCAACTGGCTGGCCAAACGATTCAACCAGAGCGGACTGTTCTAGCCATGAAAATCCACAACACCCGCGGCGGCCGGGTCTTCGACGCCGTCAACTATGTGTTCCTCGCCCTGATCGGCATCATCACCCTGCTGCCGTTCGTCTACGTCTTCGCCGGGTCCTTCGCTACCGAAGCGGAGATCACCCGCCGGGCATTCTTCGTCTGGCCCGAGCAATTCACCCTGGGCTCGTACGAGTACATCTTCGCCACCCCGGCGTTCACCCGCGCCCTGGTCACCACCATCCTGGTCACCGCCGTGGGCACCCTGGTCCAGCTGGCCTTCACCGTGACCATGGCCTACCCGCTGGCCAAGAAGAGCCTGCGCGGCAGGAACGTCATCCTGTCGCTGGTGGTCTTCGCCATGGTCTTCTCCGGCGGCATGATCCCCACCTTCCTGCTGGTCAAGGACCTGGGCCTGCTCAACTCGTACTGGGCCCTGATCCTGCCGGCGGCCATCAACCCCTTCAGCCTGATCATCATCAAGAACTTCTTCCAGGAACTCCCCGCGGAACTTGAGGAATCGGCCAAGATGGACGGCGCCACCGAGATCGGAATCCTCTGGCGGATCCTGCTGCCGCTGTCCAAACCGGTGCTCGCAACGTTCGCGCTCTTCTACGCCGTGGGGATCTGGAACGACTTCATGTCCCCGCTGCTGTACCTGAGCGACAACTCCAAATGGACGCTGCAGATGTACCTGCGGCAGGTCACCGCCGCCTCCGACCTCCTGGGCACCGGCAACGTGGACCCCAACTACATCCCGCCGGAACAGGGCATCAAGTTTGCGGTGATCGTGGTGGCCACCCTGCCCATCCTGATCTTCTATCCGTTCCTGCAAAAGCACTTTGCCAAGGGCATGCTCATCGGCTCCGTCAAGGGCTGACCCCGTACTGGAGGAAGCACACCATGAAAATCCTGCTGGCCGGCGACTCCACTGTTGCCGACTGCCCCACCCAAGAGTTCCCCATGAGCGGGTGGGGAGCGCAGCTTCCGCCGCATACCTACCGGTGGGGCTCGGTGCACAACTTCGCCAAAGGCGGGGCAAGCACGGAATCCTTCCGCGACGAAGGGCTTTGGGCGGACCTGCTGGCCGAGGCCGGCCCCGGCGACGCGGTGCTCATCCAGTTCGGCCACAACGACCAAAAGAAGCAGCACCTCGCCGCACGTACCGGATACGCGGCCAACCTGCGCACCATGGTGGACGAGGTTCGCGGGGCGGGCGCCGCGCCGGTCCTGTGCACCTCGGTGGAGCGGCGGCACTTCCTCGACGCCCGGCACCAGGGCGACGGTCCGGCGTCGGGCGCTGTCCTGGAGGCAAGCCTGGAGGACTATCCAGAGGTGGTCCGCGAACTCGGCCTGGAACTGGGGGCACCGGTGGTGGACCTGAACGCCTGGACCCGGGACCTGTACCTGCGGCTGGGGCGCGGCGGATCGCGGAACCTCTTCTGCCACTTCGCGCCCGGTGAGCACGCGCGCTGGCCCGGCGGCCTGGCGGACAACACCCACTTTTCGCAGCAGGGTGCCATGCTGGTGGCCGGGGAGGTGGCCCGGCAGCTTGGCCGGCTGGGATACGGAGTTCTTGAGACGGCATTGAGTACGACGTCGGGACAGGGCTAGGTGGGCGCCGCCGGCTTGGAAACGTGCGTCCTCTACAGCAACCCGCTGGCAGGGCCGGACGATGTCGCCGGCTGGGTGGTGGAAGGGCCCCTGGGCCTCGGCAGCCACCACGGCGCCCTGGAGCTGTCCGGCACCGTGGACGACGGCGAGTTCGGCGACCATGCGCACTGGACCTTCTGGTGCCCCGAGGAATTTCCGGACGGCATCCGCATCAGCTGGGAATTCCTGCCGCTCGCAGAACCCGGCCTGGCCATGCTGTTCTTCGCGGCCGCCGGACAGGGCGGCCTGGACCTGTTCAGTCCTTCACTGACTCCCCGGACCGGGTACTACCCGCAGTACCACTCGGGCGACATTGACGCACTGCACGTCTCCTACTTCCGGCACAAATACCGGTCCGAGCGCGCCTTCCGCACCTGCAACCTCCGCAAGAGTGCAGGCTTCGAACTGGTGGCCCAGGGCGCGGATCCGCTGCCGCCCACGGAAGACGCCGCCGGTTTCTACCGGCTCGAAGTGGTGAAAGAAGGGCCCCGGGTTGAGTTCGCCATCAACGGGTTGAAGCTTTTTCACTGGCACGATCCGTCAGCCAAGGTGCTGGGCGGTGGCCGGATCGGATTCCGCCAGATGGCACCGCTCCGCGCCGCGTACCGCAACCTGCTGGTGGAGAAGCTTTAGGTCGCTTCCGCACTGGGGCAAGATAGAAGGCGTACATCTGCCCACTGGAGGGAGGCGGGACATGGAACCCGTATTGGTCGACGGCGGCAAGGGGACCTTGGAGTTGGGTTCGGACGGCGTTCTCCATCTCATCTGGGAACCCAAGGTGCGGATCGAAATCCATGATGCGCAGGCGGCGATGGCTGCGGTCAACGACATCGCCGGGGACGGCAGCTACCCCATGCTCGTGGACATGGCCACCACGGAGTCTGTCAGCCGGGAGGCCCGCGGAGTGTTCTCCATCCCGTGCGCGGCCAACCGCATCGCCCTGCTCGGGGCAAGCCCGGTGGACCGGATCATCGCCAATTTCTTCCTGGGCGTCCACATTCCGCCGTGCCCCACGCGCTTCTTCACGTCCCGGCCCGAGTCCATGAAATGGCTGCTGCAGGCGGACAAGTAGCGGACTTGCGGCTCAGCCGGCTGCCGGCGCGGCCGTGCTTTGCCGGACCACCAGCTCGGGCGTGAACACGACCGCCCGGTGCACGGGGTTTTGGGATTCCACTTCTTCGGACAATAGCTCGATCGCGGTCCGCCCCAGCAGCTCGGTGGGCTGGCGGATGGAGGACAGGGGTACCACGGCGGAGACCGCAAAATCGATGTCGTCATAACCAATCAATGCCACATCCTCCGGGATACGGAAGGTGTGCGTCATGGTGAGGGATTGCATCACGCCCAGGGCCAGGAGGTCGTTGGCGCAGAAAATTCCGTCCGGCAACTCCGCGCGGCCCCGCTGCACCAGCATGTCGCCCACGCTTCGGCCGGCAAGGACCGTCTGGCCCTCCGAGTCCTGCACCTCCAGGGTGGCGTCCGGTTCCTCCTTGACGGCCCGGCGGGCCCCCTCAAGGCGGTCCGCCACCTGGCGGATGGAAGTGGGGCCACCCACGAAGGCCAGCCGACGGCGGCCGGTGTCCAGCAGGTGCCGGGCTGCGAGGTAGCCGCCGGCGTCGTCATCCACTGCCACGGAGCTGAACTTGGATTCGTCAGCCAGACGGTCCACCAGGACGGTGGGGACGCCGCGCTCGCGGAGTAGGTCCAACCGGTCCGTGACATCGCCTACGGGGGAAATCAGCAGGCCCTGGACGCGCTGCTCCTGGAAGAGGTCGATGTAATTCGCTTCGCGGCCGGCGTCGTGGCCGCTGTCCCCGAGCAGCACGGCGCTGCCCTGGAGGGCGGCTGCGTCCTCGGCTGCGCGGACCACGGAGGTGAAGAAGGGGTTGCCCACGTCCAGGACAATGAGGCCGATGGTGCGGCTGTGGCCAACCCGGAGCTGGCGGGCGGCATCATTGCGGACGAACCCCAGCTCGTCGATGGCCCGCAGGACGCGCTCCTTGGTCCGCTCCGATACCCGGTCCGGGTAATTCAGGACATTCGAGACCGTTCCCACGGCCACGCTCGCGTGGGTGGCGACGTCCTTGATGCTTGCTGTCCGGTTCATCGAATCTCCGTGCTGGTCTGTCCGCGGCCGGGTGTCCCGCGCGGGCGATCAAAAGTTTCTTTGCCATTGCTTGACACCTGCTCAGGTTCAACTGTACTTTGAATCGTAACAATGAAACGATTCAAAAAATCGCGAGTTTGAACAGGAGAACCAATGAGGGTCTGTTTCCGTTCCTCGGTCCAGCCGGCGCTCATCGACGAATACCGGCGCCGGCACGCGGCGGTATGGCCGGAGATGCTGACCGCCCTCAAAGAGGCCGGCTGGCACAACTATTCGCTGTTCCTGGGGGAGGACGGGCTCCTGGTGGGGTACGTGGAGTGTGACGACTTCGACGCCGTCCGCGCCCGGATGGCCCTGACGGACGTCAACGCCCGCTGGCAGGCGGAAATGGCGACACTTTTTGAAGACTCCGGCCAGGCGCCCGATGAAGGGTTCCGCGTGCTGGAGGAAGTCTTCAACCTCGACAGCCAGCTGGCAGCCCACGCAGCCGCAGGCTGACCGCCTGCACGCACAACTTCTGCACCAACGGCACTACGGCTCCAGCAGCGGGGCACCAAAACCACACGAACCAGACACCGGAAAGAACATCATGAACGACATAGCAACGGCGCTGGGCAGGCTCGAGGAGCTTGCCATCGAGGTCCCCTCGTGGGCCTATGGAAACTCAGGCACGCGGTTCAAGGTGTTCGGTACGCCCGGCACGCCGCGCACGGTCCAGGAAAAGCTGGCCGACGCCGCCAAGGTCCACGAACTGACCGGGCTGGCCCCCACCGTGGCCCTGCACATCCCCTGGGACAAGGTGGACGATTACGCTGCACTGAAGGAGTACGCCGCCGGACTGGGCGTGGGGCTGGGCACCATCAACTCCAATACCTTCCAGGATGACGAGTACAAGTTCGGTTCCCTGACCTCTTCCAACGGGTCGGTCCGCCGTCGGGCCATCGACCACCACCTGGACTGTATCCAGATCATGCACGCCACGGGATCACGCGACCTGAAGATCTGGCTGGCGGACGGCACCAACTACCCGGGCCAGGATGACATCCGCGGCCGGCAGGACCGGTTGGCCGAATCCCTGCAGGAGATCTACGCCGCCTTGGGCGATGAGCAGCGGCTGGTGCTGGAGTACAAGTTCTTCGAACCGGCTTTCTACCACACCGATGTCCCCGACTGGGGCACGTCCTACGCCCAGACCCTGGCCCTTGGCGAGAAGGCGTTCGTCTGCCTGGACACCGGCCACCACGCCCCCGGCACCAACATCGAGTTCATCGTGATGCAGCTGCTCCGCCTGGGCAAGCTGGGGTCCTTCGACTTCAACTCGCGCTTCTACGCCGACGACGACCTGATCGTGGGCGCCGCCGATCCGTTCCAGCTCTTCCGCATCATGCACGAGGTGATCCGTGGCGGCGGCTTCGGCAAGGATTCCGGCGTAGCCCTCATGCTGGACCAGTGCCACAACCTGGAGGAGAAGATCCCGGGACAGATCCGCTCGGTGCTGAACGTCCAGGAGATGACGGCCCGCGCCCTGCTGGTGGACACCGCTGCCCTTGGCGAGGCACAGCGCGCCGGGGACGTGCTCGCCGCCAACGGCATCTTCAACGATGCGTTCTACACCGACGTCCGGCCCCTCCTTGCCGAATGGCGTGAATCCCGCGGGCTGCCCGCGGACCCGATCGCTGCCTACAAGGCCAGCGGCTACCAGAAAAAGATCAACGAGGACCGCGCAGGCGGCCAGCAAGCCGGATGGGGCGCCTAAGTAGCTATGAGTAACACGACTGTTGAAGACCTGATTTCCCGTTCCAACCGCCTGGGCGCGGACAAGCGGAACACCAACTTTGCCGGCGGCAACACCTCCGCCAAGGGCATCGAGAAGGACCCGGTGACGGGTGAGGATGTCCAGCTGTTGTGGGTGAAGGGGTCCGGTGGGGACCTGGGCACGCTGAAGGCACAAAACCTGGCCGTGCTCCGGCTGGACCGGTTGACCGCCCTGAAGAACGTGTACCCGGGCGTTGAGCGTGAAGACGAGATGGTGGCGGCTTTCGATTACTGCCTGCACGGCAAGGGCGGCGCCGCGCCGTCGATCGACACCGCGATGCATGGCCTGGTGGACGCAGCCCACGTGGACCACCTGCACCCGGACTCCGGCATCGCCATCGCCACCGCCGTTGACGGGGAAGCGCTGACCGGCAAGATCTTCGGCAACAAAGTGGTCTGGGTTCCCTGGCGCCGCCCCGGATTCCAGCTGGGCCTGGACATCGCGGCCATCAAGGACGCCAACCCGCAGGCCATCGGCACCATCCTGGGCGGCCACGGCATCACCGCCTGGGGCGCAACCAGCGAAGAAGCGGAAGCCAATTCCCTGTGGATCATCGAACAGGCCGAAAAGTACATCGCAGAGAACGGCACGGCCGAGCCCTTCGGCGCCAAGCTGCCCGGATATGCAGCCTTGCCGGAAGCCGAGCGCCGCGCCAAAGCCGCAGCCCTGGCACCGGTGATACGCGGCCTGGCCTCCACGGACAAGCCGCAGCTGGGGCACTTCAGTGACGACGCCGTCGTCCTGGACTTCCTCGAAGCGGCCGAGCACCCGCGCCTGGGCGCCCTGGGCACCTCCTGCCCGGACCACTTCCTGCGCACCAAGGTCAAGCCGCTGATCCTGGACCTTCCGGCCGATGCCTCGATCGAGGATTCGATTGCCCGCCTTAAGGAACTCCACGCCGACTACCGGGAGGACTACCAGGCCTACTACGACCGCCACGCCGATGCCGATTCGCCGGCGCTGCGGGGAGCCGACCCGGCCATCGTGCTGGTGCCTGGCGTGGGCATGTTCTCCTTCGGTGCCAACAAGCAGACCGCCCGGGTTGCCGGCGAGTTCTACATCAACGCCATCAACGTCATGCGCGGCGCCGAGGCCATCTCCACCTACGCGCCGATCGAGGAATCCGAGAAGTTCCGGATCGAATACTGGGCGCTGGAGGAAGCCAAGCTGTCCCGGATGCCCAAGCCCAAGTCGCACGCCACCCGCATCGCACTGGTCACCGGCGCGGCATCCGGGATCGGCAAGGCCATCGCCACCCGCCTCGCCGCGGAAGGCGCGTGCGTGGTCATCGCCGACCTCAACCTCGAGAACGCGCAGAAGGTCGCCGAGGAACTCGGCGGTTCCGACGTCGCCGTCGGCGTCCAGGCCGACGTCACCGACGAAGCCCAGGCCGCCGCGGCGATCGACGCCGCCGTGCTGGCCTTCGGCGGCGTGGACCTGGTGGTCAACAACGCCGGACTGTCCATCTCTAAGCCGCTGCTGGAAACGACCGAAAAGGACTGGGACCTGCAGCACAACGTCATGGCCAAGGGCTCCTTTCTGGTGGCCAAGGCCGCGGCCAGGGTGATGATCGCCCAGGGCCTGGGCGGGGACATCATCTACATCTCCTCCAAGAACTCCGTGTTCGCCGGCCCCAACAACATCGCCTACTCCGCCACCAAGGCAGACCAGGCCCACCAGGTCCGGCTCCTCGCGGCCGAACTGGGCGAGCACGGCATCCGCGTCAACGGCATCAACCCCGACGGCGTGGTCCGCGGCTCCGGAATCTTCGCCGGCGGCTGGGGCGCCAAGCGCGCAGCGGTCTATGGCGTTGACGAGGAGAAACTGGGCGAGTACTACGCCCAGCGCACCCTGCTCAAGCGCGAAGTCCTGCCTGAGCACGTGGCCAACGCGGCCGCCGTCCTCACCAGCAACGAACTGTCCCACACCACCGGCCTGCACATCCCCGTGGACGCCGGAGTGGCCGCAGCCTTCCTCCGATGAGCACGCACGTTCCAAGCATTGACGGCGCCGGCGTCTTCGCCGCCGTGGACATCGGTGCCTCGTCCGGCCGGGTCATGCTGGGCCGCGTGACTGCCGGTTCCGGGGTGTCGCTGGAGACCGTCCACCGCTTCCCCAACGGAGTGGCGGAGATCGACGGCGGCCTCCGCTGGGACTTCGACGCGTTGTTCGCCGAAGTCCTTGCCGGCCTTCGGGCCGCAGCCACCGTGGCCTCGGCGCAGGGCGAAACCATTGCCAGCATCGGCATTGACACCTGGGCCGTGGACTACGGCCTGGTGACCAAGGCCGGCCGACTGGTGGCGCAACCGTTCAGTTATCGCGACGACCGCAGCCGGGCCGCAGTGGCGCCGGTCCACGCCAAGCTGGACCCCGCGCGCCTCTACGCCGCCACGGGGCTGCAGTTCCTGCAGTTCAACACCATCTACCAATTGGCCGCGGAACAGGACCTCGACGGGCTGCAGGCCCTGCTGATCCCGGACCTGATCGCCTTCCTGCTCACGGGCGTCCGCCGGACGGAAGCCACGAATGCCTCCACCACCGGGCTCTTCGACGCCGTGGCAGGGGAGTGGGCCACCGAGTTCTTCGCTCCCCTGGGCCTGGGGAAGGACCTGTTCCCGCCGCTGGTCCAGCCCGGTGAAACCATCGGCACGCTGCTGCCGGAGACCGCCGCTGCGGTAGGGCTTCCCCAGGAAACCAAGGTGGTGGCCGTCGGCTCGCACGACACCGCCTCCGCCGTCGCCGCTGTCCCTGCGCAAGAAGAGAACTTTGCCTACATTTCCTCCGGCACGTGGTCGCTGGTGGGACTGGAACTGAAGCATCCGGTCCTCACCGAGGCCGGCCGGGAAGCCAACTTCACCAATGAACGCGGGGTGGACGGCACCATCCGGTACCTGCGCAACATAGGCGGACTCTGGCTGCTCAGCGAATGCCAGCGGACCTGGGCCTCGGAGGGCTTCCGGCCGGAACTGACCGCCCTGCTCACGGCAGCCGCGGCCATTCCTGCCGGTGGTCCGCAAGTGAACGCCGATGATCCCTACTTCATCGCCCCGGACAACATGCCCGAGCGCATCCGGGCGGCGGTCCGGCGCACCGGTGAGGTCCTGCCCGACGATCCCGCGGCGATCACCCGCTGCATCATGGACAGCCTCGCCAGTGGTTACGCCCGGACCATCGCCGCTGCCGAACGCCTTGCCGGCCGTTCCGTGGAAGTGGTCCATGTGGTGGGCGGAGGCTCGCAGAACACCCTGCTCTGCCAGCTCACCGCCAACGCCACCGGACATCCCGTCATCGCCGGCCCCGTGGAAGCCACTGCCCTGGGCAACGTGCTCGTACAGGCCCGCGCGGCCGGTGCAGCCGCGGGCGGGCTGCCGCAACTGCGCGAAATCATCGCGACGGGAACGAGCCTTCGCCGCTACGAACCCGCGTACCTGCCCGTGAACGCCGCCAGGAATTGAACCCATGAAAATCGCACTTTTCGCCACCTGCATCGTGGACGCCATGTATCCACGCGCCGCCCAGGCCACGGTGGAAGTCCTTGAACGCCTGGGCCACGAGGTGGTCTTTCCCCCTGGACAGGCCTGCTGCGGGCAGATGCACGTCAACAGCGGCTACCTCAACGAGGCCCTTCCCGTGGTGGCCAACCACGTTCGGGCCTTCGAGTCCGAAGACTACGACGTCGCCGTGGCGCCGTCCGGTTCCTGCGTCGCCTCGGTGAAGCACCAGCACCCCATGGTGGCCCGGCACGCGGGGGACACCGCGCTGGAAGAGCGGTCTGCCGCCGTCGGAAAGAAGACCTACGAACTCTCGGAACTCCTGGTGGACGTCCTGGGCGTCACCAATCCGGCGGCGCAGCTGGGCTCCTACTTCCCGCACACGGTGACCTACCACCCCTCCTGCCACGGCATGCGGCTGCTCAAGCTCGGTGACCGGCAGGCCGGGCTGCTGCGCGGCGTCGAAGGCCTGGAACTGGTGGACCTGCCGGAAGCGGACCAGTGCTGCGGCTTCGGCGGCACCTTCTCCGTGAAAAACGCGGACGTTTCTTCCGCGATGCTGGCGGACAAGACGGCGAATATCCGCAGCACCGGGGCGTCCGTGTGCGCCGGCGGCGACTACTCGTGCCTGATGCACATCGGCGGTGGCCTGTCGCGGCAGGACGCCGGGGTAGGCACCCTGCACCTTGCGGAGATCCTTGCCAGCACCGAAGCGGAACCGGCGTCCGTTCCCGGGCCGGCCGGACAAACCGTCAAGGTGGTGGCCAAGTAATGTCCCGTACCCCGATCGGGATGCCCGGCCTGCGGCCCGGCATCGGCAACCTGTTCGCCGAAGAGAAGTTCCCGTCCGCTGCCCGCCGCGAGCTCGGCAACAGCCAGCTGCGGAGAAACCTCAAGCACGCCACGTCCACCATCCGCGCCAAGCGGCTTGCCGTGACGGGTGAGCTGCCGGACTGGGAAGAACTGCGGGAGGCTGGGAGTGCCCTGAAGACCTCCGTCATGGCGCGGCTGCCGGAACTCCTCGAGGCCTTCGAAGCCAACGTCACCGCCCGCGGCGGAACGGTCCACTGGGCCCGCGACGCCGACGAAGCCAACGCGATCATCCACGGCCTGGTCACAGCCGAAGGCGTGGATGAGGTGGTCAAGGTCAAGTCCATGGCCACCCAGGAAATCGGCATGAACGAATACTTGGAGGAGCGCGGGATCCCGGCCTTCGAGACGGACCTGGCTGAGCTCATTGTCCAGTTGGGCCACGACAAGCCCAGCCACATCCTGGTCCCCGCGATCCACAAGAACCGCACCGAAGTCCGCGATATCTTCCTCCAGGAAATGCCCGGCGTCGACCCCGGCCTCACGGACGAACCCCGCCGGCTTGCCATGGCCGCCCGCACCCACCTGCGGGCCAAGTTCCTCACCGCGAAGGTTGCGATCTCCGGCGCCAACTTCGGCATCGCCGACTCCGGCACGCTGGGTGTGGTGGAGTCCGAGGGCAACGGCCGGATGTGCCTGACCCTCCCCGAAACCCTGATCACCGTGATGGGCATCGAGAAGCTGCTCCCCACGTTCTCCGACCTGGAAGTCTTCCTCCAGCTGCTGCCGCGCTCTTCCACCGGCGAGCGGATGAACCCGTACACCTCACTGTGGACCGGTGTCACCGAGGGCGATGGCCCGTCGAATTTCCATGTGATCCTGCTGGACAACGGCCGCACCAACGCACTTGCAGACGAGATGGGACGCTCCGCGCTCCACTGCATCCGCTGCAGCGCCTGCATCAACGTCTGCCCGGTCTATGAGCGGGCCGGCGGCCACGCCTACGGCTCCACGTACCCGGGCCCCATCGGCGCCATCCTGTCGCCGCTGATGACGGGCATCGAGGCGGAAGAGAACGGCTCGTTGCCGTATGCGTCCTCGCTATGCGGCGCCTGCTACGACGCGTGCCCGGTGAAGATCAACATCCCGGACGTCCTGGTCCACCTGCGCGGCAAGGACGTGGACGCCCACCGCGGCGGCCTGCCGTCCCAGATGGACGTGGGACTCAAGGCCGCCTCCTGGGCGCTCTCCGACGGACGCCGCCTGGCCGCCGTCGAAAAGCTCCTGCCGCTGGGCCGGGCCGCCGCCGGACGGGACAAGAAAATCAAGAAGCTGCCCGGCCTCGCCGCCGGCTGGACCCAAAGCAGGGACATCCCGGCGCCCCCGGCGCAGTCCTTCCGTGACTGGTGGGCCAAGGAGCACAAGACGCCATGAGCACCCGAGAACAGATCCTTGCGGCCGTCCGCACCGCGCTCAAGGACGCCCCCACCGTCCCGGACATCCCCCGGAATTACCGGCGGGACGGGGAAGCCGACGCGCAGCGGCGCATCGAAGTCCTGGTGGACCGGCTGGAGGACTACAAGGCCGGGGTGACCGTGGTGGACGAAGACACAGTCCCCGCCACCATCCGGGACCTCCTCGCCGGGGCCGGGACCTACGTGGTACCGGCCGGCCTTGACCCTGCCTGGCTGGCCTGGGAGACGGACCCCGCAAGGACGGTGTACGACGGCGGCGGGCACGGAGCGAGGTCGGTCACCGAACTCGACGCAACAGACGCCGTCGTGACTGCCAGTGCGGTGACCGTGGCAGAATCCGGGACCATCATCCTGGACGGCAGCCCGGACCAGGGCCGCCGCGCCATCTCGCTCATCCCGGACCACCACGTCTGCGTGGTGCGCAGCCGGGACGTCACCGCGATCCTGCCCGAAGCCCTCCGCCGCCTGGACGGAACAAAGCCGCTCACCATGATCAGCGGACCCAGCGCTACCTCGGACATCGAGCTTGAACGCGTCGAAGGCGTCCACGGGCCCCGGCGGCTGGACGTCGTCATCATCCGGTGAAGCTGAAGTAGGCTGCAACCAGGCCGCCAACCACCCCTGACAGAACGGACAACGATGCCCCTCTTCGACCTGCCCCTGGCCCAGCTGCGCAGCTACTCTTCCGACGTCACGCCGCCGGAGGACCTGGGCGCGTTTTGGGACGCCACCCTCGACGAAGCCAGGGCCTTCCCGTTGAACGCCACCTTCGAACCGGTGGAGAACCACCTGACGGTCATTGACACCTTCGACGTCACCTTTTCCGGCTTCGGCGGGGCGCCGGTCAAAGGCTGGCTGCACCTGCCCGCCGCACGGGAAGACGGCACCAGGCTGCCCGTGGTGGTGCACTACGTGGGCTATTCGGGCGGCCGGGGCCTGGTCAACCAGGACACCCGCTGGGCCCAGGCAGGCTATGCGCATTTCATCATGGACACCCGCGGCCAAGGGTACGGCGGCACCCTGGGGGACACCCCGGACCCGCACCCCTCTGCCGGGGACGTGGCCCACGCGGGCCTGATGACCCGGGGCCTCGCGAACCGCGAGGACTACTACTACCGGCGCGTCTACGTGGACGCCTTCCGCGCCGTGGAGGCAGCCCAGGCCCACCCCGCCGTGGATCCCGCCAAAGTGGTCCTCGCCGGAGTCAGCCAGGGCGGCGGCATCGTAGTGGCCACGGCGGGGCTCACTGCGGGACGGCTCGACGGCGTCATCGCCGCCCTGCCCGATGTCCCCTTCCTGCAGGACTTCCCGCGCGCCATCGACATCACCCCTCGCGGGCCCTACCCCGAGATCGCCCAGTTCCTGGCGCGCCACCGCGACCGGTACCAGCCCGCACTCGAAGTCCTGAACTACTTCGACGGCGTCAACCTGGCCCGGTACGCCACGGCACCGGCGCTGTACTCGGTGGCCCAGATGGACGATATCTGCCCGCCGTCCACGGTCTTCGCCAGCTTCAATGCCTACGGCTCCGGCACCTCAGGATCATCCTCCACCGGGGCCGCCAAGGAGATCGAGGTGTACCGCTTCAACAACCATGAAGGCGGCCAGGAACACCACTGGATCCGGCAGCTGCAGTACCTGCGCAAGCTCCTGGGGTAGCCCGGCGCAGGAATGTGACGGACGCTGATTTTGCGTCGGCGGGCGGCCGGGCTTATGGTCTTTCCCATGACTAACCGTTGGTATGCGTATTTTTCGTTGGCTCTGGAGGGGCCCGCGTCTAACTGACACGCATCCAGCATTCCTTCAGAGCCAACAGGGCAGAGTTCATTCTCTGCCCTTCGCCGTTTCTCCGGCGGGTTCTGAAATCCGGGCCCGCTTCCCATCTGGAACAGGACCCGAACATGAGCACCGCAACAGCAGCAGCCGCCAGCGCCGGCACCAAATCCACCTCGAACCTGCGCGTCAGCGAATTCACCGCGCTGCCCACCCCTTCCGAGCTCCTCGCCGAACTTCCCTTGGACGCCCGGGCCGCTGACGTCGTCGAACGCGGACGCGACCAGGTCCGGGCCATCATGGACGGTGTGGATGACCGCCTGCTGGTCATCGTGGGGCCATGCTCCATCCACGATCCCAAAGCCGGGCTGGAATACGCCCGCCGGCTGGTCAGCCAGGCGGAAAAGCACAAGGAAGACCTGCTGGTGGTCATGCGGACCTACTTCGAAAAGCCCCGCACCACCGTCGGCTGGAAGGGCCTGATCAACGATCCCCGCCTTGACGGCAGCCACGACATGGTCACCGGCCTGCGCACCGCCAGGCTGTTCCTCCAGCAGGTGACCGCGCTGGGACTGCCCACCGCCACCGAATTCCTGGAGCCGATCAGCCCGCAGTACATGGCGGACGTGGTTTCCTGGGGTGCCATCGGGGCCCGCACCACCGAAAGCCAGATCCACCGGCAGCTGGCCTCGGGCCTGTCCATGCCCATCGGCTTCAAGAACGGGACCGACGGCGGCCTGCAGGTGGCGATCGACGCATGCGGCGCCGCGGCGGCGGCCCAGGCATTCCTGGGGATCGACGGCGACGGCCGGGCAGCGCTGGTGGCAACAGCCGGGAACCCGGACACCCACGTCATCCTCCGCGGCGGCCGCAAGGGCCCCAACTACTCGGCCGCCGACGTCGAACGGGTGTCCGGGGAGCTGGCCGGAAAGGGCCTGAACCCGCGCCTGGTGGTCGACGCGAGCCACGCCAACAGCGGCAAGAGCCACCACCGCCAGGCCGAGGTGGCGCTGGAGATCGGTGCCCAGCTCGAGGACGGGGGCGCCGCCGCGCAGGCGATCGCCGGGGTCATGCTGGAAAGCTTCCTGGTGGGCGGCGCCCAAAACCTCGACGTTGCCGAGCACGCGGCCGGACGCTCTGCACTCATGTACGGCCAGAGCGTCACCGACGCCTGCATGGACTGGGACGTTTCGGCCTCCGTGCTGGAGCAGCTTGCGGCCTCGGCGCGGAAGCGCCGGGAGGCGAAATAGTGGCTTTACCTACTTTCACATCTGCCACATGAACATCTAGAGTATCTATTTAGGTGATTGGTGGATGGCTCAGCATCGGAACACCGCATTGGCACGTACCTGGGGTCACTGTTGTCCATCCGTCAGCAAAGGAAAATAGGGAAATGTCGGCAGAACAGAACTTCTCCAACGCGAAGTTCCTGACCGTGGCTGAAGTAGCCGAGGTCATGCGCGTCTCTAAAATGACTGTTTACCGGCTGGTCCACTCCGGCGAAATGCCGGCAGTTCGGTTCGGCCGCTCCTACCGGGTACCTGAGAATGCCGTGGAGCAGTACCTCAAGGGTGCTGTGGTGGACGGTCACTCCGAGACAGCCTAAGGCACCTTGTCCCAAGCCGCCTCCGAGAGGCGGTACCCTGTTAAGGAACGTTTTACGTCATTGTAAGAATCTGTCAGTTGTTCAGTTCGTAGCTCTGTCCACGGACCATTTCCATCAGACAGGTACTGCATCTAGTTTGTAAGGAACTTTCGTGGGTTCAGTTATCAAGAAGCGTCGCAAGCGTATGGCCAAGAAGAAGCACCGCAAGCTGCTTCGCAAGACTCGTCACCAGCGCCGCAACAAGAAGTAGCAATACTTCGAACAGCGTGGAAAACGCCCGTCGCCTGCAAAGGTGGCGGGCGTTTTTTCGTGCTCCGGAGTGTGCGGTGCGGGGAACCTGCAGGCGGGGGGAAGGCAGACTCGCGGGATATCCAGAGGCGCGGGAAAGCTACAGGCGCGGGCCGCGGATCCGGGCGAACCCCTTCCACAGCCCGTAGATGGCGCCGCCGAATGTTGCCACTTTGAGTCCGAAGGTGGCGGCGCGGCGGCCGGCACGGAAATCGTAGACCGGCCAGTTGCGGTCGCGGGCGTGCCGGCGGAGCTTGGCATCGGGGTTGATGGCCACCGGGTGGCCTACCAATGAAAGCAGCGGGACGTCGTTATAGGAGTCGCTGTACGCCCAGCAGCGTTTCAGGTCCAGGTCTTCCTCGTCGGCGAGGGCCTGGACAGCCACGGCTTTGGCCGAGCCATGCAGGATGTCGCCCACCAGGCGGCCGGTGTACATGCCGTCGGAGACTTCCCCGACCGTCCCGAGGGCGCCGGTCAGGCCCAGGCGGGTGGAGATCACGGTGGCAACTTCGATCGGCGTGGCCGTGACCAGCCAGACCCGGCGGCCCACGCGGAGATGCTGCTCGGCCAGTGCCTTGGCGCCCGGCCAGATCCGGGACGCGATCATTTCGTCATAGACCTCTTCGCCCAACGCCCGGATATCGTCAACGCTGATGCCCACAGCCAGGGTCAGGGCCGAGTCGCGGACGGCGTGGACATCATCCATGTTTTCACCGCGGGCCACGAACTTGAACTGTTTCCAGGCCATGCCAGCCGCCTGCCTCAGGGTGAACGCTCCCCGCTGGTGCATTTTCCGGGCCACATGGAAGAGGCTGGCGCCGCGCATCAAGGTGTTGTCCACGTCGAAAAACGCCGCTTCGCCGGGCTGCGGCGCAGTGACTGGCCGCGTGACTACGGCGACGTATTTCTCCTCGGGCATGGACTCGAGTCTAGTCAATAGGCCGGCCCGCCGCCGTCGGCGTCGCCCGCATGCCGCGAACGGCGATACCGTTAAGCCATGGCTACCCCCCGCGTCGTCCTGGTCACCAAAGCTGACTGCCACCTTTGCGAAGAGGCGCGCGACGCCGTCGGCCGGGTCACTGCCTCGTTGGGCCTGACATGGACGGAAGAGTCGGTGGACCACCAGCCCGAGCTGCGCGAACGCTATGCCGAGGAAATCCCGGTGGTACTGGTGGACGGGGTACAGCGCGACTTTTGGAAGATTGACGAAGCCCGGCTGGAACGCGTGCTGCAGCGCGCCATGGTCCGGTAGGGGGGAGGCCAATGACGTCCTTGGAATCAACGTCCCAGCCTGTCCCGGAGCTTCCGGGCGCCCCGGGTGCGCCCGCCAAGCAGATCCCGCCCGCCGCGGTGGCACGGCTGACGCTGTACCTCCGTGCCTTGAACACCTTGCTGGCCGAGGGCGTCGAGCGGGTCTCGTCCGAATCATTGGCGGAGGCCTCCGGCGTCAGTTCCTCGACGCTGCGCAAGGACCTGTCCCATGTAGGGTCCTACGGCACCAGGGGAGTGGGCTACGAGGTGCAGTATCTCAGCCGCCATATCGCAGCGGCCCTTGGCCTCACGCACGACTGGAAAGTCGCGATCGTGGGTGCCGGAAACCTGGGCAAGGCCCTGGCGCGGTATGGCGGCTTCGAATCCCGCGGGTTCGACGTCGTCGCGATCTTCGACGCCGACCAAATGGTGGTGGGCAACGAGGTTGGCTGGCTGCGGGTCAGTGACGTGGCAGACCTTGAAACCGTCCTGCACCGCACCGGAGCCAACATGGTGGTGCTGGCGCTCCCGGCGGCGGTGGCCCAAGGCATCTGCGACCGCGTGGTGGCCGCAGGCGTGCACAGCGTCCTGAGTTTCGCGCCCGTGATGCTGCAGGTCCCGGAAGGCGTGAACCTCCGCAAGGTGGACATGGCCACCGAGCTGCAGATCCTGGCCTACCACGCCCAGCGGGCACAGGCGCCCGGCCAGACCGCCTAGGGACCACCGGTTAAAGGCAAACGGCCCGGGATGCTGCAAAGCATCCCGGGCCGTTTGCCGTGGTGTGGCCCGCTGCTACCGGCCGTAGGGGTTTCCGAAGCCGCCGGCATACGGGTTGCCGAACTGCTGCTTCCGGAAGTAAGGGGCGGCCGCCGGAAGGTACAGCAGCACGATGGCCGCGATGCCCAAAACGGTTCCGACGGTTGCGAACGAGGGAACTCCGAAGAGGCCCAGCACCGACAGGGCTGCCAGGACCGTCCCCAGGATGCGTGCCCAATTCTTGCCCTTGCGGACGAAGAAGGCCACCAGCAGGTACAGCCCGGCACCGATGATGGCGAAGACCACCAGGGTTCCGGCGATGACGCCCTTGATGTCGTCGTACGTGACGCCCGCGTTGCTGGCCTTGACCTGCTGGTCAAAGGCCTGCCGGAATGCGGGATCATCCAGCTGGGTCAGCCCGGTGAGCAGGGAGATGACGAAGATCACGGCGGCCGCGATCAGCATCCAGAAGGAGATGTTGACCAGTTGCGGGATGCCGGTGCTTGCCGCAGGCTGGGGCTGCTCCGACGGGTACTGGCCGTAGGGGGACTGGCCGTACGGCTGCTGGCCATAGGGCTGCTGCTGTCCGTAGCCGGGAGCCTGCGGGGCGTTCTGTCCATACTGGGGCGGGTTCTGGCCGTACTGCGGGGCGTTCTGGCCATATTGCGGAGCTGCCGGCGGCTGCGAACCGTACTGCGGTTCGTTTTGTCCGTACTGCGGAGCATTCTGCCCATACTGGGGGGCGTTCTGTCCGTAGCGGGGCTGTCGGGAGCCGGGCTGCCCGCCGGCCGGCTGGCCGTTGCCCGGCTGGTCGTTTCCGGATTGCGGATCGTGGGGCACGGGCGGCGGGACGGGAGGAGTACTCATGGGCGTTCCTTCTGCAGGTCGGGATCCAGGCGGGCTGCCGGGAATCGGTCCTGTGCCGCCCCCAGCATGGCTTAGGTCCACCGTACCCCCGGCGGACCAGGTTGTGCGTGATTCCGCGGGGCCGTTCACGCCTCCCCGGGCCTTAAATGCGGCACCCCGGCATCAGGCGAAATGCCTGCTGCCGGGGTGGGCCGGAGCGGAATCAGGCTGCGGGAGCGATGAAGGCGAGCTCCAGGTTGATGGCAACCTTGTCGCTGACCAGCACGCCGCCGGTCTCCAGGACGGCGTTCCAGGTCAGGCCGAAGTCCTTGCGGCTGATGGTGGTCCCGGCCGAGACGCCTGCGCGGGTGTTGCCGAACGGGTCAACGGCCACGCCGTTGAACTCGGTCTCCAGGGTCACCGGGCGGGTGACGCCCTTGATGGTGAGGTCACCGGTGAGCTCGTAGCTGTTGCCCTTTGCTACCAGGCCGTTGGAGACGAAGGAGATCTCCGGGAACTTCTCCACGTCGAAGAAATCCTCGCCCTTGACGTGGCCGTCGCGGTTGGCGTCGCCGGAGTCGAAGCTGGCGGTCTTGATGGTGGCGTTGATCTTCGAGTCGGCCACATCCTCGACGAGGTCAAGCGTTGCGGCGGCTTCGGTGAACTGGCCGCGGACCTTGCTGATGCCGGCGTGACGGACGGTGAAGCCGATCTCGCTGTGGGAGTTGTCCAGGGTCCAGGTGCCGGTGGTGACGTCTGCGGGAAGTGCCATGATGATGCTCCTTGTTCATAATGCCTGTTGTGGTCATGCGGTTGAACCTTCATCGGTTGAAGCCTCAACTAACTTGCTGCATCCAGTATAAACATGCGTTTGCATGTTTTGTTCCCGCGTTCGGAACATTTCTTCAGAAACTTAAGTTCTACTGTTCGTAGAAGATTTCGGATCGCACGCCATCTTTGAGAAACTGGTAAACATGCCCCAAGCCACTGTCCATCTGCTCCGCCACGGCGAGGTCCATAATCCCGACGGCGTTCTGTACGGGCGGCTCCCCGAATTCCACCTCTCCGAACTGGGGCAGGAGATGGCCAGGACCCTCGCCGAGCACTTCCGGCAGCGTGCCGAGCGGGGTGCCCGCATCACTTACCTGGCCGCCTCGCCGCTTGAGCGAGCGCAGGAAACCGCCCTGCCGACCTCGGAAGCCCTGCACCTGCAGATCCACACCGAGCCGCGGATCATTGAGGCGGAAAACTACTTCGAGGGCATGAAGGTCACCAAGGCCGAGCTGCGCCGGCCCAAGCACTGGCCCCGGCTGGTCAATCCGCTGCGTCCGTCCTGGGGCGAGCCCTACAAGCAGCAGGCCGCCCGCATCGCGGCCGCAGCGCAGGACGCCCGGCTCCGGGCGATTGACCTGGCTGCCGGCGACTTCGGCGCCGAAGGACCCGAGGCAATCCTCGTCAGCCACCAGCTCCCCATCTGGGCCGCCCGGCTCAGCGCCGAAGGCCGGCCCCTCTGGCACGATCCCCGCAAGCGAGAGTGCACGCTGACGTCCGTCACGTCCCTGGTGTTCGACGACGACGGCTCGCTGCTGCGGGTCGACTACAGCGAACCCGCCGCGTCCCTTCTTCCCGGTGCGGCCAGCACCCCTGGAGCCTAGCTGTGACCAACGATTTCCTCCCCTCGCGCCGCAGCATGCTCGCCGCCGGCGGCCTGGCCCTCGGCGCGCTGACCCTGGGCCTGTCCGGCTGCGCCCAGGAGGACGCACTGGCCAAGCAGGCAAAGGCCGGGGACAACAAGAACTACGTGGCAGGCGACGGTTCCGTCACCGAGTTCGCCGCCGGCGACCGCAAGGAAGCCGTCCAGATCCAAGGGGCGCTCTTCAGCGGCGCCAAGGTGACCCCTGCCGACTTCCAGGGCAAGGTCAGCATCCTGAACTTCTGGTTCGCTGCCTGCGCCCCATGCCGGGTGGAGGCGCCCATCCTCGAAGAACTCCACCAGGAGTTCAAGGACCAGGGCGTGCAGTTCTTCGGCGTCAACCTCCGGGACGAGAAACCCACGGCGGAGGCGTTCGAAAAGACCTTCAACCTGACCTACCCGAGCTTCGATGACAAGGACGGCGGCGTCCTGCTGTCCGTATCCGGCCTGGTTCCGCCCGGGGCAGTCCCCACCACCCTGGTCCTGGACAAGCAGGGGCGGGTGGCGTCCCGGGTCCTCGGCGAGATCGAGAAGGGCACCTTGAAGGCCCTCATCACCGCCGCCGTGGCGGAGTAGGGCAGGCCGGGCACCGTGAACAGTCCCTTCGCCGAAGCCATCCTCAGCGGCTCGCTCCTCCTGGCCATCCCGGTGGCGCTGCTCGCCGGCCTGGTGTCCTTCCTTTCGCCGTGCGTGCTGCCCCTCGTTCCGGGCTACCTCGGATACGTCACAGGCCTGAGCGGGGTTGACCTGCAGAAGCAAAAGCGCGGCCGGATGCTGGCAGGCATCGGCTTGTTCGTGCTGGGTTTCTCGGTGATCTTCGTCCTGCTGGGCGGCGCCTTCGGGCAGCTGGGCACCCTGATCAGCGGCAGCCGGAATGCCTGGATCACCCAGCTCCTGGGGATCCTGGTGATCATCATGGGCATCGTGTTCATGGGCGGCTTCAGTTGGCTCCAGCGGGACGCGAAAATCCATGCCAAACCGCCGGCCGGGCTCTGGGGAGCACCCTTACTGGGCCTGACCTTCGGGTTGGGCTGGGCACCCTGCATCGGACCCACCTACTCCGCCGTGCAGCTGCTCAGCCTCTCCGGCGGGTCCTCCGCCGCCAAGGGCGCCTTCCTGGCGTTCGTCTACAGCCTGGGACTGGGCATCCCGTTCCTGCTGATCGCGCTGGCCGTGCGCCGGGGAATGGGCGTCATGGCGTTCTTCCGCAAGCACCGCCTTGCCATCCAGCGTACCGGCGGCGGCATCCTGGTGGTGCTGGGCCTGCTGATGGCCACCGGCGTCTGGGGGGCCTGGGTGACCGGGCTGCAGTACTGGTTCCAAACCGACGTGAAGTTGCCGATCTGATGAGCGAGCGTGTGAACGTAAAGAAAAAGCAAGCCACCCCTGTCGCGGAAGCCAAGGCTGAGGCCGCCCTCCCGGCACTGGGCCCGAAGGGCATGCTGCGGTGGGCCTGGACCCAGCTGACCAGCATGCGGACAGCATTGTTCCTGCTGTTGCTCCTCGCCGTCGCGGCCGTTCCGGGCTCCCTGTTCCCGCAGCGGCCGGCCAACCCATCGAAGGTCACGGAGTACATCAGTAGCAACCCGGACTACGGCAAGCTGCTGGACTCCCTGCAGCTCTACGACGTCTACTCCTCGGCCTGGTTCTCGGCGATCTACCTGCTGCTGTTCGTCTCCCTGATCGGTTGCGTGGTGCCGCGCGCCATCGCCCACTACAAGGCCATGCGCTCCCAGCCGCCGCGTACCCCGCAGCGCTTGTCCCGGCTCCCCGAATACGGCACCCTGGTGGTTCCCGCCGACGCCGGGATCCCGGCGTCGGACGCCATCAACAGTGCCGCCGGGCTGCTCCGCAAGCGCGGCTACCGGGTGGAGGTCCGGGATGCCGACGGCGCCCTGCCGTCCCTGGGTGCCGAGCGCGGCTTCCTCAAGGAAGTGGGCAACTTGGTCTTCCACACCTCGCTGATCGGCGTGTTGGTGTCCGTGGCTGCCGGCGGCCTGTTCGGGTACAGCGGCCAGCGCATCCTGGTGGAGGGCGACACGTTCGTGAACACGCTGGTGGGCTATGACCAGTTCAACCCGGGCACCAACTTCCAGTCCAGCCAGCTCCAGCCCTACTCGCTGCAGCTGGACAAGTTCAACATCACGTTCGACCGGGAGTCGAAGGGCAAATTCGGCCAGCCCATCGACTTCTCGGCCGCCGTCACCACAAAGGAAACCCCGGACGCCCCCGCCAAGCAAGAAATCCTGAAGGTTAACGATCCCGTGAGCCTGGGCGGCACCAGCATCTACCTCACCGGCAACGGGTACGCACCCGTGGTCACGGTCCGCGACGGGGCCGGGAACGTCGCCATGCAGGGCCCGGTGGTGGCCAAGCTCCAGGGGGACAACTACTACTCCTCCGTGGTGATCAAGGTCCCCGACGCCAAACCGGACCAGCTCGGCTTCCAAGGCTTCTTCCTGCCTACCGCACTGCTCAACGAGAAGGGCGTGTCCTACAGTGCCGACCCCGAACTGTTCAACCCGCAGCTGTCCCTGAACTCCTACTACGGCAATCTGGGCCTGGACAGCGGTGCACCGCAGAACGTCTATGCCATTGACGTCAGCAAACTGACTCCGTTGAACGCCCGCAACCTGGCCGCAGGCGGCATCACACTGGCGCCCGGCTCCACCTACACCCTGCCGGACGGCAAGGGCACCATCAGTTTTGACGGCGTGAAGCGCTACATCGGCGTGGACATCCACCACAACCCGGGCCAGGTCTACGCCCTGGTGTTTGCGCTCCTGGCGGTGGCGGGCCTGATCGTCTCGCTCTACGTCAACCGCCGCCGCGTCTGGGTGCGCACCGGCACCGCGGCGGACGGCCGCACCATGGTGGAATATGGGCTCCTGGCCCGCGGCGAGGACCACCGCCTCGCCGGCGAGGCAGCTGCACTCCGGAAACTCTTCGCCACGGAATGGCAACTGCCCGGGGACAACGCCGCCGAAGAAACGGCAACCGAGGCCGTCGACCCCGAAAGCACCGCCGGGTCCCAGCAAACTCCCAGCCGCACCAGCGATAATGTCGCAGGCTCCGTCAGCACCCCAGCAGGCCCCACCGGGCCCGAAAAGGACCAGTAATGCCATTTGGAATCAACGAAACCATGGGCCAGTACAGCGAACTCTTCATGCTGCTGGCGGCGGGTACCTACACGGTGGCCTTCATCGCCTTCGCCTGGGACCTGGCCAAAAGCAGCAAGGCGCTGCGCGCGGTTGACCTCAAGGCCGCCGGGGCCAGTGCCCCCGTCAAGGTTCCCGTAGCGGCCGGCGTGGGTGCAGGCTCCGCCGGGGCCCGCCTGGACGGGCCCGCCGGCCGGGCCGAGCGGCCGTCGTCGTCAACTGCCAAGGCCAACGCGGCAGGTTCCGGCGGCGTCGTCACGGCCGACGGCGACATGAAGTACGCCGCGGAGCGCCGGGTTCCGGCGCGGGTCGCCGTGGCCCTGACCACCCTCGCCGTCCTCATCCACGGCGCCGGCGTGGTGACCAGGGCCCTTGGCGCCGGCCGGGTGCCGTGGGGCAACATGTACGAATTCCTGACCACCGGCGCGTTCCTGGTGGCGGCCGTGTTCCTCCTCTCCCTGATCCGCCGCGACCTCCGCTTCTTGGGCACCTTCGTGGTGGGCCTGGTCATCATCATGATGGTTGCTGCCTCCGTGGCATTCTGGACCCCCGTCGGCCACCTCGTGCCCGCGTTGCAGAGCTACTGGCTGGTCATCCACGTGTCCATCGCGGTGCTTTCCTCCGCATTGTTCACGCTGACGTTCGCCATGTCCGCCCTGCAGCTGGTGCAGTCCCACCGGCAGAAGGCCGTGGCTGCAGGCGGCGACGACAAGCTCGGCTTCATGCGCCTGGTGCCCTCGGCGCTCAGCCTGGAAAACCTCTCCTACCGGATCAACGCCATCGCCTTCATCGGCTGGACCTTCACGCTCATGTTCGGTGCAATCTGGGCCGAAAAGGCCTGGGGCCGGTTCTGGGGCTGGGACACCAAAGAGGTATGGACCTTCGTCATCTGGGTTGTCTACGCAGGCTACCTCCACGCCCGCGCCACGCGCGGCTGGACCGGAACCCGCGCCGCCTGGCTGTCGATCGTGGGCTACTGCTGCGTGATCTTCAACTTCACCATCGTGAACACGTTGTTCAACGGGCTCCACTCCTACTCCGGGCTCTGAGCCGGCCGCCAACAAATAACCATTCGATGTAGCAACAGGTCTGTTCCCAGGTCCTTCGGAAATGCTACTTTGGTCAGATTCCCTGTGATGAAGTTTGCAGGCGGATCACCAGCTTTCCGAGGTACCCATGAGCTATGCTCTCGCCGTCGACGTCGGAACCAGTTACACGGCGGCCGCCGTTGTCCGTTTCGACGAAGGTGCTTCGCCCCTCCCGGAGTGCCTGCCACTGGGGCTCCGGGGAACTTCCGTGCCCTCCGTGGTGTATTACCCGGAAGAGGGCCCGGTCCTGGTGGGGGAAGCCGCGGAACGCCGCAGCCTTGACTCACCAGGCCGCGTCGTCCGGGAATTCAAGCGGCGCGTCGGCGACGACGTCCCGTTTGCCCTGGGCACCCTGACGGTGCGGCCTGAAGATGTTTTCGCCACCGTGGCCCAGTGGGTGGCAGGCCGTGCAGCCGAACGCGAAGGCGCGTTTCCTTCGGCCATCTTCCTCACCCACCCGGCAGCCTGGGGAATCCACCGGCTGTCCGCCATCAGCGATGCCCTGGCCGCCCACGGCCTGGAAAACGTCACGCTCCTTCCCGAACCCGAGGCTGCGGCGCTCCACTACGCCTCCCAGGTGCGGGTGGAGGAAGGAAGCACCATCGCCGTGTACGACCTCGGCGGCGGGACCTTCGATACCGCAGTGCTGAGGAAGTCCGGCGGCAGCCGCTTTGAGCTCCTGGGCCGCCCCGATGGCATCGAGGACCTGGGCGGGGCCGATTTTGATGCCGCGGTGTTCCGCTACGTCGTGCAGCATACCGGCACTGCCATGACCGACCTCGACCCCGCCGACCCCGCCGTGGTGGGCGCGCTGAGCCGGCTGCGGCGTGAGTGCGTCGAGGCCAAGGAGGCGCTCTCCGCGGACAGTGAAGCCACCATCCCGGTGCTCCTGCCCGGCGTCCAGCAGCAGGTGCGGCTGGTGCGGGCGGAATTCGAGGCCCTGATCGAAGAACCCGTGCGTGACACGGTGGACGCCCTGGAACAATCGCTGTCCCGGCTCCATGTTGAACCGGCAGACCTGTCCGCGGTCCTGCTGATCGGTGGCTCGTCCCGGATTCCCCTGGTGGCGCAGATTGTGTCCGAACAACTGGACCGGCCGATCGCGGTGGACGCCGACCCGAAATCCTCCATCTGCCTGGGGGCCGCCGTGGCGGCCGTCCTGGCGCACGCGGCTGCCGCCCTGGCCCTGGCCGCCGCGTCTGTCCCTGTTGACGCGGCAGCCGGGGTGCCGGCCGCCGTCGTCCCTGTCCCCACCGCACCGGGCGTTCCCGGTGCCCCGGTCAGGCCCAGCTGGTCACGCAAGTATGCGGCGACGGCGGGAGCCATGGTGGGGACGGGCCCGCTCCCCGGAACGCGGAGCGGGAGAAGGGGCGCGCACGCCCCGAAACCGACCGTCCGAGTCACGGCCGTCGCCGCTGCGGCCGCCATCCTGACGGTCCTCACGGCCACCACCGCGCAAAGCCCGGACGGGTTAGGGAACCTGACTGCAATGTTCGTCCCGCAGGCAGGGGCCGATACCGGAGCTTCCGGTTCCGCAAGTCCTTCGGGTCCGGCTGGGACTGAGGCGCCAGTCGCCGGGGGAGCCGCCGTTGCCGTGAACCCGCAGCCCCTGGCCCGCATCGAGATCAGCGCGAAGAAGCCGCTGGCGCCGCAGGCCGGCCTGGACGTTTCCGCCTCGCCCACCAGCAAACAACAGGAGCTGGGGAGTGCGGCAATCGGGGGATCCGGCGTTGCAGCCGATGCTGCCGCCGCGGGCGGGGCACCGGCAGGGACGGGTATCGCCGGCACGGGATTGGTGCCCGAATCCGTGACCGTGGCTCCCGCTCCGCCATCGGATACCGCCCAGCCCGGCAGTACGGATCCCGGGACGGCATCAGCCACTCCGTCGGACACCGCAACACCGACGGAGACCACACCGCCCAGTACCACCACCGAACCGACGCCTGTTTCCGGTTCCACGAGTCCCACCGATCCGGCCACCTCCGCAGCATCCACGCCGACGCCGCTCTCAACGGCGGTGCCCACCACCATGGGGGCTTCGGATCCGGCCACTGACCCCATCGCGTCCCCGACGTCGGTCGACCTGACGCCCGTGCCCGCCACCGCCCCTTCGCCTACGCCCGAGGAAACCAACCCCACGCCCACTGATGCGGCCTCTGCGACGGCCCTGACGTATTCACCGGCGGCTTGATATGGACGCCCACCTGCAACGTGTGGAATGGCCCGCATCCCTGCACGCCCCGCCGGACGACCAAGCCGAGTCGCTGCACGGTTCGGAGCTGATAGCAAGGCAGTTGCAGGGTGCAAACGCGGCCGTACGTGAACTGCTGCTTGCACTTTCCGTGGGCTTCGCGTTGCCCCGCCCCCTTCCGGCGGATCTCCAGCACCGACTCGATATGGGTTCGGTGGAAGACCTTGACGCCTTGGTGGACCGCGCGGAGGCCACCGGTTTGCTGCGGCCGGATGGCACAGTGGTGGGGACCGCGCAACACGCCCTGCTCGCCGTTACGCCGGCCGCCAAGGTCCGTGCGCTGCAGCGTGAGCTGGTGACTGTCTTTGCCTCCGCAGGACAACCGCTCGGAAATCTTGCCCGGGAGCTGGCCAGGGGCGGCCTCGCCGATCCGCGCGTTGCCGTGGAACTGGAGCACGCCGCCGACGCCGCCCTGGAGAATGACCCCAGGCTTGCCTCACAGCTCTACGAGGAGGCACTCCTGGCAGGCGCCGACCCCCTGGCAACTGCGGCAAGGCGTGCCCGGGCCGCAGCAGGTGACGGCGATTTTGACGGCGCGGCGCGGATTGTTGATTCGCTCCTGGTCAGCACGGATCCGCCGGATGTGCGCACGGGCGTCGATGTGGCCGCCTCGGTATGGGCACACCGGGGAATGCTTGCCCGCGCGGCCGACGTCTACAACTGGCTGGGGGCGGACCGCGCGGGGGCATCCGCATCACTGGCCGCCGTCGCCCTGATCGGTACCGGCGACTGTAAGGCCGCGGAAGCATTCTTCCGTCCGGAGGCTCCGCAGGCCTCCCCGACACTCCTGGCCGCTGCCTTGATACAGACAGGCCAGGGAATCCTGGCCACCCTCGGAGAGAATCCGCAACAGGGAATCGCCGTGCTGATCCATGCCTCGGACATGCTCAACTCGGCGGGCACGGCGCTCCCGCTCCCGGAAACACCGGCTGCCCTTGCCGCCCTGGTGGCGTTGCACAGCGGCGAGCCGCACCTGGCCGAGACAGTATGCCGGGCGGCGGTGGCAGCAGGCCAGGGGGGCAGCGCCGCCCAACCCAGGCTCCTGTTGCTCCAGGCCTGGGCGGCCATGATGCAGGACAAACCGGACGAGGCACGGCTGGCCGCCGGAGAGGCCGCCAAGATCAACCACTGGGCCCTTGTTCCACGCGATGAATTCCTCAACGCGGCGCTCGACGTGGGGCTGGCCCGCAGGAACGGTGAGGTCCCGGAGCTCCTGCGGGCATGGGAGCGGGCCCGCGAGGCCATGCTTCATACGTGCGTGGACCTCTACAGCATGCTGCCGTGGGGCGAACTCATGATTGCTGCATCCCGCCTGCGTGAGACGCGCCGCGTGGCGCACTACATGGACGAAGCGTGGAAACTGCTCGGCCGGCTGGGGGAACCTCCCCTGTGGGCGGTTCCGCTGCATTGGGCCGCAGTCCAGGCCGCCCTGTTGAATGAGAGCCCGGCCGATCTTGCCCCGCACGCGGCAGCACTTGCCCGGGCCGCCACCCACAGCCACCTCGCCGCAATCCTTGCCGCCGCGGGCAAAGCCTGGGTCTCTGTGCTGGCTGGAAGGTTCGGCCCCGCCGAAGTGGAGGGTGCGGCCCGGCTGCTGGGTGCCGTGGGGATGCCATGGGAGGGTGCGCGGCTGGCCGGACACGCGGCCGCGCGCGCCGACGACCGCCGGGACATGATGCGCCTCCTCTCCTGCGCCCGGGAGCTTCGGCCGCGGGGCGGCCCGCCCGGCGACGCGGTGACGGGTCTGTCAGAGGTGCCGGCAGTCACCAGTGCCGACATCGGCGGGAAGGCCCAACCGGACGGGTCGGCGTTGAGCGAACGGGAGAAAGAAGTTGCCCGGCTGGTGCTGGAGGGCAAGACCTACCGTGAAATTGGGGAGGCTATCTATATTTCGCCACGGACGGCAGAGCATCACATCGCCCGGATCCGTCGCCGTCTTGGAGCCGAAAACCGCTCCGACCTGCTGGCCCGCCTGCGCCTTGCCCTCGGAGCGGACAATTCCCAGCACCTGCATCCGCGGCAGGAATGAAACCCTAATGCCCCTAGCGAACGGGGTATCCGTACCCTGCAGCAGCGGTCGTCGTTTGGGGGGAGGAGCCCGATGCCCCGTGAGCGGCCGCGAACCTAGGTTTGAACCAGCCCGGGCACCGCGCCCGCCGATCCAGAAATCGAAGAAGATGTGAGGACCACGCAGATGCCAACAGTCGCAAATGACCTCGTTCAGTTCCTCATGCACCTTTTCGGCGACCGGGAAGCAGTCCAGGAGTTCCTGGACAACCCGGAGCAGGCATTGGCGGACCACGGGCTCGGAAATGTGTGCTCGGCGGATGTTGACGCCGCCATGCCTGTTGTCCTCGACTACGCCCCCATCACCGTCAACGCCTCCTCGTTCGAGCGTACCTACGACACCGGCAGCAACGGCTCATGGGACAGCCATGGCGGGTACGGCACGGGCTACGGCAGCGCAACCTACGATGCTGAAGACCATGCCTACGCAGTCCAGCAGCTCCACCACGTGGTTAACCACTTCTCCTACACCCCGGGCGCAACTATCGTGGACGAGCGCGCCACCATTGCCGGCCAGTCCGCGCAGCAGAACGTCTGGGCCCACGGGGACGTGGAGCAGTGGTTCGAAACCGATGTTGCGGCGCCCGCCGGGGACCCCGCCGCAGTGGCCGCCGGCCATGCCCAGACCGCCGACATCGACCCCCGCCTGGACCCGGATGACTCGTTCGCCGAGGAACCCGATCATTCCGGCCACGCCCTTGAAGCCGGCCTGGTCCCCACCGCCGGCGACCCGTACAGCGATCCCTCCGTCCATGGCTCCGTGGCGGTGGACATGCACCTGGACGACCCCTTCCAAGACACCGACGCCAGCAGCTTGGTCGGGGACAACCAGCTCGATTTCGTCGAGGACAACCCCGGCCACCCCGATCCTGACCTGGAGGCCCACCACATCATTGACGTTCCGGTGGTTGACGACTCAGCCGGGCTGTAACACGCTGGTGCCGGAAGGTAAACGGCGGGCAGGAGGCGTCCACCTCCCGCCCGGGACATTGGGTACTGGAACGAAGGACGCACCGTGGCAGAAGCAGGACCCGCAAGGCCGCCTGTTGCCATGACGGCGGGCCAGCTCATGAAGCTGGTTGAGCAGGGCATGCAACTGGTGGGGAGCGGGGACCGATCGGACCTGCGCAAGAGGCTGGAGCTGGCCGCGGCCCGGTTGCAGGACCCAAGCATCAGGGTGATCGTGGTGGGGGAGTTCAAACAGGGCAAGAGCAAGCTCATCAATGCCCTGGTGAACGCCCCCGTGTGCCCGGTGGACGATGACATTGCCACCTCTGTTCCCACTGCCGTCCGGTACGGGGAACAGGCGTCCGCTGCCATCCTGGTCCCCACGGCCGGCAGCCCTGACGGCGGGGAAGAGGGCCTCGAGCGCCGCCCGGTGGACCTGGCGGACCTGCCCGCCCTGGTCTCCGAGCAAGGCAACCCGGGCAACAGCAGGAAGCTCACGGCCGCGGAGGTATCCCTGCCCCGCCGGGTCCTGACCGGCGGCCTCACCATCATCGACTCCCCGGGGGTGGGCGGCATGGGGTCCACCCACACGCTGACCACGCTCACCGCACTGCCCACGGCCGATGCCATGCTGCTGGTCTCGGACGCGTCACAGGAATACACCGAACCCGAACTCCGCTTCCTGCGCAAGGCCATGCGGATCACCCCCAGCGTCGCAGCGGTGCTCTCCAAGACAGACCTCTACCCGGACTGGCGGCGCGTGGAGGAGCTGGACCGGGCACACCTGGACCGGGTGGCACCGGACATTCCGCTGTTCCCGGTCTCCGCCGACCTCCGGCTGGAGGCCTCACGGCTCCAGGACAACGAGCTCAACGCCGAATCCGGCTATCCCGGCCTGGTGGCGCACCTGCGCAACGAGATCGTGGCGAAGGCCCAGCGACTCCAACGGCGCTCCGTCAGCCAGGACCTGCTCTCGGTCACCGCGAACCTCCGGTTGTCCCTGCGGTCCGAGCTGGAGGCCCTGGAGAATCCGGACGGGACCCCGCACATGCTTGAGGCCCTGGAACGCGCCAAAGCCGAGGCCGACGAACTGCGGAAGCGCTCCGCCCGCTGGCAGTTGACCCTCAGCGACGGCATCAACGACCTCATTGCCGACATGGAATACGACCTCCGTGACCGTCTTCGCCGGATCCAACGCGAAGCCGAGGCCGCGATCGACCAAGGCGATCCGGGGCCTGCCTGGGCCGAGTTCTCCCGGTGGCTCGAAGAATGCGTTGCCGCGGCTGTCTCTGACACGTTCGTCTGGACCAGCGAACGGTCCCAGTGGCTTGCGGCCCAGGTGGCAGACCACTTTGCCGCGGAGGAGGTGTCCTTGCCCGTCCTGCACGTCTCGGACTCCGGGGACGCCCTGGACCCGGTGGACCAGATGCCCGGGCTGGACCCGGGCCGGGTGAACCCGGTCCAGAAGGTCCTGATCGGCATGCGCGGATCCTACGGCGGCGTCCTGATGTTCGGCCTCTTGACCGGGATATTCGGGATGGCCCTGATCAATCCGCTCTCCGTGGGCGCCGGCCTGCTGCTGGGGCGCAAGGCCTACCGGGAGGACAAGGAAGCGCGGCTGAAGCGCCGCCAGGGCGAAGCCAAGACGCTGGTCAGGCGCCAGCTGGATGACGTGACGTTCCAGGTGGGAAAGCAACTGAAAGACAGGCTGCGCCTGGTGCAGCGGACCACCAGGGACCACTTCACCGAAATCGCGGACGAATACCACCGCTCGCTTTCGGACTCCGTGGCGGCAGCCCAAAACGCCGCCAACTCCTATGCCCAGGAGAAGGAAGGGCGCATCCGCGACATCACGACCGAACTCAAGAAGGTGGAGGCGTTGCACCGGGCCGCCGAAGCCGTATCCGCCGAGGTAAGCGCCGCCGGCGTCCGCACCGCCGCGGGGGTGGGATGACAGAGGCCACCATGGCCGGGGCGGCGAAACTCCTCCGGGACACCTTGGAGGCCTACCGCGACGACCCCGAAGCCGCAGCGATGCTTCAGGGCTATGCCCGGCGCCTGGCCGAACCGCTCAGGATCGCGGTGGCCGGCATGGTCAAAGCAGGGAAATCAACCCTCCTGAACGCCATCATCGGGGAAGAAATCGCTCCCACAGACACCGGCGAATGCACCAGGATCGTCACGTGGTACCGGTACGGACCCACGCCGCGCATCACGCTGCACCCCATCAACGGGGTGCCCAGGACCCTGCCGCTGAAACGCGTGGACGGGCGCCTGGTCTTCGTCCTGGACGGGATGCGGGCGGAGGACGTGGAAAGGCTCGACGTCCAATGGCCGTCGCCGGCACTGCAGGCCATGACACTGATTGACACCCCGGGGATCGCGTCCCTGTCCCGGGACGTGTCCGCGCGGAGCCTGGAGTTCCTCACTCCCGAGGATTCGGCGTCGGAAGCTGACGCCGTGATCTACCTGATGCGCCACATGCATGCGTCCGACCTCCGGTTCCTCGAATCCTTCCGCGACACCCGGGCCGGTCGCTCCGGCACGGTCAACGCCATCGCGGTGCTGTCCCGGGCCGACGAGGTGGGGGCCGGCCGGATCGACTCCCTGATCTCCGCCGGCAGCATCGCGGACAGGTACAGCCGCGACCCGAACCTGCGGAAACTGGCGCTGGCGGTGGTCCCGGTGGCCGGACTCCTGGCCCAAAGTGCCCGGACACTGCGCCAGGCGGACTTTGAAGCCCTGCGCATGCTGGCAACCCTTGACCGGACCGCCCGTGAACGGATGCTGCTCTCCGCCGACAGGTTCCGCCGGTCCACCGAACCCGGGGGACTGACGGAGGAGGCGCGGACGGCACTCCTGGAGCGTTACGGGCTTTTTGGCATCCGGCTGGCCTCGGTCCTGATCCGGAACGGGTTCACGGACGCCACGCCCCTGGCCCATGAGCTTGCCCGGCGCAGCGGACTGGACCCGCTGCTGGACGTGCTGGACCGCCAATTCCAGGCGAGGTCCGAGGCATTGAAGGCCAGGACTGCGCTGGCGGCGGTGGAGAACCTCCTGGCCGGCCGCCCCCGCGAGGGGACGGAGCGCGTGGAGGCCGCCCTGGAACGGCTCCAGGCCAACGCCCACGAGTTCCGGGAGCTCCAGCTGCTCGCGGTGTTGCGGACCACGGGCGTGGACCTGCCACCGGATCTGGCTGCGGAAGCTGAACGGCTCCTCGGCGGCAACGGCGCGGCCTCCTGGGTGCGGCTGGGCCTGGATGCCGCCTCCGCCCCCGGGACGTTGGAGGCAGAGGCCCGGCGCTGCCTGGCGCGCTGGCGTGCGGTGGCCGAGAGCCCCCTGACCGGAAGGCCGGCCGCGGAGGCATGCCGGGTAGTGATCCGCAGCTGCGAGGGCGTGGTGGCCGCGTTCGGCGACCGCAACCGCCAGCCGCGGTCAGCCTAGTGAACGTCCCTGCCGCAACCACGCACCGGCCGGCGGCAGGAACAGGAGCACCAGGCCGCCGAACCCCAAGGCCAGCCCGGCCACCCACAGCATCACCACATAGCTGCCCGCCGCACCGCCGGGGACCAGGAAGGCGGACGCCAACAGCAGCACCGGCAGGTGGCTGGCCAGCAGCGGAAGAAGGACCCAGCGTGCCCAGGCCCTGCGGGCAAGCACCGCAGCCAGGGCAACCGCCTCCAGCAGCGTGACCAGCAGGAGGGCTGCCATGCTGCCCCAAAAGACGATGTCCGCGGCGGTGCCCACCGGCGCCATCCCGTTGCGCGCGGCCGTGTCCGCCACCAGCGCGCGGAGGCGTTGCAGGTTCGAATCCCGGGCCGCAAAGGAGCCGGCCAGCACGGTAAGCCCGGCGAGGAAGCTCAGGACCCAGAGGGTGCGGGCAGTCCTTACGGTGCGGGGCAGGGAAGGGGTGGCCGGGATGGGCGGCGGTGCGGACCAGGACATCCCGGGCCGCGGCGGAGGAGCGGACAGGCGCCGCTCGTCTCCTCCCGGCGGGGACGTCATGGCCCCTATTTCAATCCGTCGGTATCGTGTTCGTCGGTGCCGCGCCGGGGCTTCCGGTCGCCGTCCTTGGCCTTGGCATCCAGCTCATCCTTGAGCTTCTTGAGCCGCTCGGCCTCGGCCTGGTTGCGGCGCCGGGACTCCAGGTTGCGGAGGAAGTCGGGATCGTCGTCCGGGGCGGTGGAGTGGGGGTAGCTCGGCCGGGGCTCTGCGGTGCCGCGCGGCCTGCCGATCAGCAGCCACAGGATGGCGCCCAGGACGGGCAGGATGATCTGGACGATAATCCACGCCGGTTTGGAAATGCCCCTGGTCAGGCGGCCCTCGGTACGGATCACGTCCACCAGGCCATACACAAAGATGACGAGGACTGCGACGGCCAAAGCCACACGGAAGAGCATGCCATCAAGTCTATCGTCAGGACGCGCAGGGGCCGCGGGCGGAGGCGGCTAAACTTGGATAGTGGCCTTTTTGAAATATTCCCTGATCCGGCTCGCGATCTTCCTGCCCCTGTTCATCCTCTTCGCGTTCCTGCAGGTCGGGGTGCTGATGTCAGTGGTCTGCGCCGGGCTCATCGCCTTCGCCATTAGCTACCTGTTCTTCCAGAAGCAGCGGGACGCTGCCACCGCAGCCCTGCAGCACCGCTTTTCCGGAAAAGCGAAGCCACTGCGCTCGGCCGGGGAAATCCAGGACGCGAACGCCGAGGACGCCCTCCTCGATGCCAACCCTGAGATCACCATCAACAACGCCAAGGGCAGTAAGAACGCCTAGAACCCGTGGCTGAGGATCAGGCCCAGTGAGAACAAAACGCTGTAGCCGAGGTTGATCAGCCCGGTCTGCTTGAGGACCGGGATCAGGCTCTTGCGCTTGCGCCCGTTGATCATGAGCCAGGCCGGCATCAGGCATGCCGGGATGAGCAGCAGCACGATCAGGATCCATGGCCGGCCGGGGGCCAGGATCACCACCAGCAGGATGGCGACGGCCAGCATCAGGACGTAGCTTTCGCGCGCATGCTTGTCTCCGAGCCGCACGGCGAGGGTCTTCTTGCCGGCCTGCATGTCAGTGGGGATGTCCCTGACGTTGTTGGCCATCAGCAGCGCCGTGGCGATCAGCCCGGTGCCGATCGCGCCGATCACTGCCGGCAGGCTGATGTGCCCGGCCTGGGTGTAGGCGGTTCCCAGGGTGGCCACGAGGCCGAAGAACACGAACACGAAGAGGTCGCCGAGGCCCATATAGCCGTAGGGGTTCTTGCCGCCCGTATAGCCCCAGGCAGCCATGACGCAGCCCAGCCCCACCAGGATCAGCCACCATGCCTGGGTCAGGACCACCAGGACCAGGCCGAACACCATGGCCAGGGCAAACATGCCGAACGCGGCCCACTTCACGTGCTCAGGCTTGGCCGCGCCCGAGCCCACCAGCCGCAACGGCCCCACGCGGTCGTCGTCCGTACCGCGGATGCCGTCCGAGTAGTCGTTTGCGAAGTTGACACCCACTTGCAGCAGGAGCGCCACCAGCGCCGCGAGGATGGCATTGGGCAGCAGGAACGAGTCCATTTCGTAGGCGGCGGCGGTGCCGATCAGCACCGGCGCGATCGCTGCCGGGAGTGTCCGGAGTCGGGCGCCTTGGATCCATTGGGCGGCTGTGGCCACGGTTAGTACCTCGTGTTGTTTCGATAAGACGGCAGGATGGAACGGGCGCACCCGCCGCGGTGGTGCAGGTCCACTCTACTTTCCCCCGTGCAGGGCGCTGAGTTCCGCGGTCATGGCGAGCCGGTCAGGTTTGCCGTTGGGCAGCATCCGCAGCTCCGGCGCGGTGAGGATGGTCTTGGGTGCCAGGACCCCCAATTCCCGCTGCCACTGCTGTTGGAGTTCGACGGCGGGGTCCCCGGCTTCCTGCCCCGCGCCGGCCTTCGCCTTGCCGCCGTGGGCGTCGGTTCCATCCCCGGCCAGGGCGACGTAGGCGGCCACGGCCTGGCCCCATTCCGCGGAGGGGACGCCGGCCACGAAAGCCGAGGAGACGGCGTCGGACTGTTCCAGCTGCTCCTGCACGTGGGCGGCGGAAACCTTGATTCCTCCGGTGATGATGACGTCGTCGGCCCGGCCCAGCACGGTGAGGCGGCCGTCGTCGTCAATGGTGCCGAGGTCGCTGGTGCGGTACCAGCGCACGCCGTCCTCCTCGAAGAAGGTCCCTGTTTCTTCATCGGGTGCCTCAATGTAGCCGGCAGCCACCGTGTCCCCGCCCAGGAGGATCCGGCCGTCCGCGGCCACCCGGACCGAGACGCCCTCCAGGGGGTAGCCATCGTAGATGCAGCCGCCGGAGGTTTCGGCGGAACCGTAGGTGGTGATCACGCGCACGCCGGCGTCCCGGGCAGCTGCCAGCAGGGACTGCGGCGCCGGGGCGCCGCCCAGCAGGATGGCGTTAAACCGGCGGAGTGCCGCCAGGGTTTCCGGCGAGGGATCATCCAGGAGCCGTTGGAGCTGGGTGGGAACCAGGGAGGTGAAGCGGATTTTGTCGGTCAGTTCCAGCGCTGCGGCGGTAAAGGCCTCCGGCGTGAAGCCGCCGGACATGTCCATGACCCAGGGCCGGGTCCCGGCGAACAGGGACCGCACCAGCACCTGGATCCCGGCAACGAACTGCACGGGGAGGGCCAGCAGCCATTGCCCCTCGCCCTTGAGCCGCAGCGCGGTGGCCATGGAGGAGGCCGCCAGGGATTCCACCGTCAGCAGCGTTGCCTTGGGGGTGCCGGTGGATCCTGAGGTGCGCACCACGGCCACGGCGTCGTCGCAGCCGGGGGTTTCCACGTGCCCCACCACCAGGCCGCCATCTGCCCCCACGGAGAGTTCGACGGCGGGGCCCTCGCCGTGGAGGGCTGCCGCCAGGGCTTTCAGGGCGGGTTCGATGTTGAGCGGCCCGCCGGTGCCGGGGGCTGGTGTTTCTTCGCTGTTCATTGCCGTCCCTTCTTAGAAGTAGTGCGGGAAGCGTGACCAGTCGGGGTCGCGTTTTTGCAGGAAGGCTTCCTTTCCTTCCACAGCTTCGTCGGTCATGTATGCGAGCCGGGTGGCCTCGCCGGCAAACACCTGTTGGCCTGCCAGGCCGTCGTCGGCCAGGTTGAAGGCGAACTTCAGCATGCGGATGGCCTGCGGCGATTGCCGGGCGATGTCCGCCGCGTATTCCAGCGCCACTTCTTCGAGGCGCGCGTGGTCCACTGCCTCGTTCACGGCGCCCATCCGAACCATGTCCTCAGCGGAATATTCGCGGGCCAGGAAGAAGATTTCCCGGGCGGTCTTTTGGCCCACCTGCCGCGCCAGCAGCGCGGAGCCGTAGCCGGCGTCGAAACTTCCCACCGTGGCGTCGGTCTGCTTGAACTTGCCGTGCTGCCGGGATGCGATGGTGAGGTCGCTGACCACGTGCAGCGAGTGGCCGCCGCCGGCCGCCCAGCCGTTGACGACGGCGATGACCACCTTGGGCATGGTGCGCATGAGCCGCTGGACTTCCAGGATGTGCAACCGTCCGGCGCGGGCTGGGTCGATGGTCTCCTGCGTCTCGCCGTCGGCATACCGGTAACCGTCCCTGCCCCGGATCCGCTGGTCACCGCCCGAGCAAAAGGAGTGGCCGCCGTCCTTGGGGGAGGGGCCGTTGCCGGTCAACAGCACGGTGGCAACGTCCGGGGTCATCCGGGCGTGGTCCATGGCGCGGTACAGCTCATCCACGGTGCCTGGACGGAACGCGTTGCGGACCTCCGGCCGGTTGAACGCGATGCGGACCGTGGGCAGGTCGCGCACCCAGCCGCCGTCGGAATCCCGCTCCACCTGCCGGTGGTAGGTCATGTCCTGGAAGTCATCGAAGCCGGAAACCACCCGCCAGCGCGTGGGATCGAAGACGTCGGACACCGGGGCGGGGATCTGGTTGCTCACCGTCCAAGTCTAGTAATCGGCTTCAGCTGATGCAGAACTCGTTGCCTTCGGGGTCCGCCATGGTGTGCCAGGAATGCGGCCCCTGCCCCGCCGTCCAGAGGAAGGACGCGCCGCGGGCCTCGAGTTCGCGCCGCACCTCGTCCTTGTCCCGGCCGTCCAGCCTGACGTCCCAGTGCACGCGGTTCTTCACGGTTTTCTGCTCGGGGGCGGTCTGGAAGAGCATGCGCCGGGCGGGGGCTTTGGCGTCGATTTCCTCGGGCGGCCGGATGGCTGCGCCGTCCTTCCACACCAGGTTTCCTCGGTGCGTCATGGTCTGGTCCCCGGTGGCATAGCCCTGATCGATCATGGAGCGGATGAAGCCGGCATCCTGCGGTTCCACGGACCATTGCAGGGTTTCGGCCCACCAGTCGGCGAGCTCATGCGGGTTTGACGAGTCGATCACGATTTGGATATTCAGTCCCATCAGTCCACGGTAAGGGCGGCTGCGGAGTTGGGGAAGGGGGCGCCGTCGATGGGCATCCTCAACCTACAACGTTGTAAAGTATTCTTGACAATATGTCATGACATACGTCACAGTTTCTAGCGGAAAGGGTTTTCCCCGCTACCGCGAGAGACAGGACAGAGCATTGTCAGAGACGACAAGAACCTCCAGCATCACCCGCCGCCAGTTTGGGCTGACGGCCTTCGGACTGTCGGCGCTGGCCGCCGGCCTCACCGCCTGCAGCGGAGGAGGGGGCGGAAGCTCCTCGGGCGGCGGCGCCAAGACCCTGCAGCTGATCCTGTCCGGCGATACCAACCAGGGCGGCGCGTTCGCTGCCGCCGCCAAGAAGTACAAGGAAGCCACCGGGATCACCATCGAGGTTGTCGACGTCCCCACCGCGGACATCACCACCAAGCTGAAGAACGCCGCCACCGCGAACGACCTCCCGGCCCTGGCCCGCGTCACCGCCATCGACCCGTTGTGGGCCAACCAGCTCCAGGACCTCTCGGACATCGCCACGTCGCACGCCATCGATCCGAACTTCCTGCAAAAATCGCCGGACGGCATCCTTCCCGCCATCCCGTCCGACCTCACCGCCGTGGGCCTCTTCATCAACAAGAGCCTGTTCACCAAGGCGGGCGTCGCCTTCCCCACGTCGATCGACACCACCTGGACCTGGGATGAGTTCATCGCAGCCGTGAACCAGGTCCGCGCTAAAGCCGGCGCCAAGTACGGCGTGGTGATGGACCGTTCCGGCCACCGGCTGCGGGCCATGATGTACGAATTCGGCAGCACCGCCTTTGCCAAGGAAAACGGCAAGTACGCCGGGGACAGCAAAGCCGTGGAAACGCTGGACTACTTCAAGAAGATCAACGACGACCAGACCATGCCCAAGTCCGTCTGGCTTAGCGGCGAGGACGGCAACGCCATGTTCAAGAGCGGCCAGGTGGCCGCCTACTACTCCGGCAGCTGGCAGGTGGCGGACTTCAACAAGAACATCAAGGACTTCGAGTGGTTGTCCGTGCCGCTGCCCAAGAAGGCCGTCAACGCCACCAACCTCGGCGGCGGCTTCATGGTCGCCTTCAAGGACACCGGCGCAGATGAGGAAGCCAAGAAGTTCATTGACTGGTTCTACAACGACGCCAACTACACCGAGTTCGCCAAGACGGGCGGCTACCTGCCGGTGAAGGACCTGAAAGTGGACTACCCGTTCCAGCAGGCATCGTTTGAGCTCTACCAGAAGCAGATCGCCGGCAACCAGGCCAAGGGGGACAACGCCATCAAGCGCGTGGTCATCGAGGCGTACGCCGAAACGCCGTTCTCCGGCGATCCGCTCCGGGAGGAGACCGTCAAGATGCTCTCCGGCAGCCAGGACGCCAAGACCACGGTGGACAACATCGTGAAGCTCTACAACGGCGCCTGATCCCGTGGCACAACCAACCATCACCCCGACGGCGCCCCCGGCACCGCAGCCAGGGCCGGTCCGCAGCAAGTCGGCGCTGAAGCGCCGCAACCGCTACGTCGTTGCCCCGCTGGTCCTCATCGGCGTCAACGTGGTCCTCTTCCTGGTGTTCTTCGTCTGGCCGGGAGCGCTGGGGATGCTCTACTCCTTCACGGACTACCGCGGGATCGGCAAGCTGCACTTCATCGGCTTGGCCAACTTCCAGAAACTCTTCGCGGACGGCTCGTTCTACGCCGCCTTGGGCCGGACCTTCGTATACACGGTCCTGTCGGTGCCGCTGGTGTACGTCTGCTCCCTGGGCGTGGCCGCCCTGCTGGTCAGCAAGGCCGTCCGCGGCCGCACCGCGGCGAAGACCGTCATCTTCCTGCCGTGGCTCATTTCGCCCATCGTGGTGGGCGTCATCTGGAAGTGGCTGTTCGGCCAGGACTTCGGGTTCATCAACTTCCTGATATCCGGCCTCGGCGGCCATCCGCTGCCATGGTCCAGCGACGGCAACCTGGCCCTCGCCGTGGTCATCTTCGCCTCGGCGTGGGGCGGCACCGCCTTCAACATGCTGCTGTTCATCGCCGCGCTGAAGAACATTCCGGAATCCCTGCTGGAGGCGGCGGAGCTGGACGGCGCCAACGCCTGGCAGCGCTTCCGGCACGTCACCCTGCCGGGCATCGCGCCAACGTCGTTCATGGTGATCCTGCTCTCCACCATCCACGCCATGAAGGAATTCGCCATGATCCAGGCGCTGACCGGCGGCGGCCCCGGAACGCAGAACACCCTGATCGTGCAGTACATCTACAAAACCGGTTTTGAGCAGTCAAAGGTGGGCTACGCCAGCGCCGCCTCCATGGTGCTGATGGTGGTCCTGCTGGCCATCGCCCTCATCCAGCTGCGGTTCAACAGGAAGAAGGGCTGACCCATGGCAACAGCTGCCAACCTGCCTCCCGCGGTGGCGGAGGAGCACGCGCCGCAAACCCGGAAGGCGCCCGCACCACGCCGCAGGGACGGCCGCAACCAGCCGGGCAACCGGGAGGTCCGGGCCAAGGCCTCCATCCCCCTGACCCTGCTGATGTGGGTGATCGCCGCCGTTTACGCGCTGCCCCTGCTCTGGTTCCTGCTCAGCTCGTTCAAGCCCGGCAGCGAACTGTTCAGCTACCCCCTGTCCATGATTCCCCGGGAATGGACCTTCCAGGGCTTCGTGGATGCGTGGGAGCGGGTGGACTTCGCCCAGTACTTCCTGAACACCGCCACGGTGTCCATTACCACCACGGTGCTGACGGTCTTCTTCAGCGCCTGCACCGGTTATGCGCTGGCCAAGTACAACAACAAGGGCACCAGGCTGTTCTTCGTGTGCATCCTTGCCACCACCATGCTGCCCACCGAGGTAATCCTGAACCCCACGTTCTCGGTGATCCGGGACCTGGGCCTCTACAACTCGCTGGCGGGCATCATCGTGCCGTCGGTGCTCACGGCCACCGGGGTTTTCATGTTCCGGCAGTTCTTCCTCACGGTTCCGGATGACCTGCTGCACTCCGCCAGGATCGACGGCGCGGGCGAGCTGGCCATCTTCTTCCGGATCATGCTCCCGTTGTCCAAGCCCATCCTGTTCACGCTGGCCATCTTCTCCTTCCAGTGGCGGTGGAACGACTACATCTGGCCCCTGATCGTGCTCAACGACCCCAAGTGGTACACCCTGCAGGTGGCGCTGCGGAGCATCGTGGGAGCTGAAAACATCGACTGGCCGGTGCTCCTCGGGGCCTCGGTGATCTCGCTCCTGCCGCTGGTCCTGGTGTTCTTCGTCTTCCAGAAATACGTGCTCAACGCGGACGTCAGCGCCGGGCTGAAGGATTAGGACGGTCCCGTCACGGACGGGCCGGTGAAAGGCAGCAACAGTGCAGACAGCAACAACAGACACCGCCTTCCTGGCACGGGTGGCGGCGGAAGCGGACCGGGACGTCGCCGCGTTCCTGGCAACCCACGACGACGACGTGCGGGCCTTGGCGCACCGCCCGGCCATGGCCAGGCTGCTGGCCCTGGCCGTGGTCTTCACCGAGCCCGGCTCCGGCTACTACCGGCAGGAAACCCTTGCTGCGGCGATGCGTCGGTGCCTGGACCGGTTGGAGGCCCTCCAAGGGCCCACCGGCCTGTTCGACGGCACCAACCTGTCCTCGCCGCCGGACTCCGCGTTCACCCTGAACGACGTGTGCCTGGCGGTGCGGCTGGTCCGCGGCGCGGAAACCCCGGATGCCCTCTTGGCGGAGGTGGAAAAGCGGCTTGAGGCCATCATCGCCAAGAGCGTTGACGCCATGGTGGCCGGCGGCGTCCACACCCCAAACCACCGCTGGGAGCTTTCCGCTGCCTTGGCGCAGATCAACGCGTTGCACCCGCGGCGGGACATCGGCGCCCGGATCGAACAATGGCTGGCCGAGGGCATCGACCAGCTCCCGGACGGCATGTACTCCGAGCGCAGCCCCTTGTATGCCACTGCCGTGACCAATCCCTCGCTGCTGACCATTGCGGACGCCACGGGCCGGGCCGGGCTCCTGGACCACGTCCGGCGGAACCTCACCGCCTTCCTGCCATGGTTCAACGCCGACGGCACCGTGGAATCCGTATTCTCCCGCCGGCAGGACCAGTGGATGCAATTCGGTGCGGCCCCGTTCCTCCACCTCTACCGCCGGCTGGCGGCCCAGGACGGCCGGAACGATTTCGCCGCCGCAGCCCACTGGTTGGCCAAGCTGCCCCTGCACGAACCCGCGAAACTGCTTGCCCTCACCCGGCTGGACCCCTGGCTTTCAGCGGCCCTGCCGGCCGAACCGCCGTCGGACGCCACCGCGTTGCCGGCACCGCTCGCTCCGGCCGGGGCGGCCCTTGGGAGTTGCGGCGCCTACCGGTTCCGCGCAGCAGGGTCCGTGGCCACCGTGTTCGGCGGCTGCGACCCCCTGGTCCCCGGTGTGGGCTCCGGGCTTGCCACCAACCCCACCTTCCTCCGCTTCGGGCACGGCGCGGCCGTGCTGTCCGATCTGCGGTTGTCCAGGAGTTTCTTCGACCTTGGCCCGTTCCGCAGCGGGCACACGGTCCGGCAGGGCGGCGCGCTGGTGCTCGCCGAACAGCTGGAAGCCGGCTTCTACCAGCCCCTGCCGACGGGCAAGCAGCGCCCGGACGGCATATACGCCCTGGAGCATGAAGGCCGGTTCAGCGCCGGCATGGAGTTCAGTTCGCGCGCCGCCGACGTCCACCGGCTCGCCACGGAGATCAGGATCGAGGCCGCAGACGGGCAGGTGGGCTTGGACATTGGTTTTGAGGGGACGCCCACGGCTTTCGCGCTGGAACTGACCTTCCGGCCGGGCGGGGTGCTCGACGGCGTCGAGCCGGCAGGTGCGCCCGGAACCTTCCAGCTGGTGTCCGGCACCGGCACGTACCGCGTGGGCGCGGACGTGATTGAGTTTGGCCCAGGGCTGCCCGCAGATCCGGACAGCCCTGCCGCTTACAACCCGGGCGAAAGCTACCGCTACCTGGGCGGCACGAACGCGGCCGGGGGCACCAAGGTCTACATCACGGGGCGGACCAGTGGCCTGCACCGTTTCACGCTGCGCGGGTACACGCTGCCGGACTGAGCATCCGCCTACGCCTGGACGTGCTGCATCTGCTCGAACAGTTCCGGCGGGATGGCGTAAACCAGGACCACGGCCAGCAGGTTCTTGGCGGCGTGGACGAAGTAGGAGAACATAACGTTCTTTCCGGTCCACACGTAGACGAACACCAGGGTGGCGCCCATGGCAACGTAGGGGAGCAGTGCCGTGAGGGTAATGGCCTCCTGCCCCACGATGTGCATCGCCGCGAACAGCACGGCCGACAGGACGCAGCAGATCCAGATGTTCACCCGCCTGCCCAGCTTGCCGATCAGCAGGTGGCGGAAGATGTATTCCTCCACGAATGGTCCCACCACCACCAGCAGCGGCACCATGAGCCAGGGCGGCACCTGCTGCATGAGGGCCTGCAGGCCGGCCTGGTTGGCGGACGTTTGCACCTGCCCGTTCAGCGCCACCAGGATCGCGGTGAGGACCAGCATCGCGATGACGGCGGCGGGAACCATCAGCAGGGTGAACCAGGGCCGGGTCGCCAGGACCCTAAGGTCGCGGACCACCACTTTCCGGGCGGCCAGCAGTGCCACGATTCCCACCGAGGCATAGAACAGAAGGTTCACCGCGTAGGAGGCGGTGGCCGGGGATGGCGCAATCTGCCGCAGGAACGGGGCCACCAGGGCGCCGGCCGCCGCGAAGAATCCCGCGATAGCCACGTAGAGGCAGAGTGCCGCCAGGTCCAGGCGCGAAAAACGGTACAGCTGCGGCTGCGGAGCGGGGGGTGCGCGGTGGGCTGTGGCCATGCCTTCAGCCTATCGCCGGGGGTGCCGTGTAGTGCGCGTCACGTACCGCCCGCCCGGTCTTGTAGGATGGACAGGCCGCGTGAAGCTTCGGCTGCTCGATGATTTACGCTCACAATCGCTGGTTCCAAGGCCGCAAGGCCGAATTTTGTGAGCCTGATCATACGAATTCCGGATGCGGCCAACCCCCAACCCACAAGGAACAGTTGTGCCTCAAAGTACCCCCACAGACCTTCAGAACCCCGCCGCGGCCACCACCGCCGTCGATTCCTCCCTCAGCGCCGAGGGCTACAGCAAGACCCTGGGCCGACGCCACGTCACCATGATCGCCATGGGCGGCGCCATCGGCGTGGGCCTCTTCATGGGAGCAGGCGGCCGCCTCGCCTCCACCGGCCCGGCACTGATCTTCTCGTACGCCATCGCCGGCGTCATCGCCTACCTGCTCATGCGGGCCCTGGGCGAACTCATCATGTACCGGCAAACCTCCGGCTCCCTGGTGAGCTATGCCGGCGAGATGTTCGGCAAAAAAGGCGCGTACATGTCCGGCTGGATGTACTTCATCAACTGGGGCATGACCGGTATCGCCGAGCTCATCGCGATCGGCCTGTACTTCCAGTTCTTCTTCCCCAACGTCCCCGTGGAAGCCTCGGCAATTGCCGCCTTGGCGCTCCTCGTGGCAGTGAACCTGCTCAGCGTCAAGGCGTTCGGCGAGTTCGAATTCTGGGCTTCCTGCCTCAAGGTGGGCGCCATCCTGATCTTCCTGGTGGTGGGCACGTTCATGGTGGTCACCAACGCCCAGGTGGGTGACGGGCACGCCTCCGTCAACAACCTCTTTGCGGCCGAGGGCGGCATGTTCCCGAAGGGCGCACTGGTCATGGTCCTGGTCCTGAACGCCGTCATCTTTGCCTACAACGGCATCGAGCTGGTCGGCGTCACTGCCGGCGAGATGCAAAAGCCCGAACGCGAAGTGCCCAAGGCGATCCGCGCCGTCGTACTGCGAATTGTGGTGTTCTACGTAGGCTCTGTCCTGCTGCTGGCCATGCTGCTGCCCTCGGACCAGTACAAGGCCGGCACATCCCCGTTCGTTACCGTCTTTGGCCAGATGGGGCTGGGCTGGGTGGGTGACGTAATGAACATGATCGTCATCACCGCCGCCCTTTCCTCCTGCAACTCCGGGCTCTACTCGATCGGCCGCGTCTTCCGCACCATGGCCAACAACGGCCACGCCCCGCAGTGGCTGACCAGGATGTCCAAGCGGCACGTCCCGTATGCCGCCATCCTGGCCATCGCCGCGTTCTACCTGGTGGGTATCCTGCTGAACATCTGGCTGGGCGGCTCGCACGCGTTCGACCTCGCCCTGAACACCGCATCGATCGGCGTGATCTTCTGCTGGGGCTCCATCTTCGCGAGCCAAATCGTGCTGCGCCGCCGCAAGGGCATCACCTCCACCCTGCCCATGCCGGGTTCGCCGTGGACCAGCTGGGCCGGCATGCTGGGCCTGCTTGCCATCACCGTGCTCATCGGCTTCGACACCATGACGGACAAGGCCACCGGCGAGGTGTTCTACCTGGGCCTCTGGACCCTGGCTACCATCCCGTTCTTCGCGCTGGTCCTGTGGCTGGGCTGGCAGAAGGTCAAGGACAACCAGCCCAAGAGCGAGCTCTACAGCTAACACCGGATCTTCCTAAAACAACGTTCGACGGCGGGCCGCCCCTTTGGTGGGGTGGTCCGCCGTCGGCGTTTCCTCCTTGATGTCCGCGCGGGCCCGGTGCGTCAGGCAGCGGAGTCCTTCAGATAGCGGGCAAAGTAGTCCTCGATCCGCTGCCAGGCCTCCGGGGCGGAGTCCGGGTCCGGCCCGATGCCCATTACGCGCATGAGCGGGCGAAGGACCGCAGGACCTTCGTCGGTATCGTTCAGGAAGGCGTGGCCGGCGCCGGGGAATTCCTTGACGCTGTGTTCGATTCCCAGCCCGTCCAGTGCTGATTCAAGCCGGTCAGCGGCTCCCTTCAGGGGCTTGTCCGCGCCGCCGTAGTTGGCCACGATGGGGCAGGCGCCGCGGAGGGCCTCTTCCAGGTTTCCGGGTAGACGACCGTAGTTGACCGAGGCTGCGTCGAAACCGTCCTTGGCCACCAGCAGTGCGAAGCCGCCACCCATGCAAAAGCCGATTACCCCGGTTTTTCCGGTTGACTGCGGGGAGGCAGCAAGCCACTTCCGCGCCGTAGCGATGTCCGTGAATGCCCTGCCGGTGCCGGCAGCCATGCTGCGCATGGTGCTGACCAGGCAGCGGCGGGCCCCGCCCTCGCTGAACAGATCCACGGCCAACGTCAGGTAGCCGGCCCGGGCCAGCCTGTCGGCGTGCCTGCGCGTCTGGTCGGTCAGCCCGAAGGCCTCGTGGATCATCACGACGCCGGGGAAAGGGCCCTGGCCCTCCGGCGTGGCAAGGTAGCCGCCCAAGGAAGGCGAGCCGCCGGCGGCAGCGCTCTCGGCGCTGAGGTCAACGTAGGTCATGGCTAAGGCTAACCGGGAAGTGCAGGTTAACTGTGTGGAGTTCAACCGCGGACCTCAGGAAGCTGGTGCACGGCGCCTGGCCCGGGGCAGACTGGGGCATGTGAGCGAACCATGGGTGCTGCATGTGGACCTGGACCAGTTCATCGCGGCTGTGGAAGTCCTCCGCCGGCCTGAATTGGCGGGCAAGCCGGTGATCGTGGGCGGCCGCGGCGATCCCACCGAACGGGCTGTGGTGTCCACGGCGTCCTATGAAGCCAGGGCCTACGGGGTGGGCTCCGGAATGCCGCTGCGCATCGCCGCGCGGAAAGTCCCGGACGCGGTCATCCTGCCCGTGGATCATGAGGCATATCTTGAAGCGTCCGAAAAGGTCATGGCGGTGCTGCGCTCGCAGCCTGGCGCCACTGTCCAAGTGCTGGGCTGGGACGAAGCGTTCGTGGGCGTCGAGAGCGACGTCCCCGAAGATATCGCCCGGCAGCTGCAGGACGCCGTCCTGGCGGAAACCAGGCTGCACTGCAGCATCGGAATCGGGGACACCCTGGTCCGGGCCAAGGTGGCCACGGGGTTTGGCAAGCCCGCCGGCATCTTCCGGCTGACGGAAGGCAACTGGCTCCAGGTGATGGGGGACCGGCCCACGATCGACCTGTGGGGCGTCGGGACCAAGGTATCGCGGCGGCTCGCCACCCTGGGCATCACGACGGTTGCCGGACTCGCAGCCGCCAATCCGGCGGACCTGGTGCCCGAGTTCGGTCCGAAGATGGGCCCGTGGTACGCCCAGCTGGGACGGGGCGAGGGGTCGCGGGTGGTTGATGACACGCCCTGGGCGGCCCGGGGACACAGCCGGGAAACCACCTTCCAGCGCGACCTGACGGAGGCCGCGGACATTGACGGGGCCGTAAGGGAATTGGCGGCGCACGTCCTGGACGATGTTGCCGCGGAGGGGCGGCCGGTGGTCGGCCTCACCCTGAAGGTGCGCTACGCGCCGTTCACCACCACAACGTTCGGGCGGAAGTTCCCCGAAACGTCCGCCGCTGCGGAAGTGCTCGCGCAGGCCCTCGAACTTGCGGCGAAGATCGAGCCAGGCCGCCCCATCCGGTTGCTCGGGCTGCGGGCGGAAATGACCATGCCGGATGATTCCCGCCAGGGCCACACCCCCACCCGCAGCGGCTGGTGATTTATCGATTCCCGTCCACCGATCCTTGGGTGTGGACAGCGGAACGGCGGCGGATCGATCCGATCCGCCGCCGTTGGGCTGCTGCAGCACGCCGTTCGCTGCGGCTGCAGCAGGGTGGGTGTTAGTCGCGCTTGAACTCGTCCTTGACGCTTTCGCCGACCTTCTTGGCATCCGCCTTGACCTGGTCCGCCTGGCCTTCAGCCTTCAGCCGGTCATTGTGGGTGACGTTGCCCGCGGCTTCCTTGGCCTTGCCGCCAAGTTCTTCGGCTTCGTTGCTGATCTTGTCTCCGAGGCCCATGGTGCTGGCCTCCTTTCGTTTCCGTCGACCGTTACATTTTTCAGCCTAAACGAAGCTTGCTTACTAATTCAAGGGATGTGCCGGGAGGCTAGGCTCGGGGCATGGAGAAAAAGCGCGGGAGGGGGCCGGCCGGGGTGCACGCACCCCGGGTTTCACCGGTGGAGCTCATTGGTCTCGAAGACCTACCGGACGCCGCCTTCCGGCGGGGCGACCGGCATGAAGGGGTCCGGTTTACCCGCGCAGACGCGGAAGGTCTCGACCTGGGCGGGTCCGTCTTTTCCGAGTGCCGGTTCGATGCCGCGTCCTTTAACGACGCGCAGCTCCAGGGAGCATCTTTCCGCGATTGCATCCTGGCGGAGGTGTACGCGCCCGTTTTCCGCGGTGCCCGCAGCACCTGGCAGGACGTGGAACTCCGGAACCCCCGGCTGGGCTCCGCGGAGCTTTACGAAACCGGCTGGCAGTCCGTGCGGATCGACGGCGGCAAGGTGGACTTCCTGAACCTGCGCGGTGCCAAGCTCACGGACGTGCTGATCAGCGGATGCATCATCAATGAGCTGGACCTTGGGGCCGCGGGAGCCGTCCGGGTGAGGCTCGAGGACTGCACCATCGGATCCCTGGACCTTGCCGGAGCCAAGCTGAAGGACTTTGACATCCGCGGGACCGGGTTCCGCAAGATCAGCGGGCTGGGCAGCCTCTCCGGGCTGGTCATTGACGAGTACCAGTTGGGCCTCCTGGCTCCGCTGATCGCCGCGCACCTCGGTGTCACAGTCCTCTAGCCGGGTGCGGAGCGGAACCTTGCCGTGTACCATTTACAGAACGAACGGTCGGTAAGTGGTGTCCTCCGCTGCGCCGGCCGCCGATGACAGTGCTGTTTATCGCGTGAAGGGTGTATCCATGGCTGCAACCGCAGGTCCGCAGGCTTTCCTCGTAGGCGGGGTCCGAACGCCGGTTGGCCGGTACGGGGGTGCCTTGTCCGCCGTCCGGCCGGACGACCTGGCCGCCCTGGTGGTCCGCGAAGCCGTTCAACGCGCCGGCCTGGATCCGGAAGGCATCGACGAGGTGATCCTGGGCAACGCCAACGGCGCAGGGGAGGAGAACCGAAACGTGGCCCGCATGGCCACCCTGTTGGCAGGCCTTCCGCTCCACATCCCCGGCATTACGGTCAACCGGCTGTGCGCCTCCGGACTGAGCGCCATTATCCAGGCGAGCCACATGATCAAGGCCGGCGCCGCGGACATCGTCATCGCCGGCGGAGTGGAGTCCATGAGCCGGGCGCCCTGGGTGCAGGAAAAGCCCACCGCCGCGTTTGCCAAGCCCGGCCAGATCTTCGACACCTCCATCGGATGGCGCTTCACCAACCCGCAGTTCCAACAGGGCGGCCTCTCCCGCGACGGGAAGATGACCTACTCCATGCCGGAAACGGCGGAGGAAGTGGCCCGCGTGGACGGCATCTCCCGCGAGGATGCCGACGCGTTTGCCGTCCGCTCGCACCAACGTGCGCTCGATGCCATCGCCGCCGGCCGCTTCAAGGACGAGATCGTCCCCGTCACGGTGAAGACACGCAAGTCCGAAACCGTGGTGAACACGGACGAAGGACCCCGCCCCGGCACCAGCCTCGACGTTCTCGCTGCCCTCCGGCCGGTGACGCACGGCGGCTCCGTGGTCACCGCCGGAAACTCGTCCTCCCTCAACGACGGCGCCTCGGCCATCATCGTCGCGTCCGAAGCCGCGATTGAGCGGCTGGGCCTGACACCGCGGGCACGCATCATCGACGGCGCCTCTGCCGGCTGCGAACCCGAGATCATGGGCATTGGTCCTGTCCCCGCCACGCAGAAAGTGCTCAAGCGAAGCGGCCTGGGCGTCGGTGACCTGTCCGCCGTCGAACTTAATGAAGCCTTTGCCACCCAGTCACTGGCCTCCATCCGGCGCCTGGGCCTGGATCCGGCCATCGTGAACCGCGACGGCGGAGCCATCGCCCTGGGCCACCCGCTTGGTTCCAGCGGGTCCCGGATCGCCATCACCCTGCTGGGGCGGATGGAACGCGAGGACGCCAAAATCGGCCTCGCCACCATGTGCGTCGGTGTTGGCCAAGGGACTGCCATGCTGCTGGAGAGAATCTGATGGCCGCCGCAGTGGACCTTGGCGCCGAAGTATTTTCCGCCCTCAAGGTAGAGGAACGGGACGACCGTGTGGTGGTGCTGCTCAACCGGCCCGAGGTGAAGAACGCCATCGACCAGCAGATGGTGGACGAACTCCACACCGTGTGCGCAGCGCTGGAACAGAACCCCAAAGTCCTGATCATTGCCGGAGTGGACGGGGTGTTCGCCTCCGGGGCGGACATCGCCCAATTGCGCGAACGGCGGCGGGACGACGCCCTGCAAGGGATCAACTCCACCATCTTCGTCCGGATTGCGAAGCTGCCCATGCCGGTCATCGCCGCGCTGGACGGCTACTGCCTCGGTGGCGGGGCGGAACTGGCCTACGCGGCGGACTTCCGGATCGGCACCCCCACCGTGCGGATCGGCAACCCCGAAACGGGGCTGGGGATCCTGGCCGCGGCGGGCGCCAGCTGGCGGCTCAGGGAACTCGTGGGCGAACCGCTGGCCAAGCAGATCCTCCTGGCCGGCCTCGTCCTCGGCGCCGACGAGGCACGGGCGGCCAACCTCATCACCGAAATCCACGACCCGGCAGACCTGCTGGCCGCGGCCCACAGCCTTGCTGACAGGATCGGGCGCCAGGATCCGCTGGCCGTCCGCATCACCAAGTCCGTGTTCCACGCCCCCGCGGAAGCCCACCCGCTGATCGACCAGCTGGCCCAGGGCATCCTCTTCGAATCCCAGGCCAAGTTCGACCGCATGCAGGCGTTCCTCGACCGCAGTGCCCGGAAAAAGGCCAACCCCGCCAACCCTGCAGACGGAAAGTAGACCATGAGCGAATCGCAACTGACCCCAGCCCTCCCGGCCCGGGTGGGCGTCCTGGGCGGCGGCCGGATGGGCGCCGGGATCGCCCACGCCTTCCTGGTCAAGGGTTCCGACGTGCTGGTGGTGGAACGCGACGAACAGTCTGCGGAGGCTGCCCGGGAACGGGTGGAATCTGCGGCGGCAAAGAGCATCGAGCGCGGGGCAACGGACGCAAACCTGGACGAACTGGTCTCCCGCCTGACCGTCGGCGTGGACTATGACGCCTTCAAGGACCGCCGCCTGGTGGTGGAGGCCGTCCCGGAAGACTGGGACCTGAAAGTCACCGCGTTGCGGGGCATCGAGGAGCGGCTGGCGGAAGACGCCTGCCTGGCCTCCAACACGTCCTCGCTGTCCGTGAACGGGCTCGCGAAAGAGCTGAAGCGGCCGGGCAATTTCCTGGGACTGCATTTCTTCAACCCGGTGCCCGCTTCCACGCTCATCGAGGTGGTGCTGGGCGAGCACACCTCGCCCGGACTCGCTGCGGAGGCGAGGAGGTGGGTGGAAGCACTCGGGAAGACCGCCGTCGTCGTCAATGACGCTCCCGGGTTCGCATCGTCCCGGCTGGGCGTCGCCATCGCGCTGGAGGCGATGCGGATGGTGGAAGAAGGCGTCGCCTCGGCCGAAGACATCGACAACGCCATGGTGCTGGGCTACAAGCACCCCACCGGGCCGCTGAAAACCACTGACATCGTGGGGCTTGACGTCCGCCTGGGCATCGCCGAATACCTGCACTCCACCCTGGGCGACCGGTTTGCGCCGCCGCAAATCCTGCGCGACAAGGTGGCTCGCGGGGAACTGGGCCGCAAGACCGGCAAGGGCTTCTTCGACTGGCCCAGCTAGCGGCTGGTTGCCTGCGTCGAAGAAGGCCAGGCTGCCGGCGCCGAACGGGTGGGCCTAGGCTGGTGCAGTGACTTTCCTTGAACCCCTTACCCTGACCGGCCGGCACGTTATCCTTGAGCCGCTCACGGAGGATCACCACGACGGCCTGGTGGAGGCCGCCAGGGACGGTGAGCTTTGGAAGCTCTGGTACACCTCGGTGCCGGCCCCTGGGGCGATGGCCGCAGATATCAGGCGGCGGCTCGCACTGCAGGACCAAGGATCCATGCTGCCGTTCACCACGCGCTTGATCGACGCGGAAACCGGCGGCCCGGGCCGCATCATCGGCATGACCACCTACATGAACATCGATGCCGCCACGCCCCGCGTGGAGATCGGTTCCACCTGGAACGCGGCCTCCGTGCAGGGGACCGGGACCAACCCGGACTCCAAGCTCCTGCTGCTCGGGCACGCCTTCGAGGCCGTGGGCTGCCCCGCGGTGGAATTCCGCACCCACTGGCTCAACCACCAGTCGCGGGACGCCATCGCCCGGCTCGGCGCCAAGCAGGACGGCGTGCTGCGCAGCCACTCACGGACCAGCGACGGGAATCTCCGGGACACCGTGGTGTTCTCCATCCTGGACCACGAATGGCCTGCCGTCCGCGCCGGGCTCGAGTACCGGCTGGACCGGCGCGGCCCGGCTCGTTGATGACGCCAAAACTCTTCCCCTGCGGCATGCGGCTCCCAGCACCGTGTGATTGGCTGTGCGGATGAGCAAACGGGGCAGGCCCATGAAGTGGGATGGAGCTGTCAACGCCTGGCACGTTTCGGGCGGCATCTACCGGATGGGGCGGCGTGAGTGGCTGACGGCGTCCGGGTGGCGGCAGGTGTTCGACGACGGCGTCCGCACCGTCGTCGATCTCCGCAACGCAGCGGAAGGCCGGCGCCGGGACACCGACCCAGTGGTCCCGGACGCGTCCATGCCGGACATCGACGTGGTCCGGGCCCCCACGGAAGAGCCCGGCGATCCAGGCTTCACCGCAGTCACCGGGCCGTACCTGAACGACCCCACGCATTATGCCGAGAACGCCCGCCTTTTCCCGGAAAAGCTGGTGGGCGTCTTCCGGGCCATCTCCCATGCCGCACCCAAGGGGAATGTCCTGCTGCACTGCGCCGCCGGCCGGGACCGCAGCGGAATGGTGGCCGCCATGGTCCAAGACCTGGCAGGCGATACCGACGAAGCCATCGCAGAAGGCTACCGGCGGGCGGCGCGCGGCATCAACGAGAGGTACCGCACGCACGGGCCGCCGCACAGCCGCGAACGCTATCTGGACGCCGCTGAACTGGAGCCTTTACTGGAACAACGGGGGCTCACCGTGGTCAGGTATGTCCGGGACCTGGATACCCGCCGCTACCTCTTGGCCAACGGCCTCACCTCAGCCGAACTTGAGGCCGTCCTGGCTTGTTGCCATGAGAGCGTAGCTACAATGGGACCAGTGTGACGCATGTGACCTGAGATACTGTTGTTACCTCGGTCACGTTGATCGGCAGAGAGACGGACATGAGCGGAACAGCAGCGCCAAGGAAAAAGACTTCAACGGAGCATGACCTGGGGTTCAGTGCTGGCACGCTGCGCCGGGTGCTCGCCCTGGGCGCCGCAACCGGCATGCTGGCATCCTCCGCATACGCAGCCGTTCCAGCTTTTGGCGCCGGTGAATCATCCCCCACCCCGGCGTTCCCCAGCCCGACTTCGGGAAGCACTGCCCCAGCGTCCCCGGCGCCAACCACCCTTTCGCAGGCCGCCCTCGACGACGCCGTGCAGCGGGACCTCAAGCTCACCCCCCAGCAGTTCGAGGCTGCCGGGCAACTGGGCGCCCAGGCAGCGCGGGCGGCTGTCCAACTGCGCCCGGTCCCGGGCTACGTGGGAATCCGGATCGAACATGGATCCATTATTGTCAGCGGCTCCGGACAGAAGCTGCAGGCCGCCGTGGCCGCACTCGCGGGCACCATTTCCGGTTTGTCACTCGAGGCGCCCGCCGCCGGCACCCGGTCCGAGCTGGCGGTGAGCACGGAGCAGCTCTTCCAGGCCTATCTCCGCGACGTCGGGCCGCAGGACCTGCAGGCGGTAATGTACGCCGGCGGAAAGTTCGTGATCAGGACCGGCGGGATCAACGCGCCGGAGGCGCTGCCGGCAGCGCCGTCGCCAATACCGACACCGTCATCCTCCCCGTCATCGTCCCCGTCCCCGTCCCCGTCGTCGTCATCGTCACCGACGGCGGGTGCCGGAAAGATCTCGCCGGCCCAGTTCGTCTCCCGCTTTGCCAACGTCGAGCTCGACGGCGGTACGCCGCTCAAAACGGAGGCTGACGTTCCCGGCGGCGTCGGCTACCAGACCAATATCGGCTATGTCTGCTCCACGGGTTTCTCCGCCTTCGACCCCACCGGTCTCCCCACTGTCCTGACCGCAGGGCACTGTGCTTCGGATGGCGCTGCCAAGACGGCCACCCTGGAGTTCCAAGGAGTGCCGGCCGGGCTGCTGGGGAAATTCGGCTTCAGCCAGTTCGGCGGCCCGGGGAACACCCGCGTGCTCGACCCAACCACTACCATCGGTCCGGACCAGACGGCCGTTACCAACCCCGGGAACGTGGGGACTGACATCTCGGTCATCCAGTCGCTGCGGCAGGACATCGATCCCCTGCCCGCAGCCAGCACGTGGGGCAACCCGTCCCAGCCCGGGCCCGACGTCAAGATCATCGGATCCGAAGATCCCGTTGTTGGAATGCCCATTTGCCGCTCGGGACGGACCTCCGCCTGGTCCTGCGGAATGGTGGACGCCGTCGGCATCTTCATCGTGCCGGGCCCTGCCCACAAGACAGATCCGACAGACCTCCGTGCGTTCAACGGGTTCCTGTCCTACGGAGTGCAGTCCAGCGGGGGAGACTCCGGCGGACCCTACGTCAGCGGCAACTACGCCGTGGGTACCCACTCGGCAGGGGACACCCCGGACCAAAACGGCAACGTGATCCAGAACTTCGCCGTCGGCGCCACCCTGCGGAACAGTCTTGCCGTCCTTCCCGGCTACCAGCTGGAGCTGTTCCTCAACAGGGCCGCCGTCACCGCTCCGGCGCCCGGCGGCACCTATGAATCCGGCCAAACCATCAGTGGCACCGTTGCCGCGGCTCCGGCGTCAGCCATCGCCGCCGGGTCCAAGGTCCGGATCACCCTCCAGGGCCACAGCCCGTTCGAGGTCCCCGTGGACGCCGCCGGCAACTGGAGCTTCACCGCACCGCAAGGCAAGGACCCGCTCCGCTTCACGGCAGAGACCGTCAACGGGTACAGCCGGTCAGGAGCCAACACCTTCGAGTTCGCGGCCACCCCGCCGGCTCCCACAGGCACTCCGTCGAACCCTGCCCCGCCGTCGAGCCCTGCCCCGCCGGCTCCAGCAAGTCCTCCCGCCAGCATCGCTACCGCGGCCCCGTCGCCCGCCCAGACCAGCGCGGCCCCGTCGCCCGCCCAGACGAGCCCGGCCGCCGTCGTCACGCCGCCGGCCAGTACCCCGGCGCCCAGTGCCTCGCCCACTGCCTCGCCCACTGCCTCGCCAACTGCACCGCCAAGCGTCCCGCCTGCGGGCCTGGCCACCACGGGCGGCAACCGTCCCGCGGGTACGGGCGGCCTGGCGTACACCGGCGCGTCCGCGCTGGTGCCCGCAGCCGTTGCTGCCGCGGCCGCCCTCGCCGTCGGGATCGGGCTGACGGTGCTGGTCAGGCGCCGGAAACGGGGATCGGCCTAGGTTTCGCGAGGCTCAACCACCGGGCCGCAGGCCCAACCACCGGGCCTCAGGCTCAACCACCGGCGGCGGCCGACTTAACCACCGTTACTTGTGGCGGCGCATCAGCAAGTTGGTGATGCGCAGGGTGCAGAGCCGCTGGCCCGCCTCGTTGGTGATCAGCACCTCGTGTGTAGTCAGCGTGCCGCCCAGGTGGATGGGCGTGGCCGTGATGGTTACCTGGCCCTCCCGTGCGGACCGGTGGTGGGTGGCGGAGACGTCCACCCCCACTGCGGTCTTGCCCATGGTGCTCGCATGGATCACGGCGGCCCAGGAGCCCACGGCCTCGCCGACGGCCAGCGAGGCGCCGCCGTGCAGCAGGCCGAAGGATTGCCGGTTTCCCTCCACCGGCATGGTGGCCACCACCCGCTCCACGGACTCCTCCAGGATCTTCACGCCCATCTTTTCGTCCAGCTCGCCCAGCGTGATTTTCCAGAGTTCATGCTGCGACGGCTGGTTGTCGCCGGAATCCTCGTGTGGGGCGCTCATTCGTTCTCCTTTGGTGGCCAATTCAGTCCCGGCCTTCTAGTGTGCGGCACGGCACTTCATGTATGGTGAATATATTACCGAACGGACGGTCAGTAATGGCCGCTGTTTGCCTGCCCCAGCGTTGGAAGGACCCGTCAACGATGACCACCACAGCCACAGCTCCCCAGGCCACGGTCGACACCGTGGAGACAGTGCCCAGCTTCGTCAAGGATGCCTGGTGGACGCCCGACGCCGGCTCGTCGGCTTCCGCGGTCCCTGTCCGGGATGCGAGCACAGGGGAGATCCTGGCCAAGGTCAGCACGGAGGGCCTGGACCTGGCCGCCGTCGTCGAATATGGCCGCACCACCGGCCAGGCGGAACTGGGCAAGCTGACCTTCCACCAGCGCGCCCTCAAGCTCAAGGAACTGGCGCAGTACCTGAACGCCCGCCGCGAACACTTCTACGGCTTCTCGTTCCAGACCGGCGCCACCAAGATCGACTCCATGGTGGACATCGACGGCGGCATCGGCGTCCTGTTCACCTTCGGTTCCAAAGGCCGGCGCGAACTGCCCAACTCCCAAGTGGTGGTGGACGGACCCATGGAGGTGCTGTCCAAGGACGGCTCCTTCGCCGGCGAGCACATCTACACCCGCATTCCCGGAGTTGCCGTCCAGATCAACGCCTTCAACTTCCCGGTCTGGGGCATGCTGGAGAAGTTTGCCCCCGCCTTCCTCGCCGGCGTCCCCACCATCGTCAAGCCTGCCACCCCCACCGGGTACGTTGCCGCGGCCGTGGTCAAGGCCATCGTTGAATCCAACATCCTGCCGGTGGGCTCGCTGCAGCTCATTTCCGGATCCGTCCGCGGGCTGCTGGACGTCCTGGACTACCGCGACCTCGTCGCCTTCACCGGCTCGGCTTCCACCGCAAAGTCCCTTAAGGCGCACCGGAACGTGGTGGAGGGCGGGGTACGGTTCACGTCCGAGACGGACTCCCTGAATGCTGCCATCCTTGGCCCGGATGCGGTGGAGGGCACCCCGGAATTCGATGCGTTCGTCAAGTCCGTCGTCACCGAAATGACCGTTAAGGCCGGCCAGAAGTGCACCGCCGTCCGCCGCGCCATCGTTCCGCAGGAACTGGTTCCCGCCGTCACTGCCGCCATCGGCAAGCGCATTTCGGAACGCATCGTCCTGGGGGATCCCCGCGGCGAGGGCGTCACCATGGGTGCCCTGGCGTCCGTGGAACAGTTGAAGGACGTCCGGGCGGCCGTGCAGTCCATGCTCGACGCCGGCGGTGAGCTTGCGTACGGAACCCTCGATTCGCCGTCGGTCACCTCAGCGGACGGAACCACCGGCGTGGTGGACGGCGGGGCATTCATGGCCCCTGTAGTCCTGAACTGGGACAACCCCGAGGCGGACGCGATCCACTCACTCGAAGCATTCGGACCGGTATCCTCCGTGATCGGCTACCGCGACCTTGCCGACGCAGTCCGCCTCGCCGCCCGCGGTGGCGGCTCCCTGGTGGCCTCGGTCTGCACGAACGACCCCGCGGTGGCACGGGAGCTGGTCACCGGAATCGCCGCGCACCACGGCCGCGTCCTGATGCTGAACCGGGAGGACGCCCGTTCGTCCACCGGCCACGGATCACCGGTGCCGCACCTCGTCCACGGTGGCCCGGGGCGCGCCGGCGGCGGCGAGGAACTCGGCGGTATCCGGTCCGTGCTGCACCACATGCAGCGCACCGCCATCCAGGGCTCGCCCAATATGCTGACCGCCGTCACCGGTGTCTGGCACACCGGCGCGGACCGCAACTTCACGCTCGAGACCGAGGGCCAGCACCCGTTCCGGAAGTCCCTGGCCACGCTGCACATCGGCGACGCCATCCGTTCGGAGCTTCGTGAGGTCTCGCTGGAGGAGATCACCAAGTTCGCGAGCTCCACCGGCGACACCTTCTACGCCCACACCAACCAGGAGGCGGCGGAGGCCAACCCGTTCTTCCCCGGCATCGTGGCCCACGGCTACCTGCTCCTGGCCTGGGGAGCTGGATTGTTCGTGGAACCGGCGCCGGGCCCGGTGCTGGCGAACTACGGCCTCGAGAACCTGCGCTTCATCACCCCGGTGGCGGCCGGCGACTCCATCCGGGTCACCCTCACCGCCAAGAAGATCACCCCGCGCGAGACCGACGAATACGGCGAGGTGGCCTGGGACGCCGTCCTGACCAACCAGAACGACGACATCGTGGCCACCTACGACGTCCTCACCCTCATCGAAAAGTAACCTCCCACGCCCGCTCACTTTTGGCAGCTTCCATCTGAACGCCCGCTCACTTCTGTCGGGAAAGTGAGCGGGCGTTTGGGGTTTGGGGGTCAAAGGTGAGCGGGCGTTTGGGGTTTGGGGGTCAAAGGTGAGCGGGCGTTTGGGGGGGAGGGGCTTTTCCGGCAGCCCGGGCGTAAGATTCTGCCCGTAGGAGGTGGCCACATGAACCTTAGAATGAGCACAGCCACAACCATCCTGCCAGTCGATAACGCAGCCCGCGCCCGCAGCTTCTACACCGAAAAGCTCGGACTCCCGCACCGCGGAATGACAGACGATGGAAGCGAATTACTCGGCACCGACGGCGGCCCCATGCTGCAGCTGATGCCGGTCTCCGACGGCAAGCACTCCGAGCACACAGCGCTGAGCTTCGAGGTTGCCGACATTGAGGGAACGGTCCGCGACATGGAGGCCAGGGGTGTGATGTTCCAGGACTACGACCTTCCCACCCTGAGGACGGAAAACCACATCTGCACCACAGAATCCGAAAAATGTGCGTGGTTCATGGATACCGAGCACAACATCCTCTGCGTCCACCAGAACCTCGCCGCCAATCCGGAATACCAGGTCTAGGCGCGCCGGGCCAGTGCGGGTGTCCGGCACCTCCGGGGCGCAACAGCCCATGGTCCCTGTCCCTTCCGGGCGAAGTTTCAGCTGGCTTCCGGGAACCAGGGCCGGCAAAGCTGCGCTGGTGCTGGACGTTGTCCTGGCCGCGGTTCCGGTCTGGGTCCTGCCGTCCTGGTACCTCATCACCTTCGTGATCGGTGCGGGCGGCATGTTCGAATCGCCGCGCGCCATTGCTGCGAACAGCATTTTCCAGGTTGTCGTGGTGGCTGTCGGCCTTGTCACCAACCTGGTGGCCCTGCTCATCGCACGGGACCGCTCGATTGCGCTGCTGCTGGCCGCTTTCCTGCTGTGCGCGGTGCTCGCCTACATGGGCTGGTACGCCTCGATGTTCGGGGTGCCTGGCACCTAGGCAGGATCCAGGTGCCAGGGACAAAACAACAGCAGGGGCGCCCCGGTCGGATCGGAGCACCCCTGCTGCCTGTGGTGGAACGTTGTGGAGCCTGGCGGTCAGTTCTCGGCGCCGCCGTGCAGGCCGTCGTCGCTGCTGTCATCCTCGCGGCCGGTACCGTGGCCTTCTTCGCTGCGGTCGGAGAGGTCCATGTTGCCGCGGGCCTCCTCCATGGTGGGGCCTCCCGGCGGGACGCTGTAGGTGTCCGGGCGGATGCCGTGCGACTGTTCCTCGATCAGGGCCTGTTCCTCGCTGAAGCGGATGGCGTTGGCTTCATCGCCCGAATCACCGGCAATGTCCTCGCGGAGCTTTGAGGGATCCGGAATGATGTATCCGGCGTCGGGCTCTTCCTTGGGATGGCTCATTTCAATTCCTTCCAGCGGATGGTGGCTTCCTACCACCGTAGCGGGGAGCCAGAGAATTACCAAGCACACTTATTATCAGTGGAGTGCGCGCCCGGGCAGCCTCCTATGCTTCGCTGTGCAGGCCGTCGAACGCGACGGTGATGACGTCGTCGGCGAGCTTTTGCGGGGAGAGGGAACCGCCCGGCTTGTACCACTCGACGATGGAGTTGATCATGCCGAACAGCAGGCGCGAGACGGTGCGGGGATCAATGTCCGCGCGCAGCGATCCCTCGTCGCGGGCAGCCGAAATCAGGCCGGCCACCTTGTGGTCGAAAGTCCGGCGCCGTTCCAGGGCGTCCCGTTCGATCTCGGTGTTGCCGCGCAGCCGGAGCAGCAGCGTGACGAACGGGAGCCGCTCCACGAGTACTGCCACAGTTTGCCGGAGCACGAACTCGAGCCGGGCGTCGGCCGCCCCGGAAGTGGCCTCCGGTTGCTCCAGGATGGCCTCAAGTCCGCCCAGGGCGTGGTCCAGGGCGAGCTTGAGCAGGTCGCCCTTGGACGGCACGTGGTGGTAGATGGCGGACTTGGAAATGCCCAGGTTCTCGGCCAGGATGCCCATCGAGGTTGCGTCGTAGCCGTGCCGGTTGAAAACGTCGACGGCGATGCGCAGCACTGACTGCTGGTCGTAGCCGGGGCGGCCGCGTTTGGTGCCGTTGGCGGCTGGGGTATCGGTGGTGCTGGCAGTTCTGCTGGCGCTGGGCATAGTGGCTAGTTTCTCACGAACGGTCGGTAAGTCCGGGGACGGCGCAGCACCACCGAAACGATTAAGCCTTCGGGCGAAGGTCGTAGATGCGGCGCAGCTTGCCGTTGGACCGCTCGAGGGCCCCCGGCTCCACCACGTCCACCGTGCAGGAAGAACCCACGTGGATCTTGATCTGCTCTTTCAAGGTACGGGCCGCCGTCGTGCTCTGCTCAACGGTGACCGTTTCCCGACGCTCGATCCGGACGGTCAGCTGGTCCATCCGCTGGCCCTCGGGCCGGGTGAGCTCGAGCTGGAAGTGCGGGCTGAGCTCGGGGATGCGGAGGGCAATTTCCTCGATCTGGGACGGGAAGAGGTTCACGCCGCGCAGGATGATCATGTCGTCGCTGCGGCCGGTGATGCGGCCCATCCGGCGGTGTGCGGGGCGGGCGCTGCCCGGGAGCAGGCGGGTGAGGTCCTTGGTGCGGTACCGGATGATCGGCAGCGCTTCCTTGGTGAGGGAGGTGAACACCAGCTCGCCGTGTTCGCCGTCGCGCAGGACGTTCTCCTTGCCGGCCACCGGGTTGAAGGCGTCGATGATCTCGGGGCGGAAGTGGTCCTCCCAGATGTGGCTGCCGTCCTGAGTTTCCACGGCTTCGCCGGCGACGCCCGGGCCCATGACCTCGGACAGGCCGTAGATGTCGCAGGCCTTGATGTCCATCATCACTTCAAGTTCGTGCCGCATCTCCTGGGTCCACGGCTCGGCGCCCAGGACGGCGAACTTCAGGGACGTGGAGGCGGGGTCGATGCCCATGTGCGCCATGGCGTCGGCGATGGTCAGCAGGTAGGTGGGGGTGGCCAGGATGGCGTCCGGCTTGAAGTCCTGGATCAGCTGGATCTGGCGTTCGGTCTGGCCGCCGGACATGGGGATCACGGTGCAGCCCAGAGCTTCGGCGCCCGCGTGGGCGCCCAGGCCGCCGGTAAACAGGCCGTAGCCGTAGGCGTTGTGGACCTTCATGCCGGGGCGGATGCCGGAGGCCCGGAAGCTGCGGGCCACCAGTTTGGCCCAGTCGGCCAGGTCCTGCTTGGTGTAGCCGACGACGGTTGGCCGGCCGGTGGTGCCCGAGCTGGCATGGATCCGGGCTACTTCGCTTTGCGGCACGGCGAACATGCCGAAAGGGTACTCGGCGCGGAGGTCGTCCTTGGTGGTGAAGGGGAAGTTGCCCAGGTCCTCAAGTTCGCGAAGGTCGCTGGGGTGGATACCGGCGTCGTCGAACTTGCGCTTGTACAGGGGAACCCGCTCGTAGGCATAGGCCACGGTGTGCTGCAGCCGGCTGAGCTGAATGGCTTCGAGCTCGTCGCGGGAGATGGTCTCCTCGCGGTCCAGGCCTGGGTCGACGCCGGCAGCGGCGGGGGTTTCGGGGGCATGCAGGGTCATGATTTTCCTACTTCTTGGGGATGGTGCGGCTGCGTCCACGGAACTCGGCGATGAGCTCGCCCGGGGAACTGGGGTGGGTTTCGGAGGCGGAGGCGGCGTCGGCGGCGAAGATCTGGATGTCGTACAGGCCACTGCGCCCGGCGCTGGAGCGGCGGTCCGCGACGGCGGTGAGTACCTGGCCGCGGAATGCCGGCTTGAGGAAATTGATGTCGACGCCGGACGCGACGGTGATGGTGTTTTCCTCGCCCGGTGCAGGCTGGATGGGGTTGCACGCGAGGGCGAAGGCGGTGTCGCCGAAGGCGAAGATCATTCCGCCGTGGGCCATGCCGAAGCCGTTGAGCATTTCCTGCCGGAGCGTCATCCGGATGGTGGCGTGGCCGTCGCTGAGGGCGAGGACGTCGATACCCATCCATTCGGAGGCGTAGTCGTTTTCCAGGATGGGGTGGGTGGCCCCGGAAAGTGTTGCTTCAGCCATGCGTCATTGCCTCCAGCTTTATTTACCGAATGTTCATTAGGTAATCCCATGAGGGGGGTCGGTGTCAAGGGTGGGCGCCGCGCACGCGTGCCTCCGGGCCGCCCGAAGTGCAAGGATGGAAGGACCGGCACCAGCAAGCACAGCAAAGGGCGGACCATGGCCAAAGGCATCTACGTCAGCGCAACCACCCCGGGGTCAGGCAAGTCCCTGGTGGCCCTGGGCCTGGCGGACACCCTGCACCGCCACGCGGACAGGATCGGCTTCTTCAAGCCCGTGGTCCACGGCACCTCCGCCGCAGATGACCCCATGGTGGCGCTGATGAAGGCCCGGTTCGCGCTGGAGGACGAACGGTGCCGCGGCGGCCTGACCTATGCGGAGGTCCGTGACCTCCTTGCGGCAGGCAACCGCGCGGAGATCGACGCGCTGTGCGTCGAAATCTACGCCGACATCGCCCGCCACTGCGACGTGGTGATCGTGGAGGGGACGGACCTGGTGGGCCAGGACTCCGCCGTCGAATTCGACCTCAACGCCCGGCTGGCCAACAACCTCGCCACGCCCGTGGTGGCCGTGGTGGGGGCCAAGGGGCGGACTGTCGCCGAAACGGCTGCCGCCGTGGAAGTTGCCCGCAAGGAACTCGCCGCCGAACGGTGCTCGCTGCTGGCCCTCATGGTCAACAGGGCGCACGCCGCGGACCTGGATGCCATCGCGGCGGCGTTGAAGCCGGGGGCCTCCGGGCGGCCCGTGTATATCCTGCCCGAGCTGGAGGAGATCGCCCGGCCCACTACAGGCGAGGTGGCAGCGGCCCTGCGTGTCAGGCAGATCGCGGGAATCCCGGACATGGAACGCGACGTCAAGGACATCAAGGTGGCCGCCATGAACGTGGGCAACTTCCTCAACGTCCTGGACGAGGGCGCCCTGGTGATCGTGCCGGGGGACCGCGCGGACGTGATGGTGGCCTGCCTGGCATCCTCTTTCTCGCCCGAGTTTCCCGTGGCCTCCGCGCTGATCCTCACCGGCGGCCTGGCACCGGATGCCAACATCTACCCGCTCCTGGCACAGGCGCCGTTCCCGGTGTTCGCGGCGGACGAGGACACCTACCAGACGGCGCGCCGGGTCTCCGAGGTCCGCAGCGAGATCTGGTCCGGGCACCGCCGGAAGGTAGCGTCGGCACTGGGCCTCTGGTCCCGCCGGGTGGACGAAACCGAACTGGTGGAGCGGCTGCACCTGCCGCGCGCGGAACGGATGACGCCGCTGCGGTTCCTGCATGACCTCATCGAACGCGCCCGGGCCCAGCGCCGCCACGTGGTCCTGCCCGAAGGCACCGATGTCCGGATCCTGCGCGCGGCTGAGATCCTGCACCGGCGGGACGTCTGCGACCTCACCCTCCTCGGGCCAGAATCCGACGTCCGCGAACTGGCCGCAGCCAACGGCATCGACCTGTCAGGAATCAACGTCATCGATCCCGCCACCTCGGAGCTGCGGCAGGGGTTCGCGGAGAAGTACGCCGAACTCCGCGCCCACAAGGGCGTGGACCTGGCCAAGGCCCTGGAGATCATGCAGGACGTCAGCTACTTCGGCACCATGATGGTCCAGCTGGGGGTGGTGGACGGCATGGTGTCCGGCGCCGCGCACACCACCGCGCACACCATCCGGCCGGCGCTGGAGTTCGTGAAGACCCGCGAGGGCGTGAAGATCGTGTCCTCGGTGTTCCTGATGCTCATGCCGGACCGGGTGCTGGTGTACGGGGACTGCGCCGTGAACCCGGATCCGAACGTCGAGCAGCTGGCGGACATTGCCCTGGCCTCGGCCGAGACCGCCGCCCAGTTCGGGGTGGAGCCTCGGGTGGCCATGCTCTCCTACTCGACCGGCGGCTCGGGTTCCGGTGAGGCCGTGGACGAGGTGCGGCAGGCCACCGAGCTGGTCCGGGCCCGCCGGCCCGACCTGGCCGTGGAGGGCCCTATCCAGTACGACGCCGCCGTCGACGCCTCCATTGCCGCGTCCAAGATGCCCGGTTCCTCCGTGGCCGGCCAGGCAACGGTGTTCATCTTCCCGGACCTGAACACCGGCAACAACACGTACAAGGCGGTCCAGCAAAGCTCCGGCGCCGTCGCCGTGGGACCGGTCCTGCAGGGGCTGCGGAAACCGGTCAACGACCTCTCCCGCGGTTGCACCGTGGAAGACATCGTCAACACCGTGGCCATCACCGCCATCCAGGCGCAGGCCCACAACGCCGGGCAGGAACCGACGCAGGTCCCTGCAGGGGCGCCTGCGTCCTAAGGCGCCACGCACAAAGGACGACGCCGGCACTTTGGTAAGTGCCGGCGTCGTGATTTTGCTTGGGGTGGGGAAGTCCTAGGCGGCTGCCTTGACCGTCAGCGGCTGGATCTTGCCGATGACGAACAGGTAGTTGGCGGCCCCGATGAGGGAGATTGCGCCAATCACGGCCAGCGGCGCCACGAAAGATCCGGTCTGGTCCACCAAAACTCCGATCAGGATGGGCGTGAAGATGCCCGCCAGGTTGGAGGCGAAGTTCTGCAGCCCGCCAATGGAACCGACGTGGCGTGAACTCGGGGCGACATCCGCCGGCAGCGACCAGATGCCCGTGGCGGCCACCGTGAGGCTGGAGTAGGCGATGGACAGCAGGGCAAGTGCCATCCAGGCCTCCGGAACCATGGCGGCAAACATGATGACGGAGCCGCCGGCCAGGCCACCGGCGATGGCCGTCTTGCGGACCTTGCTGACCGGGGATCCTGCCCGCACCGCGCGGTCCGCCAGGTAGCCGCCGAGCCAGCCGAACAGGACGGCGCAGATGCCGGGGATGGCGCCGAAGAAGCCGAGCTTGAGGAGATCGAAACCGCGTTCCTTGACCAGGTAGCTGGGGAAGAAGGTAATGAAGAAGTAGATGGCGCTGTTCAGGCAGAAGAAGCCGAACATCATGCTCAGGATGGTCCGGTACTTGAAGAGGGAACGCCAGGGGAGTTTGGCGGCGTCTTCGTCGTCGCTTGCCGCTCCGCGGGCGCCGCCCTCCCGGATGTAGCTGATTTCGGCCGCATTGGCGCCGGCGTGCTCCTCCGGGTTGCGGTAGTACTTCCACCACACGGCGGCCCAGATGATTCCAAGGACGCCGATGATGATGAACACCGCGTGCCAGGACGTGAAGGCGACGATCAGGGTGACGATCGGCAGGGCGATCACTGCTCCCACCCGCGAACCGGAGTCCCAGATGCTGGTGGCGAAGGCGCGTTCACGCACCGGGAACCAGGTGGCCACCACCTTGGCCGCGGTGCTGGGGGCCGGGCTTTCGCCGACGCCCAGGAGGAAACGGGCCGCAAAGAGCGACCAGAAGCTGGAGGCCGCGGCCGTGACCATGGTGAAGACGGACCACCAAAGGGCGGCCAGGGAAAATGAGCGGCGCGGGCCCACCTTGTCCACATACCAGCCGGCGGCGAGCTGGAAGAAGTCGTAGGCCCAGAAGAACGCTGCAAAGATCAAGCCCTGCTGGGTGGCGCTGAGTTCAAAGTCCTTGCCCATGAACGGCAGGGCGACGCTGAGGCTGGAGCGGTCAAGGTAGTTGATGCTCAGGCCGATGAAGGCAAGCCAGATGATCACCCAGCGTTTGCGGGTCATGAGGCGGGGTTGCCGGGATGGGGTGGTGATGGAGGTCTTACTTCCGAGCGTAGTCATGCGGTCTCCTTCGACATATACATGGCTTCGGGTGCGGTGCGCACGGCGGGAGGGGTAGACGCGGAAGATATCTGCGCCAAAATCGTATAGGAATTGGCTTAATCATATAGAAAGAGTGACCGGGATCAAGTGCCCCGCCGAAAAAATGCTTCGATGAAGGCAGTGGTGCCCGGTGGCTTATGATTCCCCCAAGCGACTTCCCGCCCTTCAGTTCCAGCAACCCAGTGCAAGAGGTAACCGCGTGCCCCCACGTCAATCGTCCGAAACTTCCCGCGGCAAGGCAGCTGTGCCCGATGTCTATTCGGCGATGCGTGCCTCCATCCTGGAGGGGGAGATTGCGCCCGGCACCCGGATCAATATCGACGCCGTAGCCCGCGGCCTGGGTGTGTCCCAGACGCCCGTCCGTGAGGTGCTGCAGCGGCTTGAAGGCGACAACCTGGTGGTCTACAACCCCGGCCGCGGCTACAGCACCACCCCCCTGCTTGACCTTCCGGAGCTGCGCTCGCTCTTTGAGTTCAGGCTCCTCGTGGAACCGTGGGCAGCCCGGGCCGCGGCCGTGGACCGCCTTGCCAATCCGGCCGGCTCGCTGGAGAAGGAGCTGGGCAGTTTCCAGGCAGTCATGAAGCGGACCGGGGACCTGCGGCAGGATCTGGTGGCCCATGACACGCGCTTCCACGACACCATCCTCGCCGCCTCCGGCAATCCAGTGGTCCGGCATGCCTTTGCGCAGACCCACTGCCACCTGCACACCTTCCGGCTGTACCCGGCCGACGTGGACGGCGCCATCACCGTGGCTGAACATACGGCCGTGCGGGAAGCCATTGAGGCGTGCGACCCGGAGCGGGCCGAGGCGGCCATGACCACCCATATCCGAAACTCCTTTGACCGCTTCGCCCAGGCATTCGAGGGTGAACTGCCGCCGCTGGAGGACAGCGGGCCGCCGCGCAGGCGCATCATCACATCCTAGGAATTGTCGAACGGCCCCGGTCCGCAAAGGCCGGGGTTGTTGCGTTTCCGGGGCCGGGCGGCGGCGGAAGGGGTTGACCTGCATCACATGTCCTATATGATTTTAGAAATTCGTATAGGAATCGAATCTTTCCCTCACCAGTACCGCTCCGAAAGTTGAGATCCATGCCTTCCATTACGTCCATCAACACCCAGGACGTCCGCTTCCCCACGTCCCTTGAGCTCGACGGCTCAGACGCGGTCAACGTAGACCCCGATTACTCCGCCGCCTACGTGGTCATCCGCACCGACGCGGGCGACGAGGGCCACGGCTTCGTCTTCAGCTGCGGCCGCGGCAATGACATCCTGACGTCCGCGATTGACGCCTACGCCCGCCTGCTGGTTGGCCGCGACATCGATGAGCTCATCGGCGACCTCGGCGCGGCCTCCAGGCTCCTGGTCCATGACTCCCAGCTGCGCTGGCTGGGACCCGAGAAGGGCGTCACCCAGATGGCCTGCGGCGCCCTGGTCAGCGCCTTGTGGGACATCCGTGCCCGCCGGGAAAACAAGCCGCTCTGGCTCCTCCTCGCCGAAATGACACCCGAGGAACTGGTAAGCGTGGTGGACTTCACCCACATCCGCGACGCCCTGAGCCCCGAAGAAGCCCTCGAGATCCTCCGTTCAGGCCAGGAAGGCAGGGACCAGCGCATCGCCGAACTCAAGGCCGATGGCTTCCCCGCCTACACCACCTCCCCGGGCTGGCTGGGCTACAGCGACGAGAAGCTGGTCCGGCTGAGCAAGGAGGCCGCGGCCAACGGCTTCTCCATGATCAAGCTCAAAGTGGGCGGGGACATCGACGACGACCGCCGGCGCATGGCGCTGGCCCGCGACGCCGTGGGCGGGCTGCCCATCGCCATCGACGCCAACCAGCGGTGGGAGGTTTCCGAGGCGGTTGAATGGGTCAACCAGCTCTCGGAATTCAACCCCTACTGGATCGAGGAACCCACCAGTACCGACGACATCCTGGGCCACGCAGAAATCCGCAGGGGTGTGGCGCCGGTCCGGGTGGCCACCGGTGAAGCCGTGGCAAGCCGCATCGTGTTCAAGCAGATGCTCCAGGCAGGCGCCATCGACGTACTTCAGCTCGACTCCACCCGGGTGGCCGGCGTCAACGAGAACATCGCCATCCTGCTGCTGGCCGCCAAATTCGGGGTGCCCGTCTGCCCGCACGCCGGCGGCGTGGGCCTGTGTGAACTGGTCCAGCACTTCTCCTTCTTCGACTACGCCGTGGTGGGCCGGAGCCAGGAAAACCGCATGGTCGAATTCGTGGACCACCTGCACGAGCACTTCGCCGAACCCGTCCGGATCATCAACGGCCGCTACGCTGCGCCTGAACTCCCGGGCACGGGCGCCGAGATGTCCAGCGCCTCCCGGGCCCGCTGGGAATTTCCCAACGGCGCCGGCTGGCAGGAAGTAGGCAACCGCGCCGCCGTGACGGGCGCGGCCCCGGCCCCTGCCGGAGCCGGCCGATGACCGCCGGAGCAGGTGCCGGCGTCGGCCTCGCCACGGATCGTGCCGCCGGGCCCACCACGCCTGGCGCCCTGGACGCCGCCGTGGAAGCCGCGGCAGCTGCCTATGACCAGGGCCGCCGCGTGGATCCGGATACCCGTGCCGGCTGGCTCGAAGCGATCGCCGCCGGCCTGGAGCAGGACGCCGGCGGACTGGTGGAAACGGCCGTCCGTGAAACCCACCTTGGTACCGCCCGGCTGGAGGGGGAACTGAAGCGGACCGTTTTCCAGCTGCGGCTGTTCGCTGCCGAAATCCGCCAGGGCGGCCACTTCGACGCCACCATCGACCACGAGGACCCGGCCTGGGGCATGGGTCCGCGGCCGGACCTCCGGCGGTACAACGTGCCCCTCGGCGTCGTGGGCGTTTTCGGCGCGTCCAACTTCCCCTTCGCGTTCAGCGTGATGGGAGGGGACAGCGCCTCCGCCCTTGCCGCCGGCTGCGCAGTGGTGCACAAGGCACACGACGCGCACCGCGACCTTGCCGCCCGCACAGCACGCGTGGTGACCGATGCCCTGGATACTGCCGGGGCGCCGTCGGGCCTGTTCTCCATGGTGACCGGCCGGCAGGCGGGCGAAGGGCTGGTGGATCATCCCCTGGCCAAGGCCATCAGCTTCACCGGTTCCACCGCGGGCGGCCGTGCCCTGCTCGACAGGATTGCCGCCCGTCCCGAGCCCATCCCGTTCTTCGGTGAACTCGGTGGCATCAACGCCGTCTTCGTGGCACCCAATGCGTGGGCGGCCCGCCGCGCGGAGATCATCACGGGCTACGCCGGCTCCTTCACCCTGGGCATGGGGCAGTTCTGCACCAAGCCGGGACTCCTCTTCGTCCCCGGCGGGGACGCGGCGGAGATCCGGGACCGGCTGGGGAAGGCACTGGCAGGCTTCGCTCCCGCCCGGCTCCTGAGCGACCGCCTGCACGCCGGTTACGCCGATGCCGTGGCCATGCTCCGGGACAGCGCCGGCGTGGAGGTCCTGGTGGCGGGCGACTTTGCGGAGGAACCGGCCCCCACGGTCCTGCACACCACTGCGGAGGAAGTCCGGAAGAACCCGCACCTGCTCCGGCAGGAGATGTTCGGCCCCGCCAGCCTGGTGGTGGAGTACCAGGACCAGGCCGAACTGCCCGGGCTGGCGGACCTGCTGGAAGGCCAGCTGACCACCACCCTCCAGGCCGATGAGGACGACGACGTCTCCGAACTCGCTGCCCGGCTGGCAGACATCAGCGGGCGCGTCCTGTGGAACGGCTGGCCCACCGGCGTCACGGTAAGTTACGCCCAGCACCACGGCGGCCCGTACCCGGCCACCACCTCCAACACCACGTCCGTGGGCACGGCCGCCATCCGCCGCTTCCTCCGCCCGGTTGCCTACCAGTCCTTCCCTGCCACGCGGCTGCCCGAACCCCTGCAGGACAGCAACCCCTGGCGGGTCCCGCAAAGGGTCGACGGCGTGTGGCAGCATCCGGCCGGACGCGCCTCCGCTGGCGCAGCCGGAAAGGAGGGGCAGAAGTGACCCCACTGTCCGAGGCGGCACGTTCCGTCCTTCCCGAGGACTACGACGACGCACTGCTCATCGGCCGGATCTGGGATGGCGAAACGGCGGGTCCGCGCGTGGTGGCCGTCAGCGGCACCACCGTCTTCGACCTGCACCGCCTTGCCCCCACGGTTGCCGGGCTGCTGGAACTGCCGGACCCTGCCGCTGCCGTCCGCTCTGCCCTGCTGGACCCCTCCGTCGCCGAGCCGCGCTGGGCGACCGCCGACGTCGTCAACGCCTCCCTGTCCGGGGACCCCGCCAACGCCAGGCTGCTGGCACCCATCGACCTCCAGGTCATCAAAGCCTGCGGCGTAACGTTCGTGGACAGCATGGTCGAGCGGGTCATCGAGGAACGCTGCGCGGGCGACGCCGCCCGGGCTGCCGAGGTGCGGGAGTTAGTGGGCCGCGCGCTGGGCGGAAGCCTGGCCGAGCTCCGGCCCGGCTCGGCGGAAGCCGCCGAGGCCAAACGGGTCCTGATCGCCGAAGGGCTCTGGTCGCAGTACCTGGAAGTGGGGATCGGCCCGGACCCCGAGGTCTTCACCAAGGCGCCCGTCCTGTCATCGGTCGGGCTCGGCGATCGAATCGGCATCCCGGCCTTCTCGTCCTGGAACAACCCGGAACCGGAACTGGTGCTGATTGCCACTTCCAGCGGGCGCGTGGTGGGGGCGACGCTGGGCAACGACGTCAATCTGCGGGACGTGGAGGGCAGGAGCGCCCTGCTGCTGGGCAAGGCCAAGGACAACAACGCCTCCAGCGCGCTGGGGCCGCTCATCAGGTTGTTCGACGGGACCTTCACGCTGGAGACGCTGCGCGACGAGGAGATCCTGCTCTGCGTGGACGGCCCGGACGGGTACCGGATGGAGGGCCGGAACAGCGTTGCCCGGATCAGCAGGCCCTTTGAGGAACTCGTGGCCGCCACCCACGGGAAGCACCACCAGTACCCGGACGGTTTCGCGCTGTTCACGGGGACCCTCTTTGCGCCCACGCAGGACCGGGACGAGCCGGGACAGGGCTTCACGCACAAGCACGGCGATGTCGTCACCATCCGCAGCCGCCACCTGGGCGCCCTGGTCAACACAGTGGGTCCGTGCGAGGAACTGCCGGAATGGACCTTCGGCCTCCGCCGGCTGTTCGAGTACCTGGCGAGGCAGGGACAGGGCGTCTGGGCCTAGTCCCTTACAGATAAAGGGCGACGCCGGCACTTTGGTAGTGCCGGCGTCGCCCTTTATCGGGGAGCCTAGCTGTTGTCCGGCTTGGCCAGGCTTTCCTGGTCCTCCTCCTTGGCAGGCTCGTCGGAGAGGCCCTGCGGGGTCAGGTCGAGGTCTTCCGGGTGCTCCGGTGCCTCCGGGGCCTCGCCGGTTTCGGCGGCCTTGAGGTTGCCCGTATCGTCCAGGGCCGGGTTGGCCCCCTCCACAACGGTGGGGTCCTTCTTCCCGGAGCCGGAGCCGGAGCCTGCAGGGAGCGGGGCGGTGCTGCTGGATCCCGTGTTGGTGGGGTCGTTCTCGTCGATCGAAGTGGGCTCGTTCGTCATGGAAATGTCCTCTCGCCGTGGTCCAGCCTTGTCCGCCGACCATAGGCGCAGCCGGGGTGCCTGCGCAAGGAAAGCCGCCCGGCCCGGCGCCACCTATAGTGGGGTTTGAACTGCTGACGCCAGGCTGAGGAGGCCCCGCATGCTCGTGCTCGTCATCAACTCCGGCTCATCGTCGCTGAAGTACCAGGTCCGCGACGTGGCCGCCGGGACGGTCCTCACCGAGGGGCTGATCGAGAAGATCGGGATGGGCAACGGCGGCGGAGGGGACGGCGAGATCGAGGGCCCGCGGGACCATGCGGAGGCCCTGGAGCAGGTCGATGCCGCCATCCACCAGGAACTGGGTGGCCTGGAGCTGGGGGCGGTGGGGCACCGGGTGGTCCACGGCGGCGAGCGGTTCGCCGAACCCGTGCTGATCGATAACGAGATCACCCGCGCCATCGAACGCCTCAACCCGCTGGCGCCGCTGCACAACCCCGCCAACGTCCTGGGCATCCGCGCCATCACCAGGAAATGGCCGGACATGCCGCAGGTGGCCGTGTTCGACACCGCCTTCCACCGCACCCTGCCCGAGCACGCCTGGCGCTATGCCGTCCCCGATGAGCTGTACACCAACCACGGGATCCGCCGGTACGGCTTCCACGGCACCTCGCACGAGTACGTTGCCCGCCGGTCGGCCGCGCTGCTGGACCTTCCCACGGAGGAGTTCGACGGCGTCATCGCCCACCTGGGCAACGGCGCCTCCGTCACCGCCATCCGCGGCGGACACTCCGTGGACACCTCGATGGGTTTCACCCCCCTCGAAGGCCTGGTGATGGGCACCCGCTCGGGCGACCTTGACCCCTCCATCCTGGTGTTCCTGGGCCGCGCAGGGTGGACGCCGGAGGACATCGACTCCATGCTGAACCGGGAATCCGGGCTGAAGGGCCTGGCCGGCAACAATGACATGCGCACCGTGGTGGAGGCCGCCGAATCCGGCGACGCCAAAGCCTCCATGGCGCTCGCGGTGGCGTCCTACCGGCTGGCCAAGTACATCGGTGGCTACCATGTGGCAGTCGGCGGGGCCAAGGCACTGGTATTCACCGCGGGGATTGGCGAGAATTCCTCCCAGTTCCGGGCGCTCGTGGCGGACCGGCTGGGTGCCCTCGGCATAGAGCTCGACGCCGGCCTGAACGCCCAACGGTCAAAGGAGCCGCGCGTGATTTCCGCGCCGTCCTCCGCGATTCCCGTCCTGGTGGTTCCCACCGACGAGGAACGTGCGATCGCCGAGGCGACGGCCGCCGTCGTCGGTTCAGGCAGGTAACCGGCATGCCGGACATCCTGCTGCCAATCCGCACCGGCCGGCTGGTCCTGCGGCGCTTCGAAGGCCGCGACCTGGACGCCTTCCACGCCTACCATTCACTCGCGGAGACCGCCCGGTTCCTGCCGGGGCCGGCCAAAAGCTACACCAAGTCCATGGAGTACGTGGGCAAGTACGCCAACTTCGTGTACGAAAAGGAGGGCGACTGGCTGTCCCTGGCCATCGAGGCCAAGGACGGGCCGGGCCTCCTGGGCGAGGTGGTGCTCAAGTGGCTCCCGGGCCGCGGGCAGGCGGAGGTGGGCTGGTCCATGGCACCGCAGGCGCGCGGCAGGGGGTACGCCACCGAGGCGGCAGCGGCGGTCCTGGACCTCGGCTTCGGGGAGCTCGGCCTGCGCCGGATCGAGGCCAGGCTGGACGAGCTCAATACCGCCTCCGCGGCGCTCTGCCAGCGGCTGGGGATGCGGCTGGAGGCGCGGCATGTGGACAAGTGGTTCTACAAAGACCAGTGGGCCACCGAACTGGTCTACGCCGTCCTGGCCGACGAATGGAGCCGGGAAAGGAACTCTACGCCCGGCCCTTGAGGATCAGGTTCCAGTAGATCTTTGGGAACAGGTCCCTGTCCACCACCCAGGACAGCCTGCTTTCATTCCAGGTGGGGACGTGCGGGATGGTGGGCTGGACCCGGTACCGGTCGTCGAATTCGGCGAACACCACGGTGTCCCGCGATACCGTGAACGGGCACACCGAGTAGCCGTCATACTTTGCGCGCAGCGGCTTGCCCTTGCGGGCGGCCACCAGGTTCTTCGCCACGACCTTGGCCTGCTTTCGCAAGGCGCCGCCTGATTTGGAGTTGGTGGTACCGGCGGCGTCGCCCAGGGACCACACATTCTCATACCGCAGGTGCCGCAGCGTCTGGCGGTCCACCTCCACGAAGCCGCCCGAGCTGCCGGCCGGAGGCAGGTCGGTGCCCTTCAGCCAGTCCGGAGCGGACTGGGGCGGGACGGCATTGAGGACGTCATAGGTGAGCTCCTCCGTAGTGTGTGCGGCGTGGTCGCGGATGGTTGCCCTGCGCTCGCCGGGGTTGACCGCAACCAGTTCGCTGTTGGTCCGCAGCTCGATCCCGTACTCGGCGATCTTCCGGTCCAGTTCCCGGTCCACCTCCGGTACCCCGAAGACGGTGGGGTACGGCTGCACCATCACCACGCGGATCTTGTCCAGGACGCCCTGCTCCCGCCAGTAGTCGCAGGCGAGGTACATGGGCTTCTGGCTGGCTCCGGCGCACTTGACGGGCCCGGCGGGCATGGTGAACACGGCGGTGCCGGAGGCCAGGCCGCTGAGCAGGGTCCAGGCCTTGGGGGCGAGGTCGAACTCGTAATGGGAGGCGCCACTTGGCGAGTGCACGGCGTCGGCAAGGCCCGGAATGGCGTCCCAGTCGTACTGCAGCCCCGGGCACACCACCAGCTGCCCGTAGCCAACGGAGGCCCCGGACGCCAGGGTGACCGTGTTGGCGGTGGCGTCCACGTCCACCGCGGCATCCCGGATCCAGGTGACGCCCGCCGGAGTTACCGACTCCTGGGTCCGGACGGCTTCCCGGGCCTGCGCCCGGCCGCCTGCGATGTGCGAGAACAGCGGCTGGTAGAGGTGGTGGTCCTTGGGCTCGACCACTGCCACGTCCTGGACGCCGTAGCGCTGCAACCTGGCCGCCAGCGAGATGCCGGCGTTGCCGCCACCAATAATCACCACCTCGTGGCGGGCGGCCACGGGGCTACCTCTTTTCGGTCAGGGCGGAAGCCTTGTGCGCCGCGCGGGCGCCGGTCTTGGCCGATTCCACCACGTACTGCGGCTCATCCTCGCTGGCGCGGTGCGTGTTTCCGTCGAGTTCGAAATCGCTGGTCTTCTTTTCCACGATCTTGCCGTGGGTCTTGCCCTGTGAAGTGTTCCACTCCACGTGCGTTCCCTTGCTCAATGACATGCCTGCCCCTTTTGGTAGCCCGGATCGGAAAACACGTGCCCCACAATGGTAAGCATGGTGAGCATTTTCGGATATGGGCCGGTAGGAACCGCCGATGACTACTTCAGCCCGGCGCCTGGAAGCAGCCCGGTGGCGCCGAGGGCGTCGGCGATGAAGGCGTAGTCCCACGCACGCTCACGCCATTGCACATAGCGTCCGGAGGCCCCGCCGTGGCCGCCATCCATCTCGATCTTCATGACGATGGGCTCGGAACCGGTGGTCTTGTTCCGCAGTTCCTGGACCCACTTGGCGGGCTCGACGTACAGGACCCGGGTGTCGTTGAAGGACGTCACCGCCGCGATCTTGGGGTAGGCCACCGCCCGCACATTCTCGTACGGCGAGTAGGACTTCATGTACGCGTAGGCCTGGGGGTCCGTGATGGGGTTGCCCCATTCCTCCCACTCCAGGGCGGACAACGGCAGGTCCGGGTCCAGGATGCTGGTGAGCGGATCCACGAACGGCACCTGCGCCACGATCGCCGTGTACTTCTCCGGTGCCATGTTGGCTACGGCGCCCATCAGGAGGCCGCCGGCGGAACCGCCCAGGGCCGCGATCCGCGCCGGGTCCACCCAGCCGGAGGCGGCCAGCCAGTCAGTGGCGTCGACGAAATCGGTGAAGGTGTTCTTCTTGGTCAGCTTCTTGCCGTCCTCGTACCAGTGCCGGCCCAGCTCGCCGCCGCCACGGATGTGGGCGATCACGAACACCACGCCGCGGTCCAGCAGGGACAGCCGGGCGATGCCGAATCCGGGGTCCATGCTCATCTCGTAGGAGCCGTACCCGTAGACCAGGCCAGCCGCCGTCGCATCCTGCTTGACGCCCTTGTGCCGCAGGACGGAAAGCGGGATGCGCGTGCCGTCGCCGGCGGTGGCCCATTCCCGGGTGGCGACGTAGTCGCTGCCGTCGTAGCCGCCCAGGACCGGGCTTTCCTTGCGCAGCAGCAAATTCCCGGCGGGCAGATCGGGGGTGGGGAGGACGAAGTCGTAAATGCGCGACGGCGTGAAGTAGGACGTGTAGCCCAGCCGGATCACGGGGGCGTCGTAGTCCGAGCCGCCTACCCCGGCCGTGTACAGCTCCTCATCGAAGGCCGGCTCCACCGGGGCCTGTTGCGCGGACGTGCCCAGCCCGGCCAGCCCCATCACCTGGACCCGCTCGATGGTGTCTTTCCGGATGGAGACGATGAGGTGCGTGGAGGTGACGCCCGCGCCGTTGACGCGGACGTCGTCGGAATGCTCGACGACGGTCTGCCAGGTCTGTGCGTCCAGCGGCTTGTGCAGCCCGGCCGGGTCCGCCAGGGAGACCATGGAGTTGATGGCGCCGCGGTTGTGGGTGAGCAGGATCCTTTCTTCGCCGTCCAGCAGGAAGGGTTCTGCCTCGTAGAGGATGCGTTCGTCCCGCGAAATGACGGTGCTGACCTTTGCGGAGGGGTCGTCGAAACGGAGCAGCCGGGTCTCGCTGTACTCCGAGCAGCCAATGCCGAGCACCAGGTGGCGCCGGTCTGCGGAGAGCTCGAAGCCCAGCCACATGGCGGAGTCGTCCTCCTGGTACACCACGGTGTCGTCGGCCACGGGCGTGCCCAGGACGTGGGACTTCACCTGGTAGGGGCGCCAGGACTCATCCACCACCGTGTAGAAGAGGCGGGTGCCGTCGGGGGAGAAAGAGACGCCGTAGAAGATGTTCTCGATGACGTCCGGCAGCAGCGCGCCGGTGCGAAGGTCCTTGATCCGGAGGGTGAAGCGCTCATCGCCGGAGTTGTCCACCGCATAGGCGTAGAGGTGGCCATCGATGGTGACTGCGGTGCCGCCCACCGAGAAGAACGGCTTGCCCTCCGCCTCCACGTTGCCGTCCAGCAGGACTTCTTCGCCCGGGATGCCCACACCGGCCTCTACGGCCGGCGGAGTCCAGTCGGCCACCTTGTTTCCGGTGTCTTGCGCCTTCACCCGGCAGTGGATGCCGTATTCCTTGCCCTCGGCCGAGCGGCTGAAATACCACCAGCCGTCCTTCCGGTGCGGGACGGAAAGGTCGGTCTCCTGCGTGCGGCCCTTGATCTCCTGGAAGATGGCCTCGCGGAGCGGCTCCTGGCCGGCGGTGACCGCTTCCTGGTACTCGTTTTCGGCCCGCAGGTGCGCTACCACCTCCGGCGATTCCTTGTCCCTGAGCCACTCGTAGTTGTCCACGAAGGTCTCCCCGTGGTGGGTGCGTTCTGTGGGGATCTTCTTGGCAACCGGGGGCGCCGGGACGGAGGTGCCGGTGGAATCCTGCAGCGGGGTGGAGGTCATGGATTCAATATATAGACCAGTCACCGCAAGTCCGCAGGCCGTTCGCTACCGGGGGAGCCGGGGGAGGGAGCGTCCCCGGGGTAGTTGCGCCGGGGCATGTCCGGCGTATCCTGATCAGTTCAAGGCACATCCGCCCAGCCTGAGAGGGGAAGTTCCATGACCATCCCGCCAGTGCACGAACCTGAGCCGTTTCCGCCGGAACCTGGCCCGGAGCCCAGCTCCCCGGATCCCACCCAGCCCCGCCCGCCGGGGCCGCCGTCTCCGAATCCGTTCCCCATGCCGCCGGCGCCGGGACCGCTGCCCGTCCCGGATCCCGGCCCGGCACCGCTCCGGCCGGATCCCACCAGGGATTGACCGCACGGGCTCTTGAAGGCCCGCGCCCCGAGTGCTAGAAAATCAGTATCAGACAACAAAGGCTCGGGAGGCGGGCAAACCTGTTGACTGCCTTATGGGGCGGATCGCCATTCTGTGCACGCCACAGCGCCAGACAGCGCATCGGCAGCTGAGGCCTGTACTTCCCGACACGATGGCCCCCGGCTTCGGCCGGGGGCCATCCGCGTGTCCGGGGGGCGAACCTACCGCTGGGGCGTGAGCACCTTGGAGAACACGGTGGCGCCGTTGGCGTTCCGGAGGCTCACGGTGAAGCTGTTATCCTCGCCCAGCTGCACGTGCCCGAAGAACTGGTTTTCGCCGTCCCGCGGGGACTCCCCGGCGAAGCGGCCGGACTTGGAAAAGACCACCTCCGGCCCGAACGTGCCGTCCATGGCGTTCGGACCGAACGAGCCTGCCGCGATAGGGCCGGCCACGAACTCCCAGAAGGGCTCGAAGTCGGTGAAGGCCGCCCGCTCGGGGGAGTAGTGGTGGGCGGCGCAGTAGTGCACGTCGGCGGTCAGCCACACTGTGTTCTTCACACCGTTGCGCTTGAAGGCGCTGAGCACCCCGGCCAGCTCAAGCTCGCGGCCCAAGGGCGCGCCGGGATCGCGGTTGGAGACGCTTTCCTCGTTCACGGGACCGTCCGGGACCACGACGCCCAAGGGCAGGTCGTTGGCGATCACCTTCCACGTTGCCTTGGACTTGGACACCTCGCTGATGAGCCAGTCCACCTGCTCCTGGCCCAGGATGGACGTGGCGTAAGGCTCCTTGCCGTCCGTATTGGGGGACTTGTACGTGCGCATGTCCAGGCAGAAAATGTCCAGCTGCGGCCCGCGGGAGATCTTCCGGTAGATGCGGGCAGGCTGGTACGTGCCGGCGTCGTCGAACGTGCCGGGCCGCCACAGGGCAGAGCTGTCCGCGATGGGCATGTTTTCCTGCCAGGCCTGACGGCCGCGGGCGGCGAGGGTGTTGACGTCCCGCACCGTGTAGCGGGAATCATCCAGGATCTGGCCCGGGTACCAGTTGTTGTGGGTCTCGTGGTCGTCCCACTGGGCGATGACCGGGACGTCAGCGAACAAGGCGCGCATGTTGGCGTCCATGGAGTTGTAACGGTGCCTGCCGCGGAACTCCGTCAGCGTCTCGGCCACCTTGGACACCTCCTCGGTCACCAGGTTCTTCCACACCTGGCCGTCCTTTTCGGTAACGGTCTCCGCAATGGGGCCGTCGGCATAGATGGTGTCGCCGGAGTGGATGAAGAAATCCGGCCGGGTCTGGTGCATGGCCCGGTAGCCGCGCATGCCGCCGATCTCCTCGTTGATGCCCCACCCCTGGCCGGCAGTGTCGCCGGTCCACACGAAGCTCTGCGCGGACGACGCCGGGGCGTCGCCGCCGTTGCCCGTCCCACCGGTGCGGCCCTTGCCGTTGACCGTTCCGGTGTCGGGGGCCGTGCGGAAACTGCCGCCCACCGTCTCGCCGGCCGCGCCGCCGTCGTCCTCGAAGCTGATCTCCAGGGCGAAGCGGGTGTTGGACGGCAGGTTGCCGGCATGGATCTTGGCCGTGAAATCTGAGGCCTGGGTGGCGCGGGGGCCGCGGAGTACCCGCTCGAAGGCGCCGCGCCCGCTCAGGACCTGGCCGGCGTCGTCCACTGCCCGCAGGACGGCCGTCATCCGGCCGGCGCCGGAGGCGCGGGACCACAGCACGGCGGAATCCGAGGTGACATCACCGGTGGCGATGCCGCTGGGGAGGGTGAGGCGGTTCCGGACCAGCGCGACGCCGGTGGGAGACTGGCCGGGTACGGCTGCCTGGGCGGCGGCGGGGACGGATGCGAGCGCGGCGGCCAGGACCGAGCCTTTGACGATGGTGCGGCGGGAAACGGTGGCGCGGGAGTTCTCAGTCATACCTTGAAGGTTGCCGCGGGCGGACGCACGGACTTTGTCCTGCCGGTAAACCCGCGGTGAGGCGGTCCTGAACAGGCGGTGGCGCCCGGATGGGGGTCGCCACGTTGGCACGGCAGGCTACGGGACCGCGAAGTCGGCGATCCTGCCCTCCCGCAGCGCGGCACCGACGGCGTCGATGCCGCCATAATCGGGGAACACCACCGATTGGCCGGCCGCCATGCCTGTCCCGGCCGTGGGCAGGGTCATGGTGCCGATGGCGTTCACGTCCAGGTTCCGCAGGCTGTAGGCGAGGATGGCGGCCTGGACGGGGTCGAATCCCTTGTCCACGGTAAGGCAGCAGCCCGCGAAGTCCACGAGCGACCGGACCGCGTTCACGTCGTTCAGGGCAGCGCCGCCGGTGAGCCGGGCCAGGATGGCGCGCAGCATGGTCCGCTGGTTCTGCACCCGCTGGAAGTCTCCATCCGTGAAGGCGTAGCGCTCGCGGCTGAACTCCAGGGCCGCCTGCCCGTCAAGGTGGTTAATGCCCTGGCTGAACACATGCTGGGTTTCGATAGTGGACTGGAAGGCAAAGGGGACGTTGACGTCAATGCCCCCCAGACCGTCCGTGAGTGCCCGGAAGCCGTTGAAATCGAGCATCAGTGTGTGGTCGATGGTGACGCCCAGCAATTGCTGCACGGTCTGGGTCGTCAGGTCGATGCCGCCGTATTGCAGGGCCGCATTGATCTTGGAGCCGCCCAGGCCCGGGACGTCCACCCACAGATCCCGCATGATCGAGATGACATATAGCGTGTGGCGGTCCGCGGGCACATGGACCAGCATCAACGAGTCCGAGCGCTGGTCCGAGGGCTCGCCGGTCTCCGCGGTATGGGCTGCCTCGTTGCGGGCGATCCCGCGGCTGTCGCTGCCGATGACCAGCACATTCATCTCGGTCGCCGGGAGGTCCGGAATCGGCTGCGGCGGAGGAGGCGGAGCGGGAGCCGGCGGGGGTGTCCCGGACGGCGTGGGTGTTGGCGTGGGTGTCTCATTTGGCGACTGGGTTTGGGTGGCTGCCGGTGCGGATTCCTTGTCCGCGCGGTTGAGGCTGAACACCGCGATCCCCGCGGCGGCCACCAGCACCAGTGCCAGCAGGGCGGCGATCCAGCGGCGGCGGCCCAGCATTGCAATCCAGGCGGGCTGGCGGGACGCGGACGGGCTGGTGGGGGGACCGGTGGGTCCTGTTGGATCAGGCGTGCTCATGCGGTGCCTCCACCTCATTGTGTTGCGGGTGGGATCAGTGTCCGCCAGTGGTGCCCCTGTTGGCTACAAGCTTGTCCAAACTGTCACCTGCGGCGTGTCGCCGGGCCGCCGGCCCGGTTTCGCTAGGGCGTGCCGGTTGCGTCCCCGCGCACCGGGGAGTTGAGCCGGGCGTGCCGCAGGATGGACACGATGGCCGGGGCCAGCTGGTCCTCCATCTGCCGGTACACCTCTGGCGGGCGGCGGTAAGGGTCCACGATGTCGTTCTCGGCGGGATCGGCGGGGAGCGAGAGGTGCCGCACGCCGGCGGCCCGCGCCGGCAACCCCCGCCAACGGGCTGTGTGGGCAGCCAGCCAGCCGTCGTCGTCGGCCGTGTTGTCCCCGGACTCGGACGTGTCCCGCTGGTCCAGGACATCGAGCATGCGGGCGAACTCGCGGATGGTGAAGGTGCGCTTGAGGAGGGAGGCATCGAGCTGCAAGACCTCGCCGCGGTGTCCGGACGTCATGGTGAGCACCAAGTCCACGCCGCGCAGGAGGGTGGGGGTGAGCTGCCGTGCCGCAAAGCCTTCCGGATCCCCGCCGAAGGTGCGCACGATGTCCGCCGAGATGGGTTGCATGGGTTCGCCCACCATGGCCCGGGTACCGGCGCTCGCCACCTGGAACCCTCCCGGCACGGCTTGGTCCAGCCCTGCCTGCAGCAGCCGTTCGGCCACCGGCGAGCGGCAGATGTTCCCGGTGCAGACGGTCAGGATCTTGACTGGCGCGGAAGTGTCCAAGGAGATGTTCTCTTTCCCAGCTGGTGGCAGGACCGGTGGGCCCGTGCCTTTCAACTTAACACGCAACGGCGCGGCGACGGCCCCAGTGCCGGGACATACCCCGTCACTGTCACCACGCCATTTATACCCCATGGGGGTATCAATTTCCACGTCCCTAGGCCATTACCCCGAGAGTTCCAAAGGACCTCCGGCACTACTTTCCACTGCTCCGTTCGCCCATACTGGAGGAGCGAGTACGGTGCCGGCCCGCTGGGGGCCGGCCAAATACCAGGGAAGTGGGCCTCGTGACCGAGCTGAGCGACTTGTACACGTACTCCAGTGCCCTCGGCGACAACCAGTGCGATGCCGGGGTCTTCCGCGTGGACCTGGCCGGGCCGACCTTCCACTGGTCCGATGGGATGTACCGGCTGCACGGCTACCAGCGCGGGGAGGTAGTGCCCACCCTTGAACTCGTTTTTGCGCACAAACACCCTGACGACCGCGAACAATGCGAGGAAATCACCGCCAGGGTGGCCGAAACCGGCGGCTTCTTCTGCATGTACCACCGCATTTACGACGCCAGGGGCCACACGCGCCGGGTCATGACCTCCGGTGAGGCGATCCTCGGCGACGACGGATCAGTGGTGGCCCTCGAAGGCGTGATGGTGGACCTCACCCGGACCCTGCAGCGCGAAACCGAACAGACGGCGCGCGACGCCGTTGCCGGAGCCACCTCCACCCGCACGGTGATCGACCAGGCACGCGGCATCATCATGGGCCTGCTGAAGCTCGGCTCGGACGAGGCCTTCCAGTTGCTGGTGGCCACCAGCAGCCACCGGAACGTCAAACTCGTGGTGGTGGCCGCGGAACTGGTGCAGCTGGCCAATTCCGTGGACGGGCGGACCTACCTGGACCGCGCCGTGCGGGCCATCCAGTTGCACGGACGGACCAGGGAAACCGGCGGACGCCGCGCCGGCTGACCGTCCGTCCTGCCCCGGTAGAATGGACCCAGGTGCGCCGGGAAGTCTGGTCGGCATGGCTTTGTCGAACCCGGAAACAAGGATGCCTCCATGACCTCCACCCCGCCTGTGCCCAACCGGTCCACACCGCAGGGCTCCACCGTCTTCTCCCGCGGCAGCTACGCCGAGGCCCTCCGGATCGGCGAAATTCTCCGCAAGGAAACCGTGGGCGGAGCCCTCCTGGTCATCGCGGCGGTCATCGCCCTCCTCTGGGCCAACTCGCCGGCGTCGGACAGCTACTTTGCCCTCCGGGACCTCAAGGTGGGCTACGCGCCGTGGCACCTGGAACTAAGCCTGGGTGCCTGGGCGGCTGACGGCCTGCTGGCCATTTTCTTCTTCCTCGTGGGGCTGGAACTCAAGCGGGAATTCGTAGCCGGCGACCTGCGGCAGATCAGCAAGTCGGTGGTTCCGGTGGCCGCCGCCGTGGGCGGTGTGGCCGTCCCGGCGGTGATCTACGCCGTCGTCAACCTCTCCAGCCCGGAAACCCTGCGCGGCTGGGCCATCCCCACGGCAACCGACATCGCGTTCGCCGTGGCCGTCCTGGCCATCATCGGATCCCACCTGCCCAGCGCGCTGCGGATCTTCCTGCTGACGCTGGCCGTGATGGATGACCTGATTGCCATCACCATCATCGCGTTCTTCTACTCCAGCGACATCCAGGTCCTGCCGCTGCTCCTGGCGCTCGTTCCGCTGGCGGCCTACGCGTTCCTGGCGCAAAAGTACCGCAGGTTCTTTGGCCGCCATGCCCCCGCGGCGTGGCTGATCCTGCTGCCGCTGGGTGTGGTCACCTGGGCGCTGGTGCATGCCTCCGGCATCCATGCCACCGTGGCCGGCGTGCTGTTGGGCTTTGCCGTGCCGGTGATCAGGTCGCAGGCCTCCGGCGGTCCGGACGCGGGCCCGGGGCTGGCGGAGATCTTCGAACACCGGTTCCGGCCCATTTCCGCCGGCGTGGCGGTGCCCATCTTCGCGTTCTTCTCCGCTGGCGTGATGGTGGGCGGATGGGAAGGCCTGGGTTCGGCCCTGTCGGATCCCGTGGCCCTGGGCATCATCCTGGGCCTGGTCCTTGGCAAGCCGGTGGGAATCCTGGCCACCACCTGGGTGCTGACCAAAGCCACCCGGGCCAGCCTGGACAGTTCCTTCACCTGGATCGACGTGTTCGGTGTGGCCCTGCTGGCGGGGATCGGTTTCACCGTGTCCCTGCTCGTGGCGGAGCTCAGCTTCGGCAACGGCAGCCTGCATGACGACCATGCCAAGGTGGGCGTCCTGGCCGCCTCATTGATCGCCGCGCTGCTGGCTACGCTGGTGCTGCGTACCCGGAACCGCCAGTACCGGCGCGCCGAAGTGCTCGAGAAGGTGGATTCGGACCACGACGGCGTCCCTGACGTCTACCAGGAACGCACCTAAGCCGCTGGCCCGGCCGGCTTCCGGCAGGCTCAGGCCGTCGCGAGTGGCTTCGCCTCGGCCTGCGGCACGGCCGGGGCCTCCAGGTGCCGGATCTCCAGGGCCTCCGGGTCCAGCAGCTTCCGCGTACCGGTCCGGGAATCCAGGATCCAGAAGAGTTCAAGGGCCGGGACGACGTCGGTCACCCGGCCGCTGTGGAACAGCTTGCCCCGGTGCCAGGCTTCGATCTGGTCCCCGATGCGGAGCTGGGCGGTGCGTATTCCTTGTGCCTCCATGAGGGCTGCCTCCTGCTGTTGTGTCCCCGTAAGCACAGCTTGCCGTGAAGAGGTTGCCGGAGTGTTTCGGCCCGGTGTTTTTTCTGTGTCGGGAGGGGCGGCTGGGCGCCGGAGCCTAGTCCTCCATCGGGAACGCGACGGCTTCGCCCACCACCCGGAGGCACAGTTCCATGCCGGGACGGGCGATCGAGGCGTTCCAGTGCCGGATGGTGATCACTTCGCCGCCGCCGGGGTAGCGGTGGTCTGCGTGCTCGGCCACTTCCTGGGGCACGTTGAGCTTGAGCCGGACCGTGGTTTCGGGGCCGAAGTAATCGGTGTCCACCACCACGCCGCGGATGGGGCCGTCCTCGGCGATCCGGATCTGCTCGGGCCGCAGCATGAGCTGGACCTTCCCCTGTGCCGGCGGCCGGCGCACCGGGATGCCGCCCAGCGAGCAGGTGGCCAGCGAGCCTTCCAGCCAGGCGTCCAGGATAACGGCGTCGCCCAGGAACTCGGCGGTGGCCCGGTCCGCGGGACGGGTGTAGACGACGAAGGGGTTGCCGATCTGGGCCAGTTTGCCGCCTCGCATCACCGCCACCTGGTCGGCGAAGGACAACGCCTCGGCCTGGTCGTGGGTGACCAGGATGGTGGTGACCCCGGCCTCGGCCAGGACCTTGGCCACGGCGCGGCGGGTGGCCACGCGGAGGCCGGCGTCCAGGGCGGAGAAGGGCTCGTCCAGGAGCATCAGTTCCGGCTCCCGGGCCAGGGCACGGGCCAAGGCGACGCGCTGCTGCTGGCCGCCGGAGAGCTGGTGCGGCCGGCGCTTGGCCATGGCCGGATCCAGGGACACCATTTCCAGGAGCTCCGCCACCCGGGCCGCCACAGCCCGCCGGCCGCCCTCCAGCTTGGCCGGATCCAGGCCAAAGGCAACGTTCTGGCCCACCGTCAGGTGCGGGAACAGCGCGCCGTCTTGGGCCACGTAGCCGATCTGGCGCTTGTGCGCGGGGAGCCATGCGCCGTCGCCGGCCACGGTGGTGCCATTGAGCGAGATGGTGCCGGTGTCCGGATGCTCAAACCCGGCGATGAGGCGCAGCAGCGTGGTCTTGCCGGAGCCGGACGGGCCCACGATGGCGGTGGTCCCGCCCTTGGCCACGGACAGGTTGACGCCCCTCAGGACCGCCTGGGATCCGAAGTTCTTGGTGACGTCCGTGATCTGGAGGTGGCTGTTGGTGGTTGCCGCCACGGAGGGGGAGACCCGTGGTTCAGGCAGCCGACGGGTGGATGGTGCTGTCACTGTCCGGCTACTTTCTTGGACTGTTGGAAGAGGAGATAGGTCATGGGGGCGGAAAGCAGGATCATCAGCAGGGCATAGGGCGCCGCTCCGGCGTAGTCGATTTCGCTGCTCTTGCTCCAGAACTCGGTGGCAAGGGTCTTGGTGCCGTTGGGGGACAGCAGCAACGTGGCGGTGAGTTCGTTGGCGATGGCCAGGAACACCAGGGCCGCACCGCCGGCAGCGGCCGGGGCGGTGAGCCGCAGCGTGACGCGGATGAAGGCCAGCAGCGGCGGCTTGCCCAGCGCCTGCGCGGCCTCGTCAAGCTCCTTGGGAGCCTGTGCCAGCCCGGCCCGGATGTTCACCAGGGCCCGGGGCAGGAACAGCAGGACGTACGCCGCCACCAGCACGCCTGCCGTCTGGTAGACGCCCGGCACCACGCGGATGCTGACGGTGACGAAGGCCAGGGCCACCACGATGCCGGGCATCGAGCTGGTGACATAGTTGGACAGTTCCAGCGACTTGCTGAACCAGCCGGGCTTCCGGACCGCGAGGTACGCCATGGGGAACGCGACCACGATCGTGGCCGCAGCCCCGGCCAGGCCGTACCCGAACGTGGCCAGGAGGGCCGGGAGGAATTCGGCGGCGGTCCACACGTCGGCGCCGCCGGCGGCGATCCACTTCAGCACGTAGTAGAGCGGGAGGCCGAACGCCAGGGCCGTCAGCGCCAGCAGGAAGACCTGGCCCGGGATCTGGTAGGCGTGCAGCGGGAGGCGGAGTGCCCGTGCCTGCGCCCCCGAGCCGATCCTCGCGTACCGGGCGGTGCCGCGGCTGCGGACCTCGGCCATCAGCAGCAGCAGGCAGAAGAACACCAGCACGCTGGCCAGCATGTTGCCGGCGGCCCCGTTGAAGGTGGAACGGTACTGGGTCATGATGGCGGTGGTGAATGTATCGAACCGGATCATGGCGAATGCGCCGTATTCGGCGAGCAGGTGCAGCCCGACGAGGAGTCCGCCGCCCGTGAGGGCAATCCGCAGCTGGGGGAGCACCACCCGGAAGAAGGCCCGCCAGGCGCCCAGTCCCAGGGCGGCGGCGGACTGCTCGATGGCAGGGTCCAGCCGGCTCAGGGTGGCGGCCGCTGGAATGTACACCAGCGGGAAGTAGGACAGGGTGGAGATCAGGATTCCCGAGCCCAGGCCGCCGAGCGACGGGATGGCCGAAACCCAGGCGTAGCTGTTCACGAACGCCGGGATGGCCAGCGGCGCGGCCAGCAGGACAGCCCAGATCCGCCGGCCGCGGAGGTTGGTCCGTTCCACCAGCCATGCCCCGGCCACGCCAAGCAGCAGGCACAGCGGGACGGTGGCGGCCATCAGGAGCAGGGTGTTGACCAGCAGTTCGCCCACCCGGGGGCGCAGGATGAGGCCGACGGCGGTGTCCCACCCGGTTGCCACGGTCATGTACACCACGTACCCCAGCGGGACGAGGGAGAAGAGGGCGATCAGCACCGCCAGGACGGACACCGCGGAAACGCCGAAAGGCGGGCGGGGGCTGTTGCCCCGGCCCGCCGTCGTCGTGCCCCGCCTGGCGGGAGCCGATAGATCGGTGGTCACGGAATTAGAGGAGTCCGGCCTGGGTCATCAGATCGCTGACCTTCTGGGAGTTGAGCTTCGCAGCGTCAACCTTGGGTGCCTGCAGGTCCTTGATGGGAACCAGTTTGTCGTTCGCGGGCACATCGGAGCCAATGGCGTACTCGAAGGACGTTCCGTTCTTCAGGACTTCCTGCCCCTTCTTGCCGGTGATGAACTTCAGGAACGCCTGCGCAGCCGCAGCATTCTTGGAGGACTTGAGCACGCCGCCGCCTGAGACGGACAGGAACGCACCCGGATCCTGGTTCTTGAAGTAGTACGGCGTGACGTTGTTGGAGTTCTCGCCGGTCTTGGCCTGGTCGCCATAGTAGTAGTAGTGGTAGATCAGCGCGGCATCCACTTCACCGGCGTTGACCGCCTTCATGGCCGTGCTGTTGCCCTTGTACGCCTTGGAGTTGTCCTTCATGGCCTTGAGCCAGTCTTCGGTGGCGGCCTCACCCTTGAGCTCCAGCAGGGCCGAGACGATGGCCTGGAAGTCGGCGCCGGTGGGCGAGGCGGCCCAGCGGCCCTTCCACTCCGGCTTGGCCAGGTCCAGCATGGACTTGGGCAGCTGGTCCTCGGTGAGCTTGGTCTTGTTGTACACCAGGACGGTGGAACGGGCGGCGATGCCCGTCCACTTGCCGGTGGAAGGCGCGAACTCGGCGGGAACCTGGGCCAAGGTGTCCTTGTTGACGTCGGCGAACAGGCCGGCGTTCTCCACCTGCGTCATGGCGGGGGAGTTCTCGGTAAGGAACACGTCCGCGGGGGACGCCTGGCCTTCCTGGATGATCTGGTTGGACATCTCGGTGTCGTCACCCTGGCGGAGGGTCACCTTGATGCCGGTTTCCGCTGTGAAGGCATCCACCCATTCCTGGGTGAGGCTCTCGTGCTGGGCGTTGTAAACAGTGATTTCGCCCGATGGGGCGCCGTTGGAAGCGGAGCTGTCACCGGCAGGGGTGCCGCCGCCGCAGGCGGTCAGGCCGAGAGCTGCGGTGGCGGCGAGTGCGATGCCTGCCAGCGCGCTGTTGCGGATCTTCATTGAGGCTGCTTTCGTGGGGAAAAGTCTGCGGGAACCTAAGTCTTTACAGGCACCGGGAGGCGGTGCCTATGTTCAAAAACTGTAGGGTAGGCAAACCTAAGCTCCAAGCCGGAAAGCGCTTTAAGTGACGAGGTTCACATCAATTACGCAAACATGGCGTGACGTAATTAGCCCCGAGCGGCCAGAAGGTGCCACCGGCGGTCCTAAGCGATGCCGGTGGTGCCCAGCAGGCTGCCTACCCCGAAGGTGAAGGCCATGGCCAGCACCCCGCCCACCACGAGCCGGATGGTTGCCTTGCGCTTGGAGCTCCCCCCGATCTTGGCGCTGACCGTGCCAGTCAGTGCGAGCGCCAGGATGACTGCAACGAACGTAACCGGGATGCGGGCGGCTTCAGGCGGAAAAATGATGGCCAGCATCGGCAGCACAGCGCCGATAGTGAAGGCGATGGCGGAAGCGATAGCCGCGTGCCATGGGCTGGCAACCTCTTCTTCATCGATGTTCAGTTCGGCGGACAGGTGTGCTTTCAGCGCATCCTTTGCCGTCAATTCTTCGGCGACGGTCCTTGCTGTCGCTTCGCTGAGCCCCTTGGCCTGGTAGATTTCCGCGAGCTCGGCCAGTTCGCCGTCGGGATCGTCCCGGAGCTCCTGGCGTTCCTTTTCGATCAACGCCCGCTGGCTGTCGCTTTGGCTGCTGACGGAAACGTACTCGCCCAGAGCCATGGACACGGCTCCACCCACCACGGCCGCCGTTCCGGCCACCAGGATCGGGGCGATGTCGTTGGTCACGCCCGCGACGCCCACCACGGTTGCCGCTACTGAGACGATGCCGTCATTCGCACCGAGAACTCCGGCGCGCAACCAGTTCAGGCGGGCCGCCATGCTGCTGTCGTGGGGTTCGTTGTGGCTCAGCTTGAGGGTTTCAGACATGCTGGCAGTTAACCACCGCCCGGCACCTAATACCACAAAGGTTTGCATCCCCTAACACCCGCGGAATCCGGGGCTTCAGTACGTGGTGGCGTTGGGCAGGATCAGCGGCGGCCTTGGTACCTGGTTGAAATCGAACGCCGCGGCCAGGTTTCCCAGTATCGGGTTGTCCTCGCGGACGCCGGGACGGTTGTCCGGCCGGCCGTCGGTGGCCGGGTCAATGCGCTCCCCGCCCAGGAAGTCATCTTCGATGAATTTGAAGTACGCGTCATGGCTGAGGACCTGGTGGTCGATGTACCCCTTCTTCGCGTACGGGCTGATCACCAGTCCCGGGACGCGCACCCCGTAGCCGTTGCCGTCCGCTACGGGCGGGGCAACATGGTCGTAGAAGCCGCCCCAGTCATCCCAGGTCAGGAAGATGGCCGTGCTGTCCCAGTCCGGGCCGCTCATGATCGCGTTGATCAGCCCGGCCACATATGCCTGCCCGGTGCTGATTTTTGCCGGCGGATGTTCACTGACCACATCCGTGGGTGCGATCCAGGTGACCGCCGGGAGCCTGCCGTTGCGGGCGTCGTCGTAAAAGCCGTTCAGCGGCTTGATGTTACCCAGCTCGCCGTCCTGCTTGACGGTGTCGAAGTACGGAAGGGGGTTCCACCGGCCCGGCGTTTGGGCGTCCTGCTCTACCGGGGTGCACGTGGCGGCATCGTTGCGGCAGTCCGGTTCCGTCCCCTGGAACACGTAGTACGCCCAGGGCACTGAGTTTTTGTGCAGCAGGTACGTCAGGTCTGTCCACGAATAGTTGGGCAGTTTGAGGTTTTTGGCCGCCTGGGTCAGTTTCACTTTCAGGTCTGCCGGGACGTCCGCGGAGTCCACAGCGGTGCGGCAGGCGGAGTAGGAATCCGTGGGCTTGCAGTTGGCGCTGACAAGCTGCCCGATCTGGGTGGCCAGATCGGGGGTGATTCCCACTGCCTGGAGGGCGTCCCGGCAGGGCCCCAGGTCAACCCCGGCCTGGCATTTGCCGATCAGGCTTTGCTCAAGGGCTTGCTTTTCGGGTTCCGGGTCCACGTTCAGCAGTTCATTGGTGCACGACGACGGGTCCCCGGACTTGGTGCACTTGGCGGCCCATTCGGACACCAGGTACAGGTGGGCGGCAAGGCTGCCGGCGGCCGAGGAAGTGAACATATGGTCCTGCAGCACGAAGTTGTCGGCGTAAGTCCAGTACGTGGGCAGTTCGGTCCGGTCGTGGTATCCCAAAACGTCCGTTGCCTTCTGGCCGTACTTGCAGTCAACAGCCGTCGCCGCGCAGTGGGCCAGGCCCTTTTCGGCCTGTGCCACGAACCCATCCATGGCGCCATGGCTGATGTCAGCCGTCGCATCTGCCGGGCTGTGCGGGCCGCCGGCGTTGCTGTCTTTGGTGTCATGGAACGGCCGTGCGCAACCACCATGGGCGGGGTCCTGGATGCAGACAGCGGGCTGGCCGTCCTGCATGGGAATTCCGTCCGCGCCGGGGTAGGTGCCGAAGTAACTGTCGAAGGATCTGTTTTCCTGGGTGATGATCACCACGTGTTTGATCTTGGAGATCCCGGTATCCCCGGCGGGAAATACGCCGGCGCGCAGCCCGGCTGGCACCATGACGGCGAGGACTGCCAGGGCTACCACTGTTGCGGCGGCCAGGACGAGGGCAGTAAGTCGTCGTCCGTTCCGGAGCAGCCGCATGTCAGGTCCCTGACCGGTAGACGTCGCTGCCGAAGGTCTTCACCCCGGGGTCGGCCGCCAACCCAAGCCGCGGGAGGTGGAACAGGTCCTCGATGGTGGCCAGCGTGCTGTAGTGGTTGTAAGGCTGGTCTGACGAGGCGGCCGCGGTGCTGAACGGCGAGATTACCAGCGCCCCCACCCGCCCCCCGGCCGCACCGCCTGCGGGGCTTCCCTGGTCTCCCTTGGAGGGACCCACCGTGCCGCCGTCGGTCTCGTCGAAGGTGATGACCAGCATGCCGTCCTGCAGGAATGCCGGCGACGACAAAATGGCTGGTACCTGGGCCTTGAGCCACGAGTCCACTGCCCCCAGTCCGCCCCGACTGCCGTCAGCGCAGGTCGCATCGTGCCCGTCGTGGCAGAGGTTGGGCGTGATGTAGGCAAGGTTCGGGGTGGTGTCCACAGATTTCAGGTCGTCTGCGAGCGTGGAGAAGTTGACCACGTTCTTAGCGCAATCCGGGGAGGAAGTAATCGAGCGGAAGTAGACGAAGGGATCGTGGTGCGTGGAGTACATGTCGTTCGGTGTGGCGTGCCCGTGGTTGTCGGGTTCGCCTAGGACCGGGTGCTCGCAGGGCTGTTGCATGTCCTCCATGTAGCCCTTCCACGTTTTGCCCTGGGCTGTCAGTTGCCCGGCCAGGGTCTGGGTTTCCTGCGGGTATAAGCAGCCGTTGCCCTGCAACGTGCCTTCCGGGCCGGTGCCGGTGGCGTTGAACGCCGTATAGGTGCGGCAGTCCTGTTCCGTATCGATATTGGGCTGCTGGCCGGAAATCTGGGCCAGGTAGTTGGGCAGTGAGTTGTGGGCGATGCCGTAGTAATTCTTCAGCAGGACGCCGCGGCTGCGGAGCGTTCCGGACAGGTAGGGTGCGGAGGAGTTGCTGCCCCACACGGAGTCGTAGCTTTTGTTTTCCAGGTTGATGACAAATACATGCTGGGGCGTGCCTGCCTTCGAAGGAATGTCCTGCAGCGGTGCTGCAGTGTCAGGCTCGGAGGTCGGTGCGGGAGCCTGGCAAGCCACGAGGGCGAACAGGAGCAGTGCCAAAACCGGCACTATTGCTGGCGAATGAGCTCGCACAACACTGCGGGATCGGATTGATAAACGGTTCACGGTCGGCCTCCGCGGTCTGGACTCTCTCTACGCCCCAGCGTTCCGGCCACTCTCGCATACCGCGGCCCGGATTTGCACGGGCAAACCCTGTGAGTTCGCAGTGAATCCGATCAGGTTCCGGGCTCAGCCCACTTTCCGGCGGTAGATGGTGGCCGCAGCCGCGTAGGCCACGGCGAGGAGACCGGCCAGCCAGGCGAGCGCTGTCCAGATTCCGGTGCCCACGGGTTCCTGCGCGAGCAGCGCCCGAAGTGTGTCCACGATCGGGGTCACCGGCTGGTTCTCGGCAAACCAGGCAACCGGCCCGGGCATGGTGGCCGTGGGAACGAACGCCGAACTGATGAACGGCAGGAAGATCAGCGGGTAGCTCATGCCGCTGGCGCCATCCACGGTCTTGGCGGTCAGGCCGGCAACTACCGCCAGCCAGGTCAGGGCCAGGGTGAACAGGACCAGGATTCCGGCGACGGCGAGCCATGCTGCCACGGAGGCGCCGCTGCGGAACCCCATGAGCACGGCGACGCCGGTCACGATGGCGATCGCCGCGAGGTTGGCGGCCAGTGAAGTGAGCACGTGGGCCCACAGGATGCTGGGCCTGGCGATCGGCATGGATCCGAGCCGTTCGACGATCCCGCCCTTGACGTCAAGGAACAACCGGTAGGCGGTGTAGGCCACGCCGGAGGCGACGGTGATCAGGAGGATGCCGGGCAGGAGGTAGTTGACGTAGGAGCCGCCTGAACCGGTGGTGATGGCGCCACCGAACACGTAGACGAACAGCAGCATCATGGCCACGGGTGTCACTGCGGTGGTGATGATGGTGTCCGGGCTGCGGAGGATGTGCCGCAGCGAGCGGCCGGTCAGGACGGCGGTATCCCGCAAGGCGTGGGTGCTCATCAGTGGTCCTTTCCTGGCGCGGAGGCGCCGCTGGGACGGTTTTCCGGGGCTGAACCCACCAGGGCCAGGAAAACGTCCTCGAGCGAAGGCTGTTTCTCCACGTATTCCACGGTGGCGGCGGGGAGGAGTTGCTTGAGTTCGGCCAGCGTCCCGTTTTGGATGATGGTGCCTTGGTGCAGGATGGCGATGCGGTCTGCGAGTTGTTCTGCCTCGTCGAGGTACTGGGTGGTGAGCAGTACGGTGGTGCCGTGGCCTGCGAGCTGCCGGATGGTCCGCCACACTTCGTTGCGTGCCTGCGGATCGAGGCCGGTGGTGGGTTCGTCGAGGAAGAGGACGCTGGGGTTTCCGACCAGGCTCATGGCAATGTCCAGGCGCCGCCGCATGCCGCCGGAGTAGGTGCCTGCCCTGCGGTTGGCGGCTTCGGCCAGGTCGAAGCGGTCCAGCAGGGCGCCGGCGACCACTCCCGGGTTGGGCAGGTGCCGCAGCCGGGCCACCAGCACCAGGTTCTCCCTCCCGGTGAGGACGTCGTCGACGGCGGTGAACTGGCCGGTCAGGCTGATGGCGGCCCGCACGTCCCCGGCCCGGGTGCGGACGTCGAAACCGTTCACCGAGGCCGTGCCGGTGTCCGGTTTCAGCAGGGTGGAGAGGATCTTTATCAGCGTGGTCTTGCCGGCGCCGTTGGAGCCGAGGAGCGCGAAGATGCTTCCCGGCATCACGTCAAAGTCGACGCCCCGCAGCACGTGCAGTTCCTTGAACGACTTTTCGATGCCCTGGACCCGGATGGCGGGTTGCAGGGCCTGGTCTGTGGCCATGGCCGGTCCTTTTCCGGTGCGGGGCTTCTCAGGCGTCGCCGGCAGCGGCCTGGTTGATGGAGTCGGTCAGGCGCTTGCGCTCCTTGTTGATCCACTGGCCGTCCGAGTAATTGCTGATGAAGGTTTCGGCGAACTCCACCGGGTCCTCGCCAACGATGTCGCGGATCGGGGTTTCGTCCGCCGCGGCCCCCTCCACCAGATCCGCCAGGTCCTCCAGCATCTGCACGAGGACATCGCCCTTGACGATGGCGCCGGCGTAGGTGAAGTAGCGTTCCAAGGCGTCGATGGTGGTCCGGTAGCTGCCGGGCAGCTGTTCTTTGCGGGCCTTGTATTGGCGCCAGCGCTTCTTGTCGTCGAAGGAGCCGGTGACTTTCTCGAGCCATCCCTGTGTCATGGTCATTCTCCTTTTTCCTGCGGGTTGTTGGTGTGGTGGAGCTGCTCGATCCGTTCGGCGAGGAAGCTCCAGGAGGTCCAGAACTCGTCCAGGTATCCGCTGCCGGAAGCGTTCAGCGAATACACCTTGCGGGGCGGTCCCTTTTCGGACGGGACTTTGGCCACATCCACCAGGCCGCGTTGTTCGATGCGGACCAGCAGTGCGTACACCGTGCCCTCGACGATGTCCGAAAACCCCTGGTCGCGAAGCCTTGCGGTGATTTCGTAGCCGTACGCCGGCCGGGCGGCGAGGGTTGCCAGGACAATGCCCTCCAGCGTGCCCTTGAGCATCTCGGTCATCTGCTTGCCCATGGAATTCCTTTAGGTACTTAGTGTTACTGACTACTAGTAGATAGTAACACTGAGTAGCCGCGGTGCAAGCCCCCGGGCAGGTCTTTCTGCCCTACTGGGCGGACCCCGGCAGGCGTTGACTTGAACCATGGGCAGCAGAGGCCCATCGGGCGGAAACGTACTGGCGTTCCGCCCACACCAGAAAGGAAAAACAGTGAAAAAGTGGTATCGGTGGCAGGACTACGCAGCAGCTGCCGCCGGACTCTTTACCGCAGTGGCGGTCCTGTTCACGCGGCAGCAAAACATGTCCACCACCCTCATGCTCGTCTTCGGCGGGCTCCTGGTGGTCAGCGGAATCGTCAACCTGGCAATGCCCGGAACTCCGGTCATGGAATACGCCCAGGCTGTCGTTGCCGCAGTATTGATCCTCTCGCCGTGGCTGGGGTCCTACACGGGCGCGACCGGCGCAGCATGGACGTCGTGGATTGCAGGGGCAGTGGCGCTGGTGGTCACCGCGGTGGCCATAAAGCCCAGCACTGACGCCCATCACAATCTGCGCATTTCGCATTAGCGGCAGCATCCGCCATGACTGACGTGATGCGGTATGAGGCGGGATCCCCTCCTGCCCATGCCGCACCGGAGGCCATGGCGGAGCTGTATCCATACGGCGGGTGAGGGTGATGGTTGCATTCCTGAACAGGGCCGACGCCGGGCGGCGGCTGGGCAAACGGCTCGCCGGCCTGCGCGGACGGGACGTGGTGGTACTGGGCCTGCCCCGCGGCGGCGTGCCCGTGGCGTTCGAGGTGGCCAAGGCCCTCGAGGCGCCGCTGGATGTGATCGTGGTGCGGAAATTGGGGGTTCCCTTCCAGCCTGAGGTGGCCATGGGAGCCATCGGGGAAGGCAACGTCCGGGTCCTGGACCGGCGCACCCTGTCCATGGCCCATGTCTCCCAGGAAGACCTGCAGCAGGTGGAACGGCGGGAGCGGGTGCTGCTGGACAGCAGGGTGGCGCGGTTCCGCCAAGGCCGCCCGCGGCTCGACCTCACCGGACGAACTGCGGTCATCGTGGACGACGGCATCGCCACCGGCTCCACCGCCAAAGCGGCCTGCCAGGTGGCCCGGCAACTCGGCGCAGCAACAATCATCCTTGCCGTTCCCGTTGCCCCCGCCCGCGCCATCGTGGAGCTGAAGGAACCGGACGACGTCGTCTGCCTCCTCTCGCCCCAGGACTTCCAGGCGGTGGGGTACTACTACCATGACTTCTCGCCCACCGAGGATGGCGAGGTGGTGCAGCTGCTCGACGCGGCGGCATCCCCGCCCCGCCACCGCGGCGACGAAAGGGAAGACGGCACCCTGGACGACGACGTCGAAATCCCGGACGGCCGGGCCGTCTTGCGCGGCAGCCTCCACCTGCCGGGAAGGTGCGACGGCACGGTCCTCTTCGCCCACGGCAGCGGCAGCAGCCGCCACAGCCCCCGCAACCGTTACGTGGCCTCGGTCCTGCACGGGGCAGGGCTGGGCACCTTGCTCCTTGACCTGCTCACGCCCGAAGAGGAAGTCAACCGCGCCAACGTCTTCGACATCGCCCTGCTTGCCCGGCGCCTTTCCGCCGCAACCCATTGGCTGGAGGCGCGCCGTGACGGCTCCGCCGGCCGGATCGGCTACTTCGGAGCGAGCACCGGCGCGGCCGCGGCGCTCTGGGCCGCCGCCGAGCCCGGCGCCGAGGTTGCCGCCGTGGTGTCCCGGGGCGGGCGGGCGGACCTTGCCGGTCCGCGGCTCGGCGCCGTCAGGGCCCCCACCCTCCTGATCGTCGGCAGTGCCGACACCCAGGTCCTGGCACTCAACCGCCAGGCGATGGCACGCATGCAGGCGCCCACCCGGCTCGAGATCGTCCCTGGGGCCACCCACCTCTTCGAGGAGCCCGGAACCCTGGCACTGGCCGCGAACCTGGCCGCCGACTGGTTCCGTCACTACCTCCTGCCGTCACCGGTGGGGCGGTCCATGCCGGAGGCGAGGGAGTGAAACGCTGGGCCGCCATCATCAAGGACGTGCCCGCCTTCCCGGTCCGGCCCAACATGCCGGACTATGAGGCCGCCAGGCGCGACTTCAGCTGGGACCAGGCCCGGCAGGCACTGGCCGGGTTGCCCGGCGGCCGCGGGCTGAACATCGCGTACGAGGCCGTGGACCGGCACGTGGCAGAAGGCCGCGGCGGCAAGGAAGCCCTGCGCTTTATCAGGGCCGACGGCGGCACCCGGTCCCTGGACTACGGTGACCTTGCCGAGCAGTCCGGCAGGTTCGCGGCAGTGCTCCGGACACTGGGGGTGGGGCGCGGTGAGCGGGTCTTCTCCCTCCTGGGCCGCAGCCCGGAGCTGTATGTCGCCGTGCTCGGCACCTTCAAGAACGGCAGCGTCTTCTGTCCGCTCTTTTCCGCCTTTGGTCCCGAACCGGTCCGGCAGCGGCTGCACCTCGGCGCGGGCCGCGCCCTGGTCACCACCAGGGCCCTGTACCGCAAGAAGGTGGCGCCGGTCCGGGACAGCCTTCCCGAGCTCCGCTGCATCCTGCTGGTGGACGCGGACGGCAACCCCGAACCGGGAACCCTGGACTTGGCCGGCCTCCTGGCGCAGTCCCCCCAGCCGGTGCCGGGTGTCCCCGGCGGGGACATCGCCGACACCGCGCCGGAGGACATGGCGCTGCTGCACTTCACCAGTGGAACCACCGGCACGCCCAAGGGAGCCATCCATGTCCACGACGCGGTGGCCGCCCACTACGCCACCGGCCGCTTCGCCCTGGACCTGCACCCGGAGGACGTCTACTGGTGCACCGCCGATCCCGGCTGGGTGACGGGCACGTCCTACGGCATCATTGCGCCGCTGGTGCACGGTGTGACCGCCATCGTGGACGAGGAAGAACTGGACGCCGACCGCTGGTACCGGATCCTTGCGGACCAGCACGTCACCGTCTGGTACACCGCCCCCACGGCACTGCGGATGCTGATGAAGGCCGGCACCGAACGGGCAGCCGGGCATGACCTCTCCGCGCTGCGCTTCATCGCCAGCGTGGGGGAGCCGCTGAACCCGGAGGCGGTGGTGTGGGGCCAGGAGGTCCTGGGCCTGCCGGTGCATGACAACTGGTGGCAGACCGAGACGGGCGGGATCATGATCGCCAATTTCCCTGCCATGGACATCCGCCCCGGGTCCATGGGGCGGCCGCTTCCCGGGATCGAGGCGGCACTGGTGGCCCGGGACGCCGACGGCAAGCCCGTCCTCCGGGATGGCCAGGCGGTCCTGGTCACGGAACCGGACACCATGGGGGAGCTGGCGCTGCGCCCCGGGTGGCCGTCCATGTTCCGCGGCTACCTCAACGAAGAGGAGCGCTACCGGCGGTGCTTCGCCGGCGGCTGGTACCTTACCGGCGACCTGGCAAAGCGCGACGCCGACGGCTACTTCTGGTTCGTCGGCCGCGGCGACGACGTCATCAAGTCCTCGGGCCACCTGATCGGCCCGTTCGAGGTGGAAAGCTGCCTGATGGAGCATCCGGCGGTGGCCGAAGCAGGAGTGATCGGAGTGCCCGACCCGGTGGCCGGCGAGGTGGTCAAGGCCTTCGTGGAACTCAAGCCGGGCAACCAGCCCAGCGAGGAGCTGCAACTGGAGATCATCGGCTTCGCAAGGAAAAGGCTGGGCGCCGCCGTCGCGCCCCGGCTGCTGGACTTCACCAGCACGCTGCCCAAGACCCGCAGTGGAAAGATCCTGCGCCGGCTCCTGAAATCCCGTGAGCTGGGGCTGCCCGAAGGCGACACCTCAACCCTGGAGGCCCCGGCCGGACCGGCGCTGGGACTCGGCAAGGACCAGCCATGATTACCCTGCGGAACCAGGCCATCCGCGACCAGGAACACGCCCTGCACCTGTTGCGGCAGATGCTGCGGGTGCGCCGGCTCGAAGAAAAATGCATTGAGCTGTACAGCGCCGCGAAGATCCGCGGGTTCCTGCACGTGTACATCGGCGAGGAAGCCGTGGCCGCCGGGGTGATGGAAACCCTGGCACCGGAGGACGCGGTGGTGGCCACCTACCGCGAGCATGGCCACGCGCTGCTCCGCGGCGTCTCCGCCGGTGCCATCCTCGCCGAAATGTACGGCCACGCCGAGGGCTGCTGCCGGGGCCGCGGCGGCTCCATGCACCTCTTCGACGCGGAAGCCCGCTTCTACGGCGGAAACGCGATCGTGGCCGGCGGGCTGCCCATCGCCGTCGGCCTGGCGCTCGCGGACCGGATGGCCGGGCGCGAGCGCGTCACTGTCTGCTTCTTCGGCGAGGGCGCCGTGGCGGAGGGCGAGTTCCACGAAAGCATGAACCTGGCCGCCCTGTGGCAGCTTCCGGTGCTCTTCTGCTGCGAGAACAACCTTTACGCGATGGGAACCGCGCTGGGCCGTTCCGAATCCCAGACGGACATCGCGCTCAAGGCCGCCGGGTACGAAATCTCCGCGTGGGCCGTAGACGGGATGGACGTGCTCGCCGTCGAGGAAGCTGCCCGGCGGGCGGTGGACGCCGTCCGGTCCGGCGGCGGGCCGCACTTCCTGGAGCTGCGCACCTACCGTTTCCGCGCCCACTCCATGTTCGATCCCGAGCTGTACCGGGAGAAAACGGAGGTGGCCCGCTGGATGGAACGTGACCCCATCAGCCTGCTGCAGGGAACCATGCAGGCCGCGGGACAGCTGCCGGAGGACACCTGGGCGGCGCTGACGGCGGACGTGGATGCGGAGATCAGCACCGCGGTCGGGTTCGCCGAGAACGGCACGCCGGAACCGGTGTCCGAACTCATGCGGTTTGTCTACAGCGACCGGCCGGAGGGCGGCAGCAGCGTTGCGACCGCCGGCGACGGGGCCGGGAAAGAGGGGACGGCAGGATGAAAACCACATACCGGGAAGCGATGCGGGCGGCCCTCCGCGACGCGATGCAGCGCGACGAGCGGGTGTTCCTCATGGGCGAGGACGTGGGCAGGTACGGCGGCAGCTTCGCCGTGAGCCTGGGGCTGCTGGAGGAGTTCGGGCCGGAACGGATCCGCGATACGCCGCTGTCCGAGTCCGGGTTCGTCGGTGCGGGGATCGGCGCGGCGCTGGGCGGAATGCGGCCGGTGGTGGAGATCATGACCGTCAACTTCAGCCTGCTGGCGCTGGACCAGATCATCAACAACGCCGCCACCTTGCTGCACATGTCCGGCGGCCAGTTCAACGTGCCCATCGTCATCCGGATGACCACCGGTGCCGGCCGCCAGCTCGGCGCCCAGCACTCGCACAGCCTGGAAGGCTGGTACGCGCACATCCCGGGGCTCCGCATCCTCGCCCCCGCCACCCTGGCCGACGCCCGGGGCATGCTCTGGACCGCGCTGCAGGACCCGGACCCGGTGCTGATCTTCGAGCACGGCTCGCTGTACAACGTGGCCGGGGAGCTCGACGACGACGCCGGCGCCGTGGACATCGACAAGGCAGCGGTGGTGCGCCACGGGGACGGCCTGACGCTCGTCACTTACGGCGGCACGCTGCCCATGGTGCTGGAGGCCGCGGACCTGCTGGCCGCCGAAGGCATCGAGGCCGACGTGATCGACCTCCGGACCCTCCGCCCGCTGGATGCGCCCACCATCCTGGACAGCGTGGCCAGGACCCACCGGGCCGTCGTGGTGGACGAAGGCTGGCGCAGTGGCAGCATCTCGGCGGAGATTGCCGCCAGGATCTGCGAGCAGGCCTTCTTCGACCTGGACGCCCCGGTGGAGCGGGTGTGCAGCTTGGAGGTGCCGGTCCCGTACGCCAAGCACCTGGAACAGGCGGCCCTGCCGTCGGTGGAGCGGGTCATGGCCGCCGCGCGGAGGGCCGTGGGGACCAATGGCTGAGTTCCGGATGCCGTCCCTGGGCGCGGACATGGAGCACGGCAAGGTGGTGGAGTGGCTGGTCAAGCCGGGAGATTATGTCCATAAGGGCGACCTCGTGGCGGCCGTGGACACCGACAAGACCGTGATGGACATCGAATCCTTCGAGGAGGGCGTCGTCGCCGAGTTCCTGGTGGACATCGGCGACACCGTGCAGGTGGGGACGCCCATCGCCCGGATCACGGCCACCCCCGCCGAACTCCCGCCGCCACCCCCGCTCACTTCCGGCAGCATTTCCCCCGACGCCCGCTCACCTTTGACAGCAAATGAGGCAACGCCAGCTCATCCTGGTGCCGCGGGCGGGCATCCGGAGCCGGGCGCAAAAGTCCCGCCGCCGGTCAGGCACCTGGCGCACACGCTGGGGGTCGACGTCGGACGCCTCGCCGGCAGCGGTGCCGGCGGCGAGGTGACCCGGGCCGACGTCGAACGCGCCGCTGCGGCGTCCGGCACCCGGGCGCCGGAGCCGGCAACAGCACCCGAAGCGCACCGCGTGCGGTCCTCGCCGCTTGCCCGCCGGCTGGCGGCAGAACTCGGGGTGGACCTGCCAGCCGTCCCGGGCACGGGCCCGGGCGGTGCCGTGACGGAGGAGGACGTGCTCGCCGCCGTCCCGCCCCGGGGGCGGCCGGCCAGGGAACCCGGCGCGGACAAGCCAGCGCAAGCACCGCCGTCGGAAGCCCGCCCCGCGGCACCGGCGCAGGCAACGGAACCCGTGCTGCCCGCCGCACCCCGGCAGGAACCGGCTGCGGCCGGCAGCAGGACGGAGAGCCTGCGGCAGGCCATCGGTGCGTTGATGTCGCGGTCCAAGAAGGAGATCCCGCACTACTACCTCGCCACCACCCTGGACCTGGCAGCAGCGATGGCGTGGATGCAGGCGGCGAACCAGCAGCGGCCCGTCACCGCCCGCCTGGTCCCGTCCGCCCTGCTGCTCAAGGCAACCGCGCTCGCGGCAAAGGAGGTGCCGGACATGAACGGCTTCTTCACCAGGGGCGCGTTCCAGCCCGCCGGCGCAGTGCACCTGGGCGTCGCGGTGGCCTTGCGCCACGGCGGGCTGGTGGCACCGGCGCTGCACGACGCAGACACCCTCAGCCTGGACGAGCTGATGGAGCAGCTGCGCGGCCTGGTCAGCCGGGCCAGGGCGGGCAGGCTCCAGCGCGCCGAGATGGCCGACCCCACCCTCACCGTCACCAACCTGGGCGACCTGGGCGTCGAAAGTGTCTACGGAGTGATCTATCCGCCGCAGGTGGCCATGGTGGGCTTCGGCAAGGTCCTCGAACAGCCGTGGGCGCACAACGGGATGCTCGGGATCCGGCATGCGGCCATCGCCACCCTGTCCGCGGACCACCGGGTCAGCGACGGGCTGCGCGGCGGACGCTTCCTGGCCCGGATCGACGAACTCCTGCAAACGCCGGAGGACCTGTGAGCTGGACCCGTGTGAACGAGGAGGAGCCGTGAACCAACAGGACGCGCGCCGGGCCGTGGAGGCGGCGATCGGCAAAGTAGCGCCCGACGTCGAGCCCGGGGACCTGGACGGCGCCGCCAGGCTGCGCCAGGACCTGGAACTGGACTCGCTGGATTTCCTCCACCTGGTGGAGGTCATCGCCGAGTCCACGGGCGTGGATATCCCGGAGGCAGACTACCCGGCGGTGGCTACCGTGGGCGGGCTGGTCACCTACATTGCGGGGCGCGGATAGAAGGGCCTATCCCGCCGCGTGGTCATTCCCGCGCATCCGCACGGCCACCACCAGGCCCGAAACCGCGGTGAGCACTGCGACGGCGGCGATGGCCGCGGGGATGCCGTAGAGGTCCGCGAGCACTCCGGACAGCAGGGCACCCACTGCGAATCCGCCGTCGCGCCACAGCCGGTACACGCCCACCGAGCGGGCGCGCCAGGCTGGATGGGCGACGTCGCCGATGGCTGCCAGCAGGGTGGGGTAGACCATGGCGGTACCGAGGCCCAGCACGACGGCGCCGGCGAGCCAGGGTGCGAAGCCGTGCGCTGCGGCAATGATCGCCAGGGCGGCGGCCTGCACCAGCATGCCGGCCGCGATGAACCACTTGCGACCCCAGCGGTCGGAGGCGGCGCCGGTCACCAGCTGGGCCGCTCCCCAGGCCGCCGGGTAGGCGGCGGCCAGGATGCCGATCTGGCCAAGGCCCAGGCCGGCACCGGCGAACAGGACGGGGAAGAGGCCCCACGCCAGGCCGTCGTTGAGGTTGTTCACCAGGCCGGCCTGGCTTGCCGCGGAAAGGGAGCGGTCCGTGAAGCTGGTGAGGGTGAACACCTGGCCGGTGGTGAGGCCGGCGTGGGCGGTGTCCCGTCCCGTGGCATGCTGTGCAGCCTCGGTCCTGGCATGGTGGTGGGTTTCGCGGACGGCCAGGACGGTCAGTCCGAGTCCCAGCGCGATGTAGGCGGCACCCAGGAGGAACGGGGCCGGGCGGAGGCCGTGGGCGGTGGCGAGGTAGCCGGTGGCCAGGGCCGTCACGGCCACCCCGAGGTAGCCCGCGGCCTCGTTGAAGCCCATGGCCAGGCCGCGCTGTTTGGGTCCCACGAGGTCCATTTTCATGATCACGGCGGTGGACCAGGTGAGGCCCTGGCTGACGCCGAGCAGCACATTGGCCGCCACGATCCAGCCCCAGGACGGGCCATAGATGAGCATCAGGGGGACGGGCACCGCGGCCAGCCAGCCGGCGATAAGGACCGGTTTCCGGCCGTACCGGTCCGAGAGCGTGCCGGCGAAGTAGTTCATGGCGGCTTTGGACAGGCCGAAGGCGAGGATGTAGGTCAGTGCGCCCGTGTACAGGTCGAGGTGGAATTCCTGGGAGGCGAGCAGCGGAAGGACCGTGCGCTCCTGGCCCAGGGTGCCGCCCACCAGGGCGTTCACGGCCACCAGCAGCATGAACTGGGCCAGGTTCTGCCGCAAGCCCAGCACCGCCGGGTTGGATCCGCTGTGGCGGGGGGATGTGCTGCCGGGCATTCGCGGCGCTCCGTTCGTGGTGGGGACAAAAGAGTGGCCCGGACACGCGGGGGACGCGTCCGGGCCGGGCCCGGGCAGGAGGGGGGTCCTGCCCGGGCGGTCTGGGGGGAATTGCCTGCTCAGGCTGCGGGGACGGTGTTCCGCCAGGCGTTCCAGGCGGCGTAGCTGCCGTCGAGTTCGACGACGTCGTACCCGGCCCGGCGCAGGGCGCTGGCGGCTACGGAGTTGCGCACGCCGGACTGGCAGTAGGACACGATGGCGCCCTCCGCCGGGAGCTCGTCCAGGTGCCACATGACGCGGCCGCCGCTGAGCTGGTGGGAGCCGGGGACGTGCCCGGCCCGGTGCTCGGTCTTGTTGCGGACGTCCAGGACCATGGCGGCCTCGAAACCTTCGAGTTCTTCGGGCTGGATCAGCTTTGGCGTGAAGGAGGGCAGCCCGTCGATGCCTGTGAGGTAGCCGGCAACGTTGTCGATGCCCACCCGGACCAGGTGGTCCCACAGGTCCTGGGCGTGTTCCTGGTCTTCGGCCAGGAGCACCAGCGGGTTCATATCGGTCTCCGGGTTGACCACCCAGGCGCTGTAGCTGGCCACGGACTTGCCGGCCGGGACGTTCAGGGACCGGACCACCGTGCCCTGGTGGACTTCGCCGTTGGAGCGGGTGTCGATGAAGGTCAGGGTATCCTCGGCCAGGCCTTTGGCGACGGCGTCCGGGTCCAGTTCCTGCAGCGGGGCGCGTTCGCCCATGACGGCGGGGCCTTCCCGGTTTTCGCGCTTCATGCGGTCGAAGTAGGCGTGGGCGTCGGGCTGGCCATCGAGCAGTTCGTTGATGAAGCCCTGTTCGTCGTTGGCGGCGAGGTAGGGGCCCCACCAGGCGTACAGGCGTTCGTAGCCCACGGTGGAGGAAGGGATGGCGCCCAGGGCCTTGCCGCAGGCGCTGCCGGCGCCGTGGCCCGGGTGGACCTGGACGTAGTCCGGCAGGGTGAGGAACTTGTCGCGGAGGCTGGCGAAGAGCTGCTTGGCGCCTTCGAAACGGGTGTCCACGCCTCCGGCTGCCTCGTCCAGCAGGTCCGGCCGGCCCAGGTCGCCGGAGAAGACGAAGTCTCCGGAGAGCAGGTAGCCGGGTTTGTCGCTGAACGCGCCGTCGGTGACCAGGAAGGACAGGTGCTCGGGGGTGTGCCCGGGCGTGTGGACCGCCTTGATGGTGATGTTGCCCAGGGTGATGGTGTCGCCGTCGTAGAGCCGCTCCCCCTCGAACTGGTACTGCCAGTCAGGTCCGCCCTCGCCGGAGACGTAGATCTTCGCGCCCGTGGCGGCAGCCAGTTCGCGGGTGCCGGAGAGGTAGTCGGCGTGGATGTGGGTCTCGGTGACGGCCACGATCTTCATGCCGTTCTTTGCGGCAAGGTCCTGGTAGACGGCGATGTCGCGGCGGCCGTCCACCACGATTGCCTCGCCCTTGGCCTGGCAGCCGATGAGGTAGCTCGCCTGGGCCAGGTCTTCGTCGTAAATGCGCTCGAGTAGCATCGGGTGCTCCTTCGGTCGAAAGGGGATGGGAAGGTTGTTCTGCAATAATTATAGATACCCCTGGGGGTATCTTGCAATGAGAAATATGCGGTGGATACGGACCGTAGCCGGTCAGGCGTGCTGGTGGCCTCCCTCGGCGCGGAGCTTGTCCATGTCCAGGTTCTTGACGGCCTGGATGACTTCCTCCAGGCCGGTGGCGTTCAGGGCTCCGGGCTGGGAGAAGACCAGGGTCTTGTCCTTGAAGGCCATCAGGGTGGGGATGGAGGTGATGTTCGCTGCGGCGGCGAGGGCCTGTTCGGCCTCGGTGTCCACCTTGGCGAAGGTGATGTCCGGGTGGCGTTCGGCGGCGGCCCCGTACGTGGGCGCGAACATGCGGCAGGGGCCGCACCAGGCTGCCCAGAAGTCAACGAAGACGATGTTGTTGTCCTCCAGGGTCTGGGCGAAGGATTGATCGGTGATGTCGAGGGTTGCCATGATCTGTCGTGTCCTTTCGGGCGGGTTCTGGTTGGTGCGGCGTGTGTTTGGGGGCCTAGGCGGTGGGGAGTCCGGCCCGGGTCCAGGCGGTCATGCCTCCGGCCATGGTGTCCGCCTTGTAGCCGGCGCCGTTAAGGGCATCGGCGACGGCGGCGCTGCGGTTGCCGCTGCGGCAGACGGCGATGACGGGCACTGCCGGGTCCAGCTCGCCCAGGCGGGCCTGAAGCTGGCCCATGGGGATGTGCAGGGCACCCGGGATCATGCCCTCGGCGACTTCGAAGTCCTCACGGACGTCCAGGATCCGGGCGGTGGAGCGGCGCTGCTCGGCTTCGGTAATGGTGATTTCAGCCATGGTGGTTCTCCTTCGAAATGGGTTTCGGCTGGTGGGTGAGGTTTTGAATGCTTAGCGGATGGGTTCGCCGGCTTGGCGCCAGGCGGCCATGCCGCCTCGCACCGAGTAGGCGGCGTAGCCCTTCGCGGCCAGGAGGCGGGCGGCGGAGGCGGACCGCACGCCGGAGGCGCAGACGGCGATCACCGGACGGGACTTCTGGATTCCCGCCGTACTGCCCTGCAGCCTGTCCAGCGGGACGTGCTTGGCCTGCGGGGCACGGCCGGTCCGCCATTCCTGGGCTGACCTGACGTCGATGAGCGTGGCTCCGGAACCCAGGAGTTCCTTGGCCTCCGCCACGGAGATTGTCTTGTAGGGCTTGCTGAAGGCCTTCTTGAGGGAATCGATCAGTCCCATGGTGTGCTCCTTCTGGGCATAGGGGGTCAGGCGGTGACGGTACTGGCGGTGACCCACGCCGCGACGGCGAAGATGAGGACCGCGAACGAGATGCGGATGTGCTTGTCGTGGAGGTGGCGGGCAAGCCGTGCCGCGACGATGGATCCGGCGATGGCCGGGCCCGCGAACGCCAGGGTGGTGGCCCAGTCGATCGTGTAACCGGCAGCGTGGGCGCTGAATCCGGCGGCGGAGTTGACCACGATGATCGCCAGCGAGGTTCCGACGGCCTGCTTCATGCGCAGGCCCAGGAAGATGGTCAGTGCAGGGGTGATGAGGAAGCCGCCCCCCACGCCAAGCAGCCCGGTGAGGAACCCGACGAGCAGTCCAACGCCCACGGCCTTCGGGGCACAGGACCGGAAGGCCCGGTTGGGTCCGGTGCTGCAGGAGCCTTCAGTTTCGCGGGGCTTGCTGAGCATCCGGATGCCCGCCGCCACCATGATGACGGCAAACGCCAGCATCAGGATGTTCGGGTCCAGGAGTTTCCCGACGGCGGCGCCGGCCCAGGCCGCCGGGATGCCGGCGCCCCCGACCAGTGCGATGACGGGCCAGTTCAAGCCCTCCCGGATCCGGGGGAGCAAGGCTGCCAGTGAGGAGATGCCCACCACCAGCAGCGACGTCGGGATGGCCTGGGCGGGGCTCATGCCCACGCCGTATACCAGGGCCGGAACGGCGATGATGGACCCGCCGCCGCCTACAACGCCCAATACGACGCCGACGACGAGCCCCAAACCCAGGGCCGGGATCATGCCGCGGCGTCCTCTTCAGCCGCCTTGACGGGCAGCTGCAGGATGGCGCTTTCGCGGGTGGGCTCCACGGCTGCCTTGTTCCACGGCATGGCCGAGAGGGCCTTGCCCATGGCGCAGGTGTTGGTGGCGGCCGAGAAGGTCAGGCCGGTGCCGATGGCTCCGGCGAGCATGCGGACCTTGGGGGAGACGAACTTGCCGCCCACCAGGCCCAGCATCACCAGTGAACCCGCGGCGAGGCGGACTTGGCGTTCGAGGTCCCAGCGGTCCTTGCCCTTGACCACGTCGCCGCCGGCGGCGGCGAAACCGGGAACGCCGCCGGTGAGCACGAAGGCGGTGTCAAGGCCGACGGTGGCCATGCGCTGGCGGGCCTGCTCGGCGCGGACGCCGGACTGGCAGACCAGGACCACCCGGGAGCCCAGCCGGCCGGCGAGCTCGTCGGTGTGCTCGGAGAGCAGCGGAAGCGGCACGTTGTAGGAGCCGCGGATGTGCATGGACTCGAATTCAGCGGCGGAGCGCACGTCGATTACGACGAGGTCCTGGTGTTCCTTGATCCAGGACTGGAGGGTGGTGGGGGCGAGCGCGGTGACGGCGGTTGCCTTGGAAAGGGAAGTCATGAGTGGCCTCTCGGAAGGGGGCTGGTGGATACCCCACCGAGTATTACAGATACCCCCAGGGGTAGTCAAAACACCCATGGGGGTATATGCTTGAGGTCAGCACCCCACCGATGGAGAACCCCCTTATGGAACTGAACCCAACCGAACTCACGCCTGTGATCAACCGCCTCAAGCGCGCCCAGGGCCAGCTCGCCGCCGTCACCCGGATGCTCGAGGAAGGCCGCGACTGCAAGGACGTGGTTACCCAGCTGGCGGCCGTGTCCAAGGCCCTCGACCGCGCCGGCTTCGCCATCATCGCCACCGGCCTGGAGCAGTGCATCGTCCAGAAGGACGAAACCATGGATAAAAAGGACCTGGAAAAGCTCTTCCTGTCCCTCGCCTGAACCTGGCCGCCTGGCCACTGACCGTCCGCAAACTTCGAGGAGCACCATGACGTACACGCTGGCCACCACCGTCGCCCTTCCCTGGGCCGAGGCGCTGGAACGCACCCGTGAGGCCCTTGCCGCGCAGGGCTTCGGGATCCTGACGGAAATCAACATCCGCTCCACCTTCGAAGCCAAGCTCGGCGCCGGCGCTGCGGACGCCGTCGGGGATTACGTCATCCTGGGTGCCTGCAATCCGTCCCTTGCCAGCCGGGCCCTTGCCGCCGAACCGCAAATGGGCGCCCTCCTGCCGTGCAACGTTGTGGTGCGCCGCGCAGCCGATGCCCAGGAGACCACCGTTGAGGCGATCGACCCGCAGGCCATGGTCCAGCTCAGCGACGCCCCTGCCGTGAAGGACGTGGCGGACGACGCCGGGACGCGCCTCCGGAAAGCCCTCGCCACCCTTGGCGGGGCAGCAGGATAGCCGCGCAGCTCAGGGTGTGATCGGTCCGGCGCCGGCCGTGGCTGCGCCGGATTCCAGGAGCACTGCACGGTGGCCGGTCTCCAGCTGGACCACGTCGCGCCCGAAGGAATACGCCAGTAGCGCCAGGGCTGCCGCCGGAACGGACACCGCGGCGGCCGCCGGGAGGCCTGGAATCAGCGCCATGAGCAGCGCGAACGGCTGCAACGCCCCAATTGCCTTCCGGGACTGGCGTGGCGGCAGCGCCGCCCGGAGCTGTGGCCGGAAACGCCCGGCGGCCACGAAAACGTAGTACATGCCCCCGATCGCCAACACCCACGTCCCCACCCGGGCAGCGGCCGCGACGGACAACGCCAGGACCAGCCCGGCGTCGGTGGCCGCATCGAAGCGCGCCCCGGCAGCGGAGGACAGTCCGGTCCGCCGCGCCACGGCTCCGTCCACCCCGTCGAGGAGGAAGGCCAGCCCGCCCAGGGCTGGAACCAGAAGGTCCGCCCGTTGCCCAGTGAACAGCTGGGGGACCGCCAGTGCGGCGCAGAGGGCGGCGAGGACGGCGCGCAGCAGCGTCACGCGGTCGGCCGGAGTGGAGAACCTGGGCACCCGCCGCAGCACGGAAGCGGCCGCGGCGCCCGCGACCAGTGCGCCGGCGCCCAGTCCTGCCAGTTGCAGGGGAACCCCCGGGGCGGACAAAGATGACAGCCACAGCGCCGACAAACCGTAGGCGGCCACGGCGGCCAGTGCGTCAGGGACGGCACGCCCGGCCGCGCCGCGGGCCATGGCAGCCTCCGCCCGCACGCTGACGGCGGCGGCGGACCCGGGCCACCGGGGTACCGCGGAATCCGGACGGGGAATCACGTGCCGGGACGCGTCGTCGGGCGCTTCACGACGGCGGACCGCCGCTTCCCGGACGCCCGCGCCAGTCCCGCGGCGGCCAGGAGGGCCCCGGCTCCCTCGGCGACGGCGCTGAGGGTCTTCGAGAAGAACCAGACGGGATCGTACATGGCGGGGATCGGTCCGATGGCCGGGATGTCAACGTACCGGTACAGCATCACGGCAGCGAAGGCACTCAGGGCCACCAGGAGGGCCACGGCATAGGCTGCCCGGCTGCCCCGGAGCAGGACAAAGATCCCGGCCACAAGCGCCACGGCGGCCTCCAGCAGGAAGAGGGTGCCCTGGCTGATGGTGCCCGGCTGGGCATTTTGGTAGCCCGGGGCCAGGAACAGGTGTACGCCGGCATCAATGAACAACGCGAGGGCGGTCAATAGTCTTAGTGCCACGCTTATGTATACGCCCGAAGTTCCCTCCCGGTTCACCCGGCCCCCTTATAAATGCGGGTTCAATGCGGAATATTTAGGAACATCCGCAAGCTTGCGCCCATAGCGGGCGCCGAAGCCTGCGGCCCTACGAGCAAGGAGAATGACCATGACCCTTCCCCAGCAACTCACCCCTGGAACCTGGACCCTGGACATGTCGCACAGCGAGATTGGCTTCAGCGTCCGGCATGCCGGAATCAGCAAAGTCCGTGGCCGTTTCACCAATGCCCAGGCTGAGGCCCGGGTGGGCGAATCCCTGGCGGACTCCACGCTGCACGCCACCGTGGCCACGGCCAGCTTCGACTCCGGAGATGCCAACCGTGATGCGCACGTGCGTGGTGAGGACTTCTTCGACGTCGAGAAGTTTCCTGAAATGACATTCCGCGGCACTGCCATTCAAGGCGACGGGGAGGACTACACCCTGACCGGTGACCTGACCATCAAGGGCGTCACCAGGCCCGTGGAGCTCGAGGTTGAGTTCACCGGTGTTGCCGTGGATCCGTTCGGCGCCACGCGTGCGGGTTTCTCGGCCGAAACCGAGATCAGCCGCAAACAATTCGGACTGACCTGGAACGCCGCCCTGGAAGCCGGCGGCCTGCTGGTCAGCGACAAGGTCAAGATCAACCTCGAAGCCGCGCTCGTGAAGCAGGCCTGACCCGGGGATCCACCCGACGGCGGCCGGGGCGGCTCTGCGCGTGTGGCGCAGCGCCCGCCCCGGCCGGTCGTGGTGCCTGCCCAGGCCGGCGGATTGGCAGGGCCGGCGGCATCCTCAGGCGTCGGACTCCGTGCTCCGGAGCCGCCGCCGCACCAAGGCAGCACCAACGGCCAGGCCGGTCACCAGGACGGCGGCAGCCCCGCCGGCAATCATCACGCCTGCCTGGGGGCCTCCGGAGCCCGCGGCAGCAACAGGTGCGGGCGGCGCTGCAGTGGCGCTTCCCCCGGCCGTGAACGTGAAGGTCCCCTCGATCGGGTGACCGTCGGAGGAAACGACCCGCCAAACCACGGTGTACGTCCCGCCGGGTGCACCGGCTTTCACGGCCTGGGTGACGTTATTGTCCACAATGGTGACGGGGCCGTCGGCCTGGTCCGTGCCGTTCCCGTCCTGCACGTGGACCACCGAGCCGATGCCCATGGGCGTGCGGTCGAAGGTCAGCCCAATCTGGCTGGGAACCGCCGGCATGGTTGATCCATTCGCAGGATCACTGGACTCGAGCACATCGTGCGCCTGCGCGGGCGCGGCCAGGACAACCGAACACGCCGCCACGGCCAGGACCAGCAGGCAGCGGCGGAACCGGCTGCGCAGGCTCGCAAACATCACTGGGACGCCTGCTACTTGGCTGCGGAGCGGGACCGGCGGCCGGCCAGCACCACCGCCAGGGCGGCGGCGCCCAGGACAAACCCTGCCGCGCCGAGGACCACGCCCCAGATTGACGTCGTATCGGAGGTGCGTTCGATGCCCTCGGAGGCGGCTGGAGCGGGAGAGGCGGCAGCCGAGGCCGTGCTGGTGTGCGCCGCGGTGCCGTCCCCGGCCGTGGTGGTGAAGGAGGGGGCCGGGTGCTTGGGCTCGGGCTGCCCGTCAGCACTGCGCTCGCTCCAGTTCACCACCGTCCCGTCGCTGTAACCCTGGGCGGCCTCCAGCACCACCGTGGTCCCCGCGGCCGGGAGGCGGCCTACAGAGAGCGAAAACACCTGGTATTGGTTCTGCCCCAGCTGGTGGGCCTCGTCCGCCGTCCAGACCACCGAGGTGGGCGCCTTGGTGATCGTGGCCCCGGCCACCGTAACCGGCTGGGGCAGCTCTCCGGTGATGACCTGCGCGGTCCAGCCCTCCACCGGTTTGACCGAGACGGAGGTGAAGGGCGTATCGGTGGGCAGCTTGACCTCGAGCTTGTTCGTCTTGGCGGTGGGGGACTCATTGGGGACGTTGAAGGTCAGGTGCGAGTAGCCGTTGGCGCCGGTGTCGTCCGGGTCCACGGACACATGGGCGGACGCGGCGGCGGCGCCTGAGGCGAGCATTCCGGCTGCTGCGGTGATGGCGGCGAAGGCTTTGGCGGTATGGCGGATTGAGGTGTTCATGATGTCGCTTTCACAAAGTACGGGTGCGCCGGGGCGGCTGCGGCCGGGCGCGGGGGCATTGCTGACGGGGGCGCGCGCAAAGGCGGCGGTCCAAGGGCTACGCCCTGGGCCCGGGTCAGCTGGGTGTGGTCAGGCGCCGCTCAGGAGGCGGCAGCGCGCGGCGGACCGCGGAGTGCGGGAAGCCGGAGGAAAGCGGCGCGCAGCACCACAACAGGGCGGCGCGGTGCCGGAAGCTGCGGCCAGTCGGGGAGGAGTACCGCCGTCAGGATGCGGATCAGCGGCCGCAGCCATGCCGCGAGGGCCCAGGCGGCCGCTTCGCCGCGGGCCAGCACCAGGGCCGTGGCCACCGTGGCCACGGCGTGCAGGACCAGCATCAGCGGGTCCGCGGCGTGGAGGTGTTCCGGGGCCGCTGCCAATGCCGCGGCGGCAAGCGGTTCACCCGGGTGGACGTGGGGTCCCGGAGCCGGGGTGAAGCCGGATGACGCCGACAAGGTGCTGAAGGCCTCGTGGAGGAGCAGTTGGCCGCCGATGAGCAAACCGGCCATCACGGGCGGGTTGACCCGGATCCTGGCGAGCACCATGACCGGCAGCAGGACCAGGGCAAAGAGGCCGGCGACGATGCCCGGCTGGGGCATCACGCCACGGGCCAGCACGTGGGCTCCGGCAGCGAGGGCGAACAGTGCCACCGTGAATGCGAAGGCGCGGGGAAAGCGGAACGGCGCGCTCATGCCAATCGCCATCCCTTCTTCCGCTGTTGACCCGGTACCACTTTAGGGAAAGCCGCACCCTGGCGCGTAATCCGCGCCCCACGCCGCCGGAGCCCGTGACTGCGCTCCGGCCCTACAGAGGGTGGGGCCGCTCTGTGACGTTGCCCAGCGAACGGATCAACGCGACGGCGGTAATGGACCCGGCCGCCATGATGGACGCCAGCACCACTACCTGGAACCGCCCGGCTTCCAGGGGCGAGGCGCCGCCAAAGATGGCGCCCACGAAAGCCCCGGGAAGCGTGACCAGGCCGGTGGTCTTGGTTTGGTCGGTGGAGGGGATCAGTGCCGAATGCACTGCCTGCCGGGCCTGAATGAGGGTGGCTTGGCGGGGCGTCGCGCCCAGCGCCAGCCAGCCCTCAACCTGGTCCCACTGCTCCAGGACGGCCTCGACGAAGCGGCGGCCGGCCAGCGTGGCGATGGTCATGGAGTTGCCGATCACGATCCCGCCCACGGCCAGCGCATAGCGCGGCGAAAATTCGATGGCACCCGTGCCGAAGACGATTGCCACCGTCACCAGGATGCCGGCCGCCATGGTTGCGGCCACCACCGCAAACCGCGGCCAGGACCAGGTGAGCCGCCGCGTAGCCGTCACGGACGCCACGGAGAACATGACCAGCAGGGCCAGGCCCACCCACACCGGGCTGGTGATAACGCTGCCCAGGACAAGGCTGATGGCCGCCAGTTGCAGCACGCCGCGGAGGATGGCCAGGGCGGGGGAGAGGTACGACGGCGTCCGCGAGCCCCAGAGGATGCCCACCGTGAGCGCCGCCAGGATGGCGATGGCCGCGAGGGTGGGGGCCAGTGCGGCAAGGTCGGGCATCTGCCCAGCTTACTGACCTCTTGGGCTCCTGTTGCATGCCCGCCCGAAGTGCCGTCCCGGCGTCGCCATTAATTAAATGCTTGACGCACGAATATAGCCCGTGAATACTTTTGTGTGCCCCGACCTCCCTCCCAAAGGACTGATCGATGATGAACCTGTCCCGCCGCACACTGCTCACCACCGGCAGCGCCGCCACCCTCGCCTACGCCCTGGGCATGGCAAGCTCCGCCCAGGCCTCCACCGCCGTCACCGCCCGCCCGGGCGTCCCCGTCACGGCTGCGCCGCCCCTGCGCCTGGCAAGCCGGAACAGCGTCTTCACCCGGAGCGGTGCCGGCCCCCGGTACTGGAACATCTACGGCTACTCGTTCCCGCACAACGCCCCCATCCCGGAAAACGAGTGGAAGGCCAACATCGACTGGCTGGCCGGGAACTTCGCCGAGTTCGGTTACGACATCGCCTGCACCGACGGCTGGATCGAAGGCTCCAGCCGCACCACCGGCAACGGCTACATCACCAGCTACAACGACTCCTGGCAGCACGACTGGGCGTACTGGGCCAAGTACCTGGCCGCGCGGAAGATGAAGCTGGGTGTCTACTACAACCCGCTCTGGGTGCACCGGGCCGCCGTCGAAGACACCTCCAAGACCGTCCTGGGCCGGCCCGACGTCAGGATCGCGGACCTGGTGGCACCCGGGGACTTCTTCGCCCGGGACATCGGCGGGAACCAGCTGTACTGGCTGGACGCCACCAAAACCGGCGCCAAGGAATACGTCCAGGGCTACGTGCGGTACTTCAAGGACCTCGGCGTTCCCTACCTGCGGATCGATTTCCTCTCCTGGTACGAGGACGGAAGGGACGCGAACATCGGGCAGGTCAACGCCCCGCACGGACGGGCCAACTACGAACTCGCCCTGTCCTGGATCAACGAGGCCGCCGGCGACGACATGGAAGTTTCGCTCGTCATGCCGCACATGTTCCAGGACGGTTCCGCGGAACTGGCCAACGGCGACCTGGTGCGGATCAATGCCGACGCCGACAAGGGCGGCTGGGACCGGTTGAGCGGGATGCGCCAGAACTGGCAGGACGCGTGGCCCAACTGGGCCAACCCGTTCTGCGGGTTCACCGGCTGGTCCCACCGCAGCGGCAGGGGCCAGCTGATCCTGGACGGCGACTTCATGCGGGCCAGTACCTTTGCCAGCGACGAGGAACGCAAGACCATGATGAACCTGATGGTCGCGGCCGGATCGCCCCTGGCCATCGCTGACACGTACCAGCAGATCGGCAACAACGCCTGGGTGTACACCAACAAGGAAGTGCTCCAGCTCAATGCCGACGGCCTGGTAGGCAAGCCCCTCTACCGGTCCGCCACCCCGTTCTCCAAGGACCCGGGCTCCCGCGACACCGAACGCTGGGCCGGGCAGCTCCCGGACGGTTCGTGGGGCGTTGCCCTGTTCAACCGCAGCGACACCGAAACCGTCACCAAGACCATCGACTTCGCCAAGGACCTCGGCCTGGCAACCGGGGCCAACGTCCGGGACCTCTGGCAGCACAGGAACCTGGGCATGGACTCCCGGGCCACGGCCGCGCTGGCCCCGCATGCCTCAGCCATCTTCCGCGTCACCCCGCCGAAGATGCACGGCACCACCCGGTACCCCGCAGCCTTCGCAACCTGGGGAGGCGGTGCCGGCTTCAACAACAACCACCCGGGGTACGACGGCAACGGCTTCGTGGACGGACTCCAGGCCGGCTCCGGGAGCGCGGACCCGCTGGTCACGTTCGCGGTCCAGGTGCCGCACCGCGGCAGCTATGCCATCCGCTACCGGTATGCCAACGCCACCGGCGATGCCAGCACCATGACCGTCACCGCCGAAAAGGCGGACCGTTCCACCGTGGACGGTCCCGTCCACGTCAGCTTCCCGGGCCTGGCCACCTGGGACACCTGGGGCGTGGCCGAGGGCACCGTCACGCTCGACGCCGGCCTGAACCTGGTCACCATCGGCAGGGGCGCCACAGACAAGGGAGCCATCAACCTGAACTGGATAGAGTTGGACATGTGAGCACACCGACGCAGGCCTTCGGGGTTCCCGCCCTCAGGGATCCGCACCGGGCAGGACTGTTTTCCCTGGTGCTGCGGCACGCGCCGATCTCCCGGGTTGAGCTTGCCAGGCAGACATCCCTGGACCCGTCCACCATCGCCCGGACACTCCGGCCGCTGGTGGACCAGGGGTACGTCGTGGAGGCCCCCACCACTCCCAACGGCCGCGGCCGGCCCGAGCGCCTGATCGAGGTCGTGGCCACCAAGCACACCGCCGTGGGCATCAAGATCGGTCCCAAGGTCATCTCCGGCGTTGTCACGGACCTCGGCGCGAACGTGCTGGCCCGGGGCGAGGAAGCGGACGTTCCCTTGGCGCCGGCGGACACCTTCCGGGCAGTGGCCGCACTGGTGGACCGGCTGCTCGACTCCGTGCCCGGTGCCAGGGAAAAAGCCCTGGGCGTGGGGGTGGCGGTCAGCGGACACGTGGATCCCGACGCCGGGATGTGCCGCTTTTCCCCGCTCCTTGCCTGGCGCGGGGTGGACGTTGCAACACCCCTGGCGGAACAGATCGCGCTGCCCGTCACCGTCCACAACGACGTCAACGCCCTGGCTGTCGCCGAGCACCTGTTCGGCGACGGCAGGAACGCCCGCAACTTCGCGGTGGTCACCCTGGGGCCCGGCATCGGCCTGGGGCTCGTGTTCGACGGAAAGGTGTATGGCGGAGCCCAGGGAGCCGCCGGGGAACTGGGCCACATCCCGCTGGTTCCGGACGGCCCGCTGTGCAGCTGCGGCCGGCGGGGCTGCCTGGAAGCGCTCGCCGGGGACGCAGCGATTGCCAGCGCCGCCGGCACCGCCGATGTAGGCACAGCGATGCAGCTGGCCCGGGACGGCAAGGGCGGGCGGGCGGCCGCCGCCCGGGCGGCCTTCGACGCCGCGGGCGGCTGGATCGGGCGGGGCCTGGCGGTGGTGTGCAACCTTGCCGCCCCCGAACTGGTGGTCATCACCGGGGAAGGTTCCGCCGCCTACGACCTGCTGGCTGAACGGTTGGCGGCGTCCTTGCGGGAGTATGCGCTCGAGGGGGGCGACTTCCTGCCCCGGCTCAAGGTGGCGGCCGCCGACGCCGACCTCTGGGGCAAGGGCGCAGCCTGCCTGGCCATCCAGCGGTCGCTGCGCTGAACCACCGCAAGACTCCCCCTGGCGTGCTCCGGCAATACTGTGGCGCGCGGTTTTCCTACAGAATCGAGCAAAGATTGCCGTCACTGAACGTGCGGGCCGCCCTCCGGCAGCCTCCCCGGGACCGCAGCCAGGCGGAACAATGGATCCGGGCCGTCCTGCTCCTCAACCTGGCGCTGCCCTGCCCTGAGGACGCGGACGCCGCGGACCAGGACCACGCGGATCCCGTAGACACGTGCCTTGCAGGTCCCGGTGCCGACGGCGGCCGGAGGGACTTCCTGCGCGCGGCCTCTGCGTGGCGGACCGAACTGGAGTCCTTCGACTACGTCTACTGGGAGGACTCCCGGGACGACGCGCTGCTGCATTTCAGCCGGCCGTACGGGTGGCACTGCGTTGCCAACTTCGGGCGGTGGCCCGTGCCGGTGCCCGAGGGGATCATCGTGATCAGCAGCGGCACCCTCCAGGATGGATACCTGCCGCCCGCCACGACCGTGTGGCTGCTCCGCTGGGTGGAATAGCCTGTACCTGAGGGCGGCCGGCTGCCCGGGGAGTTGGTCCGGGTGGCCGGAGGGGATAAGACTGTGGATATGGCACGGGGAACGCTTCGCATCTTCCTGGGCGCGGCAGCGGGAGCCGGCACAACATACTCCATGCTGCGCGAGGCGCACCGCCTGGCGGCGTGCGGCCGGGAGGTGGCCGTCGGCATCGCCGCGGACCACGGCAGGACCGATACCGCGCTGCTCCTTGACGGGCTCGACGCCGTTGCCCCGCGCCCGGTGCCCGGCCCCGACGGAACAGTGGCAGCAGAGTTGGACGTGGCGGCAGTGCTGGCCCGGCACCCGGAGGTGGCCGTCGTCGACGACTATGCGCACGTCAACGCCCCGGGAAGCCGGAACGGGCGCCGCTGGCAGGACATCGAGGAACTCCTGGCGGCCGGGACGGACGTGCTGACCACCCTGACCGTCCAGCACGTGGCGTCGCTGCGGGACGCCGTCGCCGCCATCATGGACCAGCCCGGCGGTGAAACGGTGCCGGACGCCGTGGTGCGGCGGGCAGAGCACATCGAGCTGGTGGACATTCCGCCGGAGCTGCTGCGCCAGCGAGTCGCCGACGGAAAGGTGTTCCCCAAGGACGCCATCGATGCGGCCCTGGCCAACGAATTCCGCCTGGGCAACCTGATCGCATTGCGCGAAATCGCCCTGATCTGGCTGGCCGACCGCGTGGACGAAGGGTTGGCGACCTACCGGAAGAGCCAGGGCATCACGGCTACCTGGCCCGCACGCGAACGGGTGGTGGTGGGCCTGGACGGCGGCCCGGACGGGGAACTGCTCATCCGGCGTGCGTCCCGGATCCTGTCCAGGGTCCACGGCGGCGACCTGCTGGCCGTGCACGTGCGGCGGGGGGACGGCAGCACCGCCGAGTCCGGCCACGCACTGGACGCCCAGCAGCGCCTGGTCACGGACCTCGGCGGAACCTGGCACACGGTCTCGGGGGAGGACGCGGCCGAATCGCTCCTGGAGTTCGCCCGCAGCGTCAATGCCACGCAGATCGTCATCGGCGCCTCGACCGGCGGGCTGTGGAGCCGGCTGCTTGGCGCCGGAGCCGGCGCCAAAGTGGTGCGGGGCTCCGGCGATATCGACGTACACATCGTGTCCCGGCCGCAGGGCGGCGCCGGCCTGCCCAGGCCCGCGACCGCAGCACTGGGCCGGACGCGGACCACCGTGGGGTTTGTCCTCGCCGTCATCCTTCCGGTCGTGCTGACCGCTGCCCTGGCCGCCAGCCCGGACCTGAACCTCGCCACCCACGCACTGGTGCACCTGACCGGGGTGATGGCGGTGGCCTTCATTGGCGGGCTGTGGCCGGCGGTGCTCGCGGCGGTCCTGGATTCGCTGCTGCTGAACTTCTTCGAAACAGACCCGGTGGGAACGTTCACCATCAGGGACCCGCAAAACGTGTTCGCACTGGTGGTGTTCCTGGCGGCGGCCGTGGCGGTCTCCCTGGTGGTTGGCCTCTCTGCCCGGCGGGCCCGGGAGGCCGCCCGGGCCCGCGCCGAGGCAGCCACCCTGGCGGACCTGGCCCGCGACGCCTTGCTTGCCGATGACACCGTGGCCGCGTTCATGGACAAGGTCCGGGAAACCTTCCAGGTCCGGCAGGCCGGGCTGTTCACCGCTGCCGGTGACGGCAGCGGGGGGTGGGAACTCCAGGCCTTCTCGGGTGCCGCGCCGCCGCCCGCTCCGGACGCCGCGGCCTTGACGGACAGCGTGGAACTGGCTGACGACCGGACGGCGCTGGTCCTCTCCGGGCGGACCTTGACCGCCGGCGACCGGCTCCTCCTCGCCGCCCACGGCGCCCACCTCCTGCTGCTGCGCCAGCGCCAGGCCCTGCAGCGCAGGCTGCAAAGCACCACCAAACTGGCGGAGGGCAACAGCGTGCGCACGTCCATCCTGCGGGCCGTCAGCCACGACCTGCGCACCCCGCTGGCCGGGATCAAGCTCGCCGTCACCGCCCTGCGCCGCCAAAGCCGCAGGCTGCCGGAGGAGGTGCAGGCCGAGATGCTCGCCACGATCGAGTCCTATACCGAGCGACTGGACGCCCTGATCTCGAACCTCCTGGACATGTCCCGCATTTCCAGCGGCTCGGCGGCCCCGCTGACAGCGCCGGTCTCCTGGCGCGATGCGATCGAGGACGCACTCCGCGGACTCCCGGCAGGCCGGATCCGGGTTGACCTCGCCCCCTCCATGCAAGCTGTGGACGCCGACCTGGGCATGCTGGAACGGGTGATCGCCAACATCGTGGAGAACGCGCTCAAGTACGCGCCGGATTCGGACGTGGTGATCGTGGGCGTTTCGGCCGGGACCCTGAGGGCGGGCGACGACGGCGGCGGCTTCGGCGAGCTGCGCATCGTCGATCACGGGCAGGGTGTGCCCGCTGCCGCGGCCGCCGCGATGTTCCAGCCGTTCCAGCGGCTTGACGACGCCCCGGAAGGGCTCGGCATCGGGCTCGGCCTGGCCGTAGCCAAGGGCTTCACCGAAGCCATGGGCGGCCGGCTGGTGGCCGAACCGACCCCCGGCGGCGGACTGACCATGATCATCAGGCTTCCGCTCTCCGCCGGGGCCGCCACCCCGGACCGCCGCCGCCCGGCCGGGAGCACGCCATGAGGACCATCCTGATCGTCGATGACGAACCCCAGCTCCTGCGCGCCCTCCAGGTCAACCTGGAAGCGGAAGGCTACCGGGTGCTGACGGCCCTGGACGGTACGTCCGCCCTGCACCACGCGGAGGGCGGCCATCCGGATGTGATGGTGCTGGATCTCGGGCTGCCGGACATCAACGGCGTGGACGTCATCACCAGGGTGCGCCGGACCAGCAGCATGCCCATCATCGTGCTGTCCGCCCGGCACGGGTCCGTGGACAAGGTCCGGGCCCTGGACGCCGGCGCGGACGATTATGTGACCAAGCCGTTCGGCCTGGACGAACTCCTGGCGCGGCTGCGGGTTGCCAGCCGCCGGAGCGGAACCCCGGAAGCGGTGGAGAGCGGGCCGGCCATCGACGTGGGGGATTTCGAGGTGGACCTGGCCAACCGGAGGGTCACCCGTGCGGGAGACCCGGTCCGGCTCACCCCCCGCGAGTGGGCCATCCTGGAACTCCTGGCCCGGAACCCCGGACGGTTGATCACGCAGCAGCAGATGCTCCGGAAAGTCTGGGGCCCCGGCTACGAGAACGAAACCCACTACCTCCGCGTCTACATGGGCCAGCTGCGCCGCAAACTGGAGGCCGACCCCGCCCGTCCCCGGCACCTGCTCACCGAGGCCGGCATGGGCTACCGCTTCGAACCGTGACGCGCCCCGCAAAGGCCCCCGCCGGCGTCGTACATCACGCGTAAAGGAATCATTAAGAAAACCCCTATTCCCACGCCAGCCAATTTTGCCGGTGCTAGCTTCGCAGTAATCGCGGTGCACAGGGCAGCGCGGAAAGGCAGTCATGACCACGTTAAGCAGGCCCCCGGCGGATCCTTCCGCGCTCCACCCGCACGGCAGGAAGGCGCTCAAGGACTGGCTGCTGTTTGGCCTGCAGGACAGCAAGGGCACCCACCAGGGCCCCGGCGGCGTTCCGACGCAGCATGAGCGGAAGCACACCTGGTGGCAGGTCATGTGCCTGACGGGCGTGGACTACTTCTCCACCCTGGGGTACCAGCCGGCCATCGCCGCCCTGGCTGCCGGGGTCATCTCCCCGCTGGCCACCCTGGTACTGGTGGCGGTGACCCTGCTGGGGGCGCTGCCGGTCTACCGCAGGGTTGCCGGTGAGAGCCCGCGCGGTGAAGGCTCCATCGCCATGCTTGAGCGGCTGCTGCCACGCTGGGGCGGCAAGCTCCTGGTGCTGGTCCTGCTCGGGTTCGCCGCCACCGACTTCATGATCACCATGACCCTCTCGGCAGCCGACGCCACCGCGCACCTGGTCGGCAACCCTGTGGCCCCCGGCTGGCTCCAAAACCAGAACGTCCCCGTCACGCTCTTCCTGCTCGCGCTGCTGGCGGCCGTGTTCCTGCGGGGATTCAAGGAGGCGATCGGCGTCGCGGTGGTCCTGGTGGTCCTCTACCTGGGCCTGAACGCCGTGGTGGTGGTTGTCACCCTGATGCAGGTGATCGCCCATCCTGCGGCCATGGGGGACTGGTGGACCAACCTGTGGGTGTCCCACGGCAATCCCCTGATGGCGGTGGCCATCGCGCTCCTGGTGTTCCCCAAGCTGGCGCTGGGCCTGTCCGGCTTCGAAACCGGCGTTGCCGTGATGCCGCAGGTCCGGGGCGCGGCGGACGATACCGAAGAAAACCCGGCCGGCCGTATCCGCGGTGCCCGGCGCATGCTCACCACCGCCGCCGTGATCATGAGCGTGTTCCTGCTGACCACCAGCTTCATCACCGTGGTCCTGATCCCGGAACAGGAATTCCAGCCCGGCGGCCAGGCGAACGGGCGCGCCCTGGCCTTCCTGGCGCACGAATACCTGGGCGTGGGGTTCGGCAGCGTCTATGACATCAGCACCATCGGCATCCTGTGGTTCGCCGGCGCCTCGGCCATGGCCGGCCTGCTGAACCTGGTTCCCCGGTACCTGCCGCGCTACGGCATGGCTCCCGGATGGGCCAAGGCGGTCCGCCCCCTGGTGCTCGTCTTCACCCTGATCGGCTTTGTGATCACCTTCATCTTCAACGCCGACGTCGATGCCCAGGGCGGTGCGTACGCCACCGGCGTCCTGGTGCTGATGACCTCCGCCGCCGTGGCCGTGACGTTGTCGGTGCGCCGCCGCGGGCAGCGGAACCTTACCGTCGGCTTCGGTGCCATCTCCGTGGTGTTCGCGTACACCACGGTGGCCAACATCTTCGAACGTCCCGAAGGCATCCGGATCGCGGCGATCTTCATCCTGGGCATCATCGTGATCTCCCTGCTGTCCAGGGTCCGGCGTTCCTTCGAACTCCACGCAACCCGGGTGCACCTGGACCAGCAGGCCCTGGAGTTCATGTCCAGCACCCTGGACGGGCCCATCGCGATCATCGCCCACGAGCCGCTCCGGCTGTCCGCGGAGGCCTACCGGGACAAGCTGGAGTCGGCCATCGAGGTCAGCCACCTGCCGCTGGCGGGGGACGCCCTGTTCCTCGAAGTCATCGTGGACGACTCCTCGGACTTCGAAACGGAACTCCACGTCCGCGGCGTGAACCGCCATGGCTTCCACATCCTGGAAGTCCACGGGCCGGTGGTTCCCAACACCATCGCCTCCGTGCTCCTGCACATCAGGGACGTGACCGGGCTGATGCCGCACATCTACTTCCGCTGGACCGAGGGGAACCCCATCACCAACCTGGTGCGGTTCCTGTTCCTGGGCGAGGGCGAGATCGCGCCGGTGACCCGTGAGGTCCTGCGCGAGGCCGTTCCGGATGTCACCCAGCGCCCGTGGGTCCACGTGGGCTGACCGGAGGGTCCGCCGGCGTCCCGTCCTTGCGCTTCGGCGCGGGACCGGGATGCTCCGGTGCGGGACCGGGATGCCCCGGTGCCGCCACGTGCGCCACCGTGGCCGCAACCCGGGCGGCGTCCGCCAGCGTCAGCGGGACGTGCGCGCGGAAGGCGGCCTCGGCGTCGTCCTCCCACACGCCCGCTGCCAGCACCATCACGTGCACCATGTCGCCGTAGGAATCGTTGCAGGCCAGGATGTCGCCGGGGACTTTGTGGGCGTGCATGCCCGACGGCGGCCAGGGCTGGAAGATGACCCACCATTCCTCGCCGTCCTGGTCGGGGAAGAGGTAGCCGCTGGCAGGCTGCAGGGCACGGCCGTTCAGGGGCCGGCCGCCGTAGCCCTCCACGGCCTCGGCCGCCGCGGCGAACTTGACCCTGCCGCGGTCCTCCGGCGCCTCATCCCACCGCATCTGCGCTCCCTGCCTCCCCACGTACTGCCTATGCCTCCATCAAAGGGCTGCACGGGCGCGGGCGGGGTGGCGGGAGCCATTTATTGACGGATTATTTACGCCCCGCCCGGGCCCGTCCCGGCACCCGCCCGGGGCCGGGATGGGCCCGGCAGCGGCACCATAATGGAACCCATGCACAATCCCGTAACCATCCGCCCCATGCGCCCCGCTGACTGGGGCGCGGTGCACGCGATTTATGCCGCGGGCATCGCCACGGGGGAAGCGACCTTCGAGAGCGAACCGCCCACCTGGGAAGCGTTCGACGCCGGCCGGTTGCCTGAGCACCGGCTCATCGCCGAAGACGCGGGCCGGGTCCTGGGCTGGGCCGCCGTGTCCCGTGTCTCGTCCCGGGAGGTGTACCGGGGCCTCGTGGAGCACTCCATTTACGTGGCACCGCAGACGCACGGCCGGGGCGTGGGCCGGCGCCTGCTCGGGGCGCTGATCGATTCCACCGAGGCCGCGGGCATCTGGACCATCCAGTCCAGCATCTTCCCTGAAAACACGGCCAGCCTGGTGTTGCACCAGCGGCTTGGGTTCCGGGTGGTGGGGACCCGGGAGCGGATAGCCCGGATCAGCAACGGACCCAAGGCAGGGCACTGGCAGGACACGCTGCTCCTGGAACGCCGCAGCACCGTGGCCGGGACCGAATAGGACCTGCCGCGGGGCAGGATCCGGATCCCGCCCGGTCCACGTTTTGACAGGGTCCAAGGACCCTGTTTGCGCGTGCGGCCCAGGCCTAGCGTCATTGGACACGCCTACCCGAGGACAGTACGGAGCACATTATGCAGTTCCCCGCAGCCTTCCGCCGCAGTGCGGCCGCTTTCGCCGCCGTTACAGGGCTTATCCTCGCGGGGGCATCCACGCCGGCATTCGCCGCCCAGGTCCCCGTCAACTACGTCAATCTGGGGGACTCCTTCTCAAGCGGCTGGGGGGCGTTGGCGCCAACTGCAGTCCTCAATCCGGGGTACCTCAGCCCAGAGTACGGCGGCCCCGCCTGCTGGCAAGGCGGCCCTGACGACGTGGCGCTGTTCGACCAGCTGCAATCGGTGGCCCTCACCGGCGACTATGCGTGTGCGGGCGCACTTGTGGGAGATCCAAAATCCACCGCCGGAGTTCCACCCGGGGGTATTCCCACCATCGCCCAGCAGGCGGCCAAGGCGTCCCTTGATGGTGCGCTCAACAGCACCACGGGACTGGTGACCCTCACCGCCGGCGGCAACGACGTCAACTTCGGCCAGATCATCGGAGCGTGTGCGGCAGACACGTCGGCCGAGGCCACCGGGTGCCAGGCGGCCACAGCCTATGGAGTTGCCCTCGCGAACAATGTCGATGTCGCCGGAACGGTCGGAACAATCCGTGGCTTCGCGGCAAATGCCAAGATCGCCTGGCTCGGCTACCCCCGGCTCTTTGCGACGGCCGGGGAATCCACCACCGTCATCGCAGGCGGCGGTGTCATGACCGCAGCGGCCGCAGCGGTGTTCGACCAAGGCACGGATCAGCTTAACGCGGTCCTTGCCGGTAAAGCACGGAGCGCCGGCGCGCAGTTCGTGGACGTCGCCCCCAAATTCAACGGCCACGAAATCGGTTCATCCGCCTCCTGGTTCAACCTCGGCCCGTACACGCAGTTCAACTTCCACCCCACCGCCGCCGGATATTCACAGGGCTACTACCCCGCCATGGTCAGCTCGATCAAACCTTCCCAGCTCGTGAAGAGCTGACCGGCCCCATGGGCGGGGACGACCTGGAACGGAGCAGCACCGCGTCCGGGAACCAATAGCTCCTACCGCGAGGGCAGGGTCAGGATCTCGGCGCCGTCGTCCGTGATGGCGATGGTGTGCTCGGTGTGGGCCGTCCGGCAGCCGGTGGCGCTGCGGAGGGTCCAGCCGTCGTCGTCCGTGACCAGTTCCGCCGTGTCCGCCATGATCCACGGCTCCAGCGCCAGCAGCAGTCCGGGCCGCAGCTTGAAGCCGCGGCCGGGACGGCCCATGTTGGGCACGTGCGGGTCCTGGTGCATGGTGGAGCCGATGCCGTGGCCGCCGAACTGGGTGTTGATCGGGTACCCGGCATCGGTGAGGACGCGGCCGATTGCGTAGGCGATGTCGCCGATCTTGGCGCTCGGCCCGGCCGCGGCAATCCCGGCGGCGAGAGCCCGCTCGGTGGCCTCGATCATCGCCACGCTCTCCGCCGGCCGCGATTCGCCCACCACGAAGCTGATGGCGGCGTCCGCTGCCACCCCGTCCTTGACGACGGCGAGGTCAAGGGTCAGCAGGTCGCCGTCGGCCAAGGCGTAGTCGTGGGGGAGTCCGTGCAGCACGGCATCGTTGACCCCGGTGCAGATGTAGTGCCCGAACGGGCCGCGCCCGAAGGACGGCGCGTAGTCCACGTAGCAGGACTCGGCCCCGGCCGCGGTGATCATTTCCTTGGTCCACTGGTCGATGTCCAGCAGGTTGGTGCCCACCGTGGCGCGGCTCTTCATGGCCTGCAGGATGTCAGCCACCAGGGCGCCGGTGACGCGTGCGCGGGCCACTTCGGCGGGGTTGAGGATCTCGATCATGGGGGCGCCCTTCATCTGCGGCCGGGTAGCTGTAGGGGCCATCCTATTTGTCCTGCCGCTGCGGGCTGCAAGGGGGCGGCCCGGACCTGCGGGATTATTGCGGCGATTGCGAAAGACATTGATGAGTGTAAATATTCATGTATGTCTATGTCCTTGGAGCTGACCCCGGTCCAGGCCGCAGCCTGCTGCGCCCCGCTGGCGCGCCAGCCGCTGTCCGAGTCGGACGCCGAAGGGATCGCGCCGCTGCTGAAGGCATTGGCGGATCCCGTCCGGCTCCGGCTGATGTCCATGGTGGCCTCGCATCAGGGCGGCGAGGCCTGCGTCTGCGACCTCAACGATGCCTTCGACCTCTCCCAACCCACCATCAGCCACCACCTGAAGATCCTGCACGAGGCAGGCCTGCTGGACCGCGAAAAGCGCGGAGTCTGGGTCTACTACCGGGCCCGCACCGAGGCCCTGCGGAACCTGGCAGCCCTGATCGGCGGGAAGGCCGCGTGACTGTCCTGGTCCGCCGGGCGGCGGCGGAGTTCATCGGTACGGCGTTCCTGGTCATGGCGGTGGTGGGCTCGGGCGTGATGGCCTCCAGGCTGTCCCCGGACGACGTCGGCCTGCAGCTTTTGCAGAACAGCCTCGCCACGGGTGCCGCGCTGGTGGCGCTGATCGTGGCACTGCAGCCCGTGTCGGCGTCGTTCAATCCCGTGGTGACCCTGGTGGAACGGGCGCTGGGGATGGTGGACACCCCCACCGCGGCAGGCCTGGTTGCGGGGCAGGTGCTCGGCGGCCTGGCCGGCACGGTGGCCGCAAACCTCATGTTCGGGCTGGACGCCGTCACCTGGTCCACGCACCAGCGCACCGGCGCCCCGCTCTGGCTGGGCGAGGTCATCGCCACGGTGGGCCTGCTGCTGGTCATCTTCGGAACGGTCCGGTCCGGCCGGGCAGACCGGGTGGCGTTCGCCGTGGGCGGGTACATCACCGCCGCGTACTGGTTCACCAGCTCCACCAGTTTCGCCAACCCAGCGGTGACCATCGCCCGCACGGTCACGGACACCTTTGCCGGCATCGCACCGTCGTCGGCCCCTGCCTTCATCCTGGCGCAGATCCTCGGCGGCGCCGCCGGATTCGTCCTGGTCCGCTTCCTCTACCCCTCCCTCACCGCCGCTTCCACCGCTCCGGCGGCCGACCGAAAGGTGCTCTCATGAGCCACAAACCCTCCGTCCTGTTCGTCTGCGTCCACAACGCCGGCCGCTCCCAGATGGCCGCCGCGTACCTGACCACCCTCTCCCAGGGCGCCATCGAGGTCCGCTCCGCCGGGTCGCAGCCTGCGGAGAAGGTCAATCCGGCCGCCGTCCAGGCCATGGCCGAGGTTGGCATCGACATGTCCGCCGAGATCCCCAAGGTCCTCACCACGGAAGCGGTGCAGGACTCGGACGTGGTGATCACCATGGGCTGCGGCGACGAATGCCCCTACTTCCCGGGCAAGCGCTACGAGGACTGGGTCCTGGAGGATCCGGCGGGCAAGGGCGTGGACTCGGTCCGGCCCATCCGCGACGAGATCAAGACCCGCGTGGAAGCCCTGATCGCTTCCCTGACCCCGGCGCAGGGCTGACCGGTGGGCAGCCTGGCATCCGTTGAATCGCTGCCCGTGGCCGTGATCGGCGCCGGGCCCGTGGGCCTCGCCGCGGCCGCCCACCTGCTCGAACGCGGGCTGGAACCCCTTGTCCTGGGAGCCGGCCCCACAGTGGGCTCGGCCATCCGGAAGTGGGGCCACATCCGGTTGTTCTCCACCTGGAAATACAACCTGGACCCGGCCTCGGTGCGGCTGCTCGAACGCAGCGGATGGGACGCGCCCCGGCCCACCGCGCTGCCCTACGGCTCCCAGATCGTCTCCGACTACCTGGAACCCCTGGCCGCCACACCGGAACTGAAGGGACGGATCAGGACCGGCGCCCGCGTTCTGGCCGTGACCCGGCAGGGCATGGACAAGGGCCGCAGCCTGGGCCGGGACGAGGCGCCGTTCCTGCTGCGGATAGGGCACGACGGCGGAGAGGTCACCGAACTCCTGGCGCGCGCCGTCATCGACGCGTCCGGGACCTGGACCACGCCCGCGCCGCTGGGATCCTCCGGGTTGCCGGCCCTGGGAGAGCCGGAGGCCCGTGCCGCCGGGCTGGTCACCGGGCCGCTGCCCGACGTCACCGCCGGCGGGTTCGCCGGGCGCCGCACCCTGGTGGTCGGCTCCGGACATTCCGCCACGAACATGGTGCTTGACCTCGCCCGCGTGGCCCGCGCCAACCCCGGAACCGAGGTCCTGTGGGCCATCCGCGGAGCCTCTCCGGCCCGCGCCTACGGCGGCGGAAACGCCGACGAACTGCCTGCCCGCGGCCAGCTGGGCACCCGGCTACGCACCGCCGTCGACACCGGAGCCGTCCAGCTCCTTACGGACTTCCACACGGCATCCCTCGAAACCCGCGGCGATACGGTTACCGTGCACGCCGCGGACGGCCGGAGCGTGACCGTGGACCGGGTGATTCCCGCCACCGGGTTCCGCCCTGACCTGTCCATCCTGTCGGAACTCCGGCTGGACCTGGACCCGGCGGTGGAGGCACCCAAGGCTTTGGGCCCGCTGATCGATCCGGACTTCCACAGCTGCGGTACCGTCCCCGCCCACGGCGCCAGGATCCTCGCCCAGCCGGAAAAGGACTTCTACCTTGCCGGGATGAAATCGTACGGCCGGGCGCCCACGTTCCTCATGGCCACCGGCTATGAGCAGGTCCGGTCCCTTGCGGCGGAGCTGGCAGGGGATACCGCGGCTGCGGACGCCGTGGAACTCGAGCTCCCGGAAACCGGGGTTTGCTCCACCAGCCTCCCGGCCGACGCTGCCGCCGGGGACGCGTGCTGTGGCAGCCCGGTGCCGGTGACGATCGGCTTCGCCACCGGCGTCGAGCACGGCCGCAGCGGCGACTCCGCGCGCGTGTAAACGGGCCCGGATTGCCACGTGGCGACACGGCCGTTCGCTGGTGACCGCACCCTCAACCCCCAACTGGCTCGCAGTTGTTGTCGTTTTGACGCTCCAGAACGACAACAACTGCGAGCTGGTTGGCTCAGGCGGTGACGTCGGTGCTGGTGCTCAGCTCCTGCCATTGATCCAGTTCGGCCCTCTGGGCGTCCGCCACCATGCCGAACGCGCCGAAGGCGTCCGTGCCCAGGACCAGCAGGCCCGGCGGGGTGGGGGATTCGACGACGGCGATGATCGCCCGGGCGGCCTTGTCCGGATCCCCGGGCTGGTTGCCGTGGCTCGTATCGCTTTCCTTGCGGCGCTTGCCGGCGGTGTCCGCGTAGTCCCCGATCGGGGTCGCCGACTGGGTGAGCGAGCGGCCCGCGAAATCGGTGCGGAAGCCGCCGGGTTCGATAGCGGTGACGTTGATGCCCAGCGGCTTCAGTTCGTTGCGGAGCGAGCCGGACATGCCCTCCAGTGCCGCCTTGGTGGCCGCGTAATAGCCGGAGCCGGCCGGCGTGATGCGGGCACCGATGGAGGAGACGTTCAGGATGGACCCGCCCTTGTTGGCGCGCATACCCGGCAGCACCGCCTTGATCATGTCCACGGCGCCGAAGAAGTTGGTGTCGAACAGTTGGCGGATGTCGGCGTCGTCGGCCTCCTCCACGGCGGCGCGGTACCCGTAGCCGGCGTTGTTGACCAGCACGTCGATGCTGCCGAACGTCGCCTCCGCCTGGTTGACCGCGGCGCTGATCTGCGCCTTGTCGGTGACGTCGAGGGGGAGGGGGAGGGCGGTGTCCGGGAAGCCGGCGGTGATGTCCTGCACGGATTCGACGTTCCGGGCGGTGACGACGGCGTTGTGCCCGGACGCGAGCACGGCTTCCGCCAGTGCCCGGCCAAGTCCGGTGGAGCAGCCTGTGATGAGCCACATAGCCATGGGTTGTCCTTTCATAGGGTGTGAAATTTTCGATGGGTGGGGCGGCAGTTAAGCCGGGTGCCGGCGTCGTGCCTGTGCTGTCAGTTCGTGGGCGCCGTAGCTGTTGTCGTCGGGGTTGACGGTCACGCCGGGGGTCACGAGCTGGTCGATGCGGTCCAGTACTTCCGGCGCCAGCTTCGCGTCGGCGGCCGGGAGGTAGGACTCGAGCTGCTCCATGGTGCGCGGGCCCACGATCGCAGAGGTGACGCCGGGGTGGTTGATGACGAACGCGATGGCCAGCTCGATCAGCGTGACGCCCGCCCATTCGGCCACCTGGGCCAGCTCTTCGACGATGTCCAGCTTCCGCTGGTTGGCGGGCTGGGACATGTCGAACCGGGCGCTGGGGCGGGCACTGGAAGTGGGCCTTGACGCCGAATCCTTCCGCCACCGCCCGGAGAGCCAGCCTCCGGCGAGCGGGCTGTAGGTCAGGGTCCCCATCCCATGCCGCTGCACGGTGGGAAGGACGTCCTCCTCGATGCCGCGGGTCAGGATGGAGTAGGGCGGCTGCTCGGTGACGAACCGTTCCAGGTTCCGGTCCCGGGAGGCCCACTGCGCCTCCACGATCTGCGAACCGGAGTAGGACGACGAACCGAGGTAGCGCACCTTGCCCTGCCGGACCAGGTCGGTGAGGGCGCCCAGGGTTTCCTCGACGTCGGTGTCCGGGCTGGGCCGGTGCACCTGGTAGAGGTCGATGTGGTCGGTTCCCAGGCGGCGGAGGGAGTCCTCCACGGCGCGCATGATCCAGCGGCGGGAGCCGCCGCGCCGGTTGGGGTCTTTTTCGTCCATGGGCATGAAGAACTTGGTGGCCAGGAAGACGTCGTCGCGGCGGCCTGCCAGGGCCTTGCCCACGATTTCTTCGGACACGCCGCCGGAGTAGACGTCGGCGGTGTCGACGAAGTTGATGCCGGCGTCCAGGGCGCGGTGGATGATGCGGGTGGCATCGTCGGTGTCGTTGTTGCCCCAGGGGCCGAACATCATCGCGCCGAGGCACAGGGGGCTGACCTGCACACCGGTGCGGCCAAGCGGGCGGTATTCCATTGGGTTCCTTCTCTCTGTCCTGGGACTCAGGTTTTCCGGGGACTCAGGCTTTCGGCGGACTCAGGCCTCGGGGATGACCATGGCGAACCGCTCGGGCCGGGCCACGTCCGGGTCCGGGCCGCTGCGGACGCCGGTGTCCAGGGCGTCAATGGCAGCCAGGTCCGCCGCGGACAGCTCGAAGCCGAACACATCGAAGTTCTCGGCGATGCGGGCCGGGTTGGTGGACTTGGGGATGGCGGAGCGGCCCTGCTGCAGGTGCCAGCGCAGCATCACCTGGGCGGGAGTCTTGCCGTGGGCCTGCGCGATCGCGGCAATTGCCGGGTCGCGCATGACGTTCTTCCGGTTCTCGCCCCAGCCGGGGTAGAACGTGATACCGCCGATCGGAGACCACGCCTGGGTGAGGATGCCATGCTCCGCGTCCGCCTCCTGGACGTTCCGCTGGGAGAAGTAGGGATGCAACTCCACCTGGTTCACGGCGGGGACCACCTCCGTTTCGGCCAGCAGCCGGTCAAGGTGGTGCGGCATAAAGTTGCTGACGCCGATGGCCCGCACCCGCCCGTCCGCCAGCAGGGTTTCCAGGGCCTTATAGGCGGCAATGGTTTGCTCGAACCGGTCCGGGGCCGGCTGGTGCAGGATGAGCAGGTCCAGCTGGTCGACGCCGAGCTTGCCAACGGCCTTGTCCCACGCGTGCAGTGCTTGGTCGTAGCCGTAGTCGCTGACCCAGACTTTCGTTTCGATGAAGACGTCGCCACGGTCCAGGCCGGAGCGGCGGATGCCTTCGCCCACTTCCCGCTCGTTGCCGTAGGCGGCGGCGGTGTCGATGTGCCGGTAGCCCACCTCGAGCGCTGTCTGGACGGCCGCCGTCGTCTCTTCCGGGGGACTTTGGAAGACGCCGAGGCCCAGCGCGGGCATTGTGATCCCGTTGTTCAGTGTGAGTTCCATGCCTTCACGGTATGTGGGCGCGTGGGTTTGTGGGAGGGCTTGACAGTCCCTCCTTCCTCTCAGGGCAGGGGCGTAGCGTGGGTGCCATGACGAACAGCGACGACGTGCGGAAGTTCCTGACTTCCCGCCGCGCCAGGCTCACGCCGGAGGAGGCCGGGCTGCCGGCGTACGGCGGCAACCGGCGCGTGAAGGGCCTGCGCCGGGAGGAGGTGGCCATGCTCGCCGGGATGAGCATCGACTACTACATCCGGCTGGAGCGGGGGAACCTGTCCGGTGCCTCGGACAGCGTCTTGGAAGCACTGGCGCGTGCCTTGCAGCTGGACGACGCCGAGACGGCCCACCTGTTCGATCTGGCCCGCGCGTCCACGGCAGCTCCCCGCGTGCGCCGCAAGCGGAGCCCCCTGGCGGTGCGGCCCAGCGTGCAGCGGGTCATCGATGCGATTACCGCTGCGCCCGCCTGGGTCCGCAACGACCGCGGCGACGTCCTGGCCGCCAACGAGCTGGGCCGGGCGCTGTACCTGGAAATGATGACCGACGGCGGCACCCCGCCCAACAGTGCGCGGTTCACGTTCCTGAGCCCAAAGGCGCGGGAGTTTTTCGCCGATTGGGAGCGCGCGGCGGACGACATTGTTGCTGTCCTGCGGTCCACGGCCGGAAAGAACCCCTACGACAAAGACCTTTCGGACCTGATCGGGGAGCTCTCGACGCGCAGCGAGGAGTTCCGCGTCCGCTGGGCCCGGCACGACGTGAAGTACCACCGCACCGGCCGCAAACGGCTCCATCACTCCGTGGTGGGTGACCTGGACTTGACCTACGAGGCCCTGGAGCTCCCCGCCGATCCCGGGCTCCGGATCAACATCTACACGGCCGAACCGGGCTCGCCGTCGGAGGATGCCCTCAAAGTTTTGGCCAGCTGGGCCGCCACGCAGCAGGAACCGGCCCCGGCACCCGTCAAGGAAACCAACTGACGCTCCGCTGGTTCCGCAGCCAATTGCCGCAGGAACTTGGGGCTCCTATGATGATTTCACCGTTTCCTCTCTGCACCGAACAGAGACGTTACTAAGGTCGCGATTGCCGTGACGAAGAATCCTTTCAAGCATCAGACAGATGAATCGACGAAGCCGGAGCAACCCGGGGATCATCACAGGCTCCATCTGGGAGAGTGGCTGAGGCGGGAGGACGAGGGTGTCGAGGGTGCCTACAGCAGCATCTTCCTCAGCTACCATGACAGGCCACTCGCGCCGGAGAGAACTTGCATCCAAGGCCATGAGATCCTGCCGGGGCAGGATCACTGTTCGCACGGGCATCCTGTCGGATAGGACGGGTGCACACCCTCGCTTTCTCAGCTGGCTGGCTTGCAGATCCGGTCCAGGGTCTCGTTGAGGGTCGACTCGATCTGGCCGTTCAGCAGTACACGCTTGTTATCCGTGGACGGGTCCTCAAGCTCTGTGGGCATTGGTGGCGTCGTGACTGACATGGCTGCCTGGTAGCGGCCATCGCTGCTGCTCACCGCTACCGTCTGGTATTCCCAGAACCCGCCCCGTCCTTCATGTCTCGACTCCCTCGAGCATCCGTCAGCGTGCTCCCACAGGCCCAGCCCGTACGGGCTAAAGCCGGGGCTGGTCTTCATCTCGCGCAGGGACGCCGCCGAGACAGCGCGTCCTTGGAAGAGCCCGGCCATCAGGAGGTTCAGGTCGTCCATGGTCGAGATCGCGCCGCCGGCTGGGTTGGGGTCGGCGGGGGTGGTGTCTGTGGTGTCAATCCGTTCTCCGCGGAGGGTGACATAGCCGTGCAGAAGTCCGGGCTCATGCGGATCGACGCGAGCCAGGCTGGTGTTCTTCAAACCGAGGGGGTCGAAGACCTCCTCCTGCATGATCTGCACGTAGGGCTTGTGCCGCAACGTCTGGAGAAGGACGCCGAGCGCGAAGTAGTTGGTGTTCGAGTACTTGAAGGACCCCACACTGGCTTCGGTCCAGGGGAGCGTCCCCGCTAATTGAAGGGCTTCCTCCATGGTGAGCGTCTTTGAGAGCGCGGCGCGGAAGTCGACATCGCGCGGCAGGGCATCGTTGACCTCGGGCATCCCGGACGTGTGGCTGAGCAGTTGCCTCACGGTAATGGGACCGGGAGGCTTGAGCGTGGATGTGAACCCGGGGATGACGTCATTGACGGGATCGTCGAGGCCGATCAGGTGGTCGTCGACGAGCTTCAACACCGCGATGGCCGTCATTGTCTTGGTGACGCTTGCCACCGCAGCCCGGTCCGTGGGCTGGGCCGGGTCCCTGGTCTCAAGGTCTCGCACGCCGTAGGCCTTTGACCATTGCCCCTCGGGCCAGCGGATTTGTACGACGGCGGCCACCGCACCTTGGTCCATGAACAGCTGCACCTGGCTTTCCAGGGAAGCGAAAAGACTCGGTGGGCTTGATGACGGTGCGGGCTCATCGGGGGAATAAGTACAGCCAGTCAGCGTGAGGGCAACGGCGAGTCCCGCTCGTCTCCACAAACGATCCTTCGTCCGCCGATTCAAGCCGTTGGCGCGGTGGTGGGCCAACATGTAAGCCTGCGATTCATTTCCCTGGTCCCTGCGGCTGGGCCTAATTTACACCCCTGCCCAACGCCTCATAAGGGTTGCAGCTACCCCATATCAAGCAGGGTTCGGCGACTAGTCGGATACAGGACCAAGCCTGGCCCGGGTGGTGGGCCGCCGGGCCCGCGGCGTGGGCCTTGGTCGTGCTTCAGGCGGCCCAGCCGCGGGCAACGGCGTCCAGGGCGGCGGCGTATACCGCGGCCCAGTTGGCGTCCGGTGGTCCGACTGGGGCCAGTTCGAGGCTCACCAGGCCGTGCACCTGGCCCCAGATGGCGGCAGCGACCAGTTCCGCCGGCGCCGCCCGGAGGGTCCCGGCGGACTGTGCGGAAGCGACTGCGTCCATCAGTGGCTGCATGGCATTGAGGGCAACGTCCGGGTCTGGCCGGCAATCGACGTAGGCGGCCAGCACGCCGCCAAACATCAGCCGGTAGAGGGCCTGGTGCTCCAGGGCCCAGGCCCGGTACGCCATGCCCAGCCCCTGGAGGCCTCCGGCGGCTGCGGACGCTTGCGACTCGCCGAACGAGCGGAAGCCATCCTCCACGACTGCGGTGAGCAGCTCTGATTTCCCGCCAAACAGCGAGTAAACGGCCGTGGTGGAGGTCCGGGCGGCCGCGGCCACGTCCCGCACCGTCACCCGCGCCGGACCGGTGCGGTCCACCAGGTCAGCCGTGACGGCCAGGAGGTCCTGCCTCAGAGAGTCGTTATGCACAACAGGTCTTGCCATGGATCCCATTGTTTCATAACCTTGTTTTGTAACAGCGTTACACAACACCTGGCCAAAGGGGTTTCCATGTCACAAAAGGTATTTCCGGGCCGCTATACGGCCGATCCGGGCCGGGAGTCCGTCACGGTGTTCCTGATCGGGATGCGGGCCAACCGGTGGTGGAAGATCGGGACCGTGGGGAGGGTCGGTGCCGCCATGGGGCGGATGCTTCAGCACTTAGGTAACGACCCGGCGGCGGGGATGCTCGGTTACCAGCAATGGGCGGGGCGTACCACCATGATGCTCAGCTACTGGGAGAGTCCGGAGCACCTGCGGAAGTTTGCGGCTGACAGGAACGCGCCCCATCTTGAACCCTGGCGCCGTTTAATGAAGGAAATCGCCGGAACCGGAGACGTCGGTGTCTGGCATGAGACCTACCAGGTGCCCGCTGCCGGCATCGAGGTCATTTACAGCGGGATGCCGCTCTTCGGGCTCGCCAAGGCAACCAACCATGTCCCGGTGGGAGCAGGCACCAACACCGCCAAGCAGAGGATGGGCCGCGCCGCCCACGCAACCGGCGGTTCCTGATCACGGCGGGGCGCTTCCCGGCGCCGGGCCGTGGACTGCCTGCCGTTCGCCTCGTGGCCAGGTTCGGTCACGAGAAAACCGCCGTGGTCAGGGGGTCTCCATGTCGGCGGAGGGGAGGGTCAGCACCGCCGTTGTTCCCTCTCCCGGGATGCTGTACAGGACGACGTCGCCGCGGTGGTTTTCAATGATGGACTTGGTGATTGCCAGCCCCAGGCCGGCACCCGGAATAGTCGAAGAATGCACCTTGGCGGCCCGGAAGAAGCGGGTGAAAGCCTGGTCCAGCTCCTCCCCGGTCATGCCGACTCCGGTGTCGGTGACCTCGCAGCGGAGCTCGTGACCCGTGGCACCGACCTTGACGGTAACCGTGCCGCCGCGGGGCGTGTATTTGATGGCGTTGGAGACGAGGTTGTCGACGGCCTGGCCGAGGCGGTCAGGGTCGAAGTGACCGGTGGCGGCTCCGTTGTGGATCAGGTCCAGGGTGATGCCGCCGGCGTTGGCCCGTGGTTGGGCGGCCTCAACACTCTGACGGACAACCTCGCAGAGGTCAGCGTGCCGCGGGTTGATGGTCACGGCGTCCGCGGCGATCGTCAGCAGGTCACCGACCAGATGCAGGAGCCGCTGGGCGTTCCGTTTTGCGACGGTCAGGTACATCTCGATGTCGGGGGCAAGGTCTTCTTCGTCCAGGGCCAGGTCCATGTAGCCCATGATCGAGGTCAGCGGTGTTCTCAGTTCGTGCGAGACGCTGGAGACAAACTGGTCCTTTGCTGAGAGCGCTTCGACCAGTGCGGTGACATCGGTGAATGCAAGGACGGCTCCCCGGTGTTCGCCCCGGGAGTCCCGGATCAGCCGGCACGTCGCGGAGTAGGCCCTCTGGGTGGTTCCATTGTCGGCCCAGATCAGCTCGTCCGTGAAGGACTCTCCCCGTGCCGCCCGGAAACCGGGGCGCCGTTCCGGAGGAAGTGGGTGCTTCCGGTCTGGACCGTAGACAAGAAAGCCCGGTGGTTCATCGGACAGCTGCCTCCCGGTGACGGTCCCGCCGAAATGGCTGCTGAATTGGTGATTGGCAAGAACTGCCTGACCGTTGGCGTCGACGGCGCAGACCCCGACGCTCACGGTATCCATGACGCTGCTGAGCAACCGCTCGCGGTCCTCGCTGGCAGCCAGGAGGTCCCGGACCTCGCAGCCCTGTGTCTCCAGCTGTTGCCGCTGCAGCGAGAGGGCGTTGGCAATGGCGTGCGCTGTGAGCGCGATTGCTCCGAGGATGACGGGCAGCAGCACGATCCGGATGAAGTCCGGGCCGTCCAGGCCCGTACCGAGGAGGACCGGTGGCAGCACGGCGCTGAGGATGGTGGCAAGGACGGCGACCACCACACCGCTGCGACGCCGGTCCGCGGCCAGCCACACGACGGGAAAGACCAGGAGGAAGCCCAGGACGGTGAGGTACTGGCCGCCGGCTTCGCGCGAGACCCCAACGACTATGCAGTCCAGGACCGGGATGATGTGCACGGCCCGTTCGGGCAGCCGGCCCCACGGCACGAGGGCGCAAGCGGCCAGGAGCAGAATATGCGCCCCCAGGCTGAAGAGAAATGGTCCCGACACATCCAGTTGCGGGTGCAGGAGCATCGTCAGGACCGTCACCAACAGCATCGTCGTTGACAGCGGAAGCTGGAACAGCACAGCCCGGCCCTTGGGCCCCAACGTCCGGTAAAACGCATATAACGGCTCAAAAAGCATGGTCTCCCCTACCTGCCTTGAACGCCTGTGGAAGAAACCTACCCCGGAAAACGCGCAATCAACAGGAACGCTGGTTCGGAAGACGCGGCTGAAGAATCTGGCGATCACAGGGTCCACCGGGATTTACGCCAGCTGCGGGTCCCTTCTGTGCCCTTGGTGTATCGATCCTGCTATCTTGTGCGAATGGACCTAGCTGTCACCCTGAAGAACGTTGCTGCCCACGCGGGTGTGTCAAGGACTACGGCCTCGAACGTAGTCACCGGGACAGGGCGAGTGTCTTCTGAGACCCGGGATCGGGTCCACCAGGCGATGCGCGAACTCGGCTACGTCTACAACCGTGGTGCGGCGTCACTCCGGACCCGGCGGACAACAACGGTCGGAGTCGTCGTCACGGACATCGCGAACCCCTTTTTTGGTGAACTCCTCGTGGGCCTGGAGGCTGCCTTGGCTGAGGCGGGTTTCCGTTCGCTCGTGGTCGCATCCTCGGACGATCCTGTGCGGCAGGACGAACTCATCGCTGAGCTTCGCGAGTACCAGGTGGCGGGGCTTGCCGTCATGCCGGCATCCCGGTCGGGTACGACTTTCCTTGAAGGCCTCGAAGCCTCACGCATACCGCACGTCTTCGTAACCAAGTACTTGGAAGGCGTTTCCGCCCCCTATGTCGGACCTGATGACAGGCTGGGCGGCCGCCTGGCGGCGGAACACCTTTTGGGGCATGGGTGCCGGACTTTCGCGTTCGTGGGAGGGTTTTCCCGCCATCTCTCACGTCGGGACCGGATCGACGGCGTTCGGACGGCACTCGCGGATGCGGGCATGGATCCGGGACTACTCATTGAGGTGGAGAGCCCTTCCAACGGTGAAGGCGGTCTTGAGGCAGGGCAACACCTTCTTGGCCGAGGCCAACTCCCGGAAGCAATCATCTGCCAGAGCGATGGAGTTGCGTTCGGTGTCTATCGAGCGCTGCGCATGGCCGGGCGGGCCTCCGAGGTGCGGATTATCGGCTACGACGACGTCCGGACCGCCGCGCTCTGGGAGCCTCCCCTCACATCTGTGGCGACCCACCCGGAAATGCTGGGGCGCGCAGCGGCCGAACTCCTCCTCGAAGAGATCGCGGAGCCGTCTGCAGGAGTCTCGGAGCGTGTGTTTGCGCCGGAACTCGTGGTCAGAGAATCGTGCGGGTGCCACGAAGCGCCGTTGCCGTAAATGCTTGACAGTGATCCATGTCACCTGACACGATCAACCCGGTGCTGAATCGATCCGGCAACACCTAAGTCCGGCTCCGGCACCAATTCCCTTCTTATCTGCAAAGGGTCGATTCGGCGATGTTGCCGAATCGATTCAGCATGCAATTCCCACGTGCCGCGAGGCACTTGATTTTCCAAGGAGCAATCTGTGGACACTGACCTTTCTTCACCTTCATCACCCGACGGTTCGCATCGCGTTGGCCGGCGGCGGCTGCGCCGAAAGCAGATCGCCGGCGTCATTGCGGCCGCAGGAGCGCTCGCCCTCGGCCTGAGCGGATGCGGCGGCACGGCGGCACCAGCGGCCGGCCCCAGCGCCCCCGTGGTGGATCCGGCATCGGCAAAGGGAGCCGCCGGGAGTCTGTCTATCTGCGGGGGGCGGGACTCGGTCGGCCTGTATAAGGGCACGATTGACGCGTTCATGAAGGCGAACCCTGGAATCACCGCGAAGTACACGGTCCTCGGTGCCACCACGGATGAGAGCCGCACCCAGGCTGTGCAGCGGCTTCAAGCCAAGTCGAGCGAGTGCGACCTTTACCTGACAGATGTCACCTGGACTCCGGAGTTCGCGTCGCAGGGCTGGCTTCAGGACATGACGAAGGTCACCGACGCCGTCAAAGACACCCTGATTTCGTCGACGGTGGCAACCACGCAGTACAAGGGCAAGTCGTGGGCCACCCCGTTCTACACGAATGCAGGCCTGATTTACTATGCGAAAGACAAGGTGTCCAAGCCCGAGACCTGGCAGCAGCTCTACACCGAAGCGGCGAAGTCCCCGGGCAATGGCGTGGTCTATCAGGCCAAGCAATACGAGGGCCTGACAGTAAACTTCCTTGAGCTCCTTTACAGCGCCGGGGGCGATGTCATTGATGACCAGGGAAACGTCAAGGTCGATTCGCCGGAGACCCGCAAGGTCCTGGACTTCATGGCCCAGGGCATCAAGAACGGTTCTGCCGACCGTGCTGTGCTGACATACGACGAAAATGCCACGCGCCTGGCGTATGAGTCGGGCAAATTCGGATACGAACGCAACTGGCCGAACGTTTACGGTCAGCTGAACGCCACGCCGCTGAAGGACACTTTCGGGGTGGCGCCGCTGCCGTCCTTCGACGGCAAGTCCAATGGCAGCGGGGTGCTCGGCGGGTGGAACTTGGCGCTGTCGGCCTATGCATCAAACCCGGGAGCCGGCGTCGCGTTCGTGAACTTCGAGTCCTCGCCCGAGTGGCAAAAACACGTCGCCATGGACTACTCGCAGGCCCCGGCAGGGGAGGCGGCCTACTCTGCCCCGGAGGTCCTCGCGAAGATGCCGTTCGCCAAGGAACTCCTGGTCTCTGTCAAGGGAGCCAAGCCCAGGCCCGTCTCCCCGGTCTACGCGCAGATCTCGGCGGCCATCAACAAGAACGTCTACGCCGTCCTCTCGGGCACTTCGAGCACCGAGGACGCCGTGAAGAGCATGGCTGACCAGATCAAGACCGCCCAGGCCAGCTTCTGATGTCTGTCATTCGCACCCTCATCCCCGACCCGCCCCGCAAAATGCGGGACCGTGCAGAGCGCGGGCTTGCCGCCATGATGACCGCCCCCGCGCTCATTCTGATGGCCCTCGTGGCGGCCGTCCCCATCTGCTACGCAATTTGGCTCTCGCTCAACCAATACAGCCTCCTGCAGGCAGGCTTGTCCCGGTTTGTCGGCCTGGGCAACTACGTGGAGGCGCTCACCGGCCAGGATTGGTGGAAGGCATTCGGCCAGACCTTCCTGTTCGCGGCCTGCTCTGTTTCGCTGGAGATCGTTGTCGGCACAGGCATGGCGGTGCTGCTCAATCTAGCGTTCCGCGGCCGCGCGGTGCTCCGCACGGTCGTCCTGGTGCCCTATGCGATCATCACGGTCGTGAGCGCCATTACGTGGCAGACCATGTTTGATCCGACGACCGGCTTCGTGCCCCAGATCCTCGCTGCCCTCCATCTGCCCGGCGCGGGCGTGGTCTGGCTCGGGGAACAGGGCTACGCGATGGCCGTGATCGTCATGGCAGATGTGTGGAAGACCGCGCCCTTCGCGGCACTGATTATCCTGGCCGGCCTGCAGGCCATAAGCCAGGAAACGTATGAGGCTGCCGAGCTTGATGGTGCCGGCCGCTGGAAAACGTTCGCATACGTGACCCTGCCCCTGCTGCGTCCCGCCGTTGTCCTGGCCGCGATCTTCCGGACGCTTGATGCCTTGAGGATCTTCGACCTGCCGTTCGTACTCACGCACGGGGCGAACGGTACCCAATCCATGTCCATGCTGGCGTACAGCCAGCTGAATGAAAACCGGCTCGTTGGGCAGGGCTCGGCGCTTTCGATCCTTACGTTCCTGACGGTCATGGTCGTTTCCGCCGTTTACATCCGCTTCGGGGGCGGGAACATCCGCGACATCGCACGGGAGGACCACGGATGAGCACCCTGACGGCCGCCCCTCCCTCCGCTGGGAGTGCCGAGGCTACCGGTACCGCCAGGCCGCGCCGCAGCAAGACGCGCCTTCACCCGCTGGTTTGGGTTTTCGTTGTTGTCGTCATGGGCTTCTCGCTCGTGCCCTTCTACTGGCTGGTCAGCACGTCGTTGAAGAAGGGCACAAGCCTGGGTAAAGGGGAGCTGTTCCCGAGCCAGCCGACCTTCGATAACTACCTGGCTGTATTCGGCAACGGTGACTTCCTGCTGGCGATGCGAAACTCGGTGATTATCGCCGTCGTTACGACCGTGATCGCGCTCGTTTTCGCCTCATTCGCCGCTTATGCCCTGGCGCGCCTCAGGATGCGCCGGAAGGCCCTCATCCTGACCTTGATCCTCTCGGTCACAACGTTCCCTGCCATCGCGATCGCTGCGCCGTTATTCGCCATCTGGCGCGAGATCGGCCTTTACGACACCCTGATCGGGCTCATCATTCCCAAACTCACCTTTGCCCTGCCGCTGGCCATCTACACGCTGACTTCTTTCTTCCGGGACATTCCCCGGGAACTTGAAGAATCGGCCTATGTTGACGGGGCGACACCGTTTCAGGCGTTCCGAAGGGTCATCCTTCCGCTGGCCGTCCCCGGCTTGGCCACCACGGCGATCCTTGTCTTCATCTCGGTCTGGAACGAGTTTCTTCTGGCCGTTACCCTGACGAGTTCGCCGGCTGCCCGGCCCGTACCGGTGGCGATCGCCTTCTTCAACGGCATGAGCGAATTCGACGTACCGCTTGGCCGAATCAGCGCAGCTTCCGTCATCGTCACCATTCCCCTCGTCGTCCTTGTCCTGATCTGCCAAAAGCGGATTGTCGCCGGGATGACCGCCGGTGCCGTCAAAGGCTGAACCGTTACAGGCGCAACCCTCACACCCCCAATCTCCATCACCTCCAGATAGGAACAACTTCGTGAACCCCGAGCAGTCCCAAGAACCAACCCTTAAGGTCGGCGTCGTCGGCATCGGCTGGGCCGGCCATCAGCATCTGAAGGCGTACGGCAGCATTCCCGGCGTCGAACTCGTCGCCGTCGCCGGGATGGAAGAAGAGCTCCTTCGCTCCCTTCAGGCCGAATACGCCATCCCTCAAGCCTTCTCCCGCTGGGAAGACATGCTGGAGCGTCAAGACCTGGACGCCATCAGTGTGGCCGTTCCGACCTTCCTGCATGCCCCAATTGCCGTGGCGGCCCTTGAACGCGGGATCCATGTCCTGAGCGAGAAGCCGCTCGCCCGGACCGCAGAAGAGGGACGCACCATGGTCGCCGCTGCCCGAAAGTCGGGCAGGGTTCTTGATGTCGCGTTCAATCACCGTCGACGCGGCGACATCCAGACACTCAAGTCGATCATCGACCACGGCGGCCTTGGCCGCCCCTACTACGCCAAGGCGTCGTGGTTGCGGCGCACGGGCATCCCACGGCTCGGGAGCTGGTTCACCAACCCCGATCTCTCCGGCGGCGGGCCGATGGCCGACATCGGCGTCCACGTCCTCGACTACTCGCTCCACCTGCTGGGCGAGCCGAAAGTCCTCAGTGTCTCGGCCACGGTCCATGCCGAGCTCGGCCCCCGGGGCCGCGGAGGAAGCGCCCGCTTCTCGCCGATGAACGACGAGCACGCTTTCGAAGTCGAAGACTTCGCCTCGGCGTTCCTCAGGCTTGAGGGAGGTGCCACCCTCCTCATTGAGGCAGGGTGGGCCAGTTACCGAGAGAAAGATGACCTGCTCGACTTCATGGTCTACGGCACGGACGGGGGAGCGGAACTGAAAGCCAAAGGATCGCCATCGGCCCCTGTCGGCGAGCTCCGGATCTTTACCGACAAAGACGGGCAGAACGCCGACTACATGCCCGAAGCCCGGCCCGGGCTGGGCCACCAGACCGTCGTCGAGGAATTCATAGCGACAGTCCGTGCCGGCGAAACCGTCTGGGGCCACCACGACGGCTCGCTGGCCCTGAACCGGGCTGAAATCATCGATGCCTGCTACCGGTCAGCCCGCGAAGGCAAGGAGGTCCAGCTGTGAACAGTGCCGGCAAACTCAACGTCCTTGTCTGGAACGAGGGAGTCCACGAGGCGCTCAACGATCCCGCACACATCGGACGCATCTATCCCGATGGCATCCACGGAGCAATCGCAGCCGGTCTCCGTGAAGCGCTGCCCGACGCGGACATCTCAACGGCCACGCTGCAGACAAATAATGACTACGGCCTCTCGGAGGAGGCCCTGGCGGGGACCGATGTGCTGCTGTGGTGGGGGCACAAGGCACACGCCGAAGTCAGTGACCACGTGGTGGATCGTGTCCAGCGGCACGTCCTCGGTGGCATGGGACTGATCGTGCTGCACTCGGGGCACTTCGCCAAGATCTTCACCCGCCTCCTGGGCACCACCTGCTCTCTCGCATGGCGTAATGAGGGCGAGCAGGAACTCATATGGACGGTGAAACCATCGCACCCCATCGCTGACGGCGTGGAGAGCCCCATAGTCATCCCGGAGCAGGAAATGTACGGGGAGCTCTTCGATATTCCGGACCCGGACGACCTGATCTTCATCAGCTCGTTCGCAGGGGGCGAGGTCTTCCGCTCGGGAGTGACTTTCACCCGGGGCAAGGGCAGAATCTTCTACTTCAGTCCCGGCGACCAGGAATACCCCGTCTATCACCACCCGCAAATCCGGCGCGTCATCGCCAACGCAGTCGGCTGGGCCGCCCAGCCGGACGTGACCCGGGCTGCCCCGGAAGTGCGTAACCAGCCCAGGACACGGTACGAAGACCGCAGCGGATCGGAGCAGCTCCGGGCCTCGACGCCGGTGACGCACGAGGTGGCGCTCCGATGAGCCGTCCACTGGGTGTCGCTGCCATCGGGTATGCCTTCATGGGTAAGGCGCACTCACACGCCTGGCGCAACGTTGGAGCCTACTTCGACGTCCCTGCCATCGAGCAACGCGTTCTGGTCGGCAGGGACACCGCCCAGGTCTCGGAGTCGGCGGCACGCTACGGTTGGGCCGAATCGGCGACGGAATGGCGCCAGGTCATCGAACGTGACGATGTGGACATCGTGGACATCTGCGCGCCTGGGTGGCTGCACGCAGAGATCGCGATCGCAGCCCTCGAGGCCGGGAAGCACGTGCTGGTGGAGAAGCCGCTCTCGAATACGCTCGCTGAGTCCGAAGCCATGGTTGCCGCCGCACAGGGGCCCGGGAACGGGGAGTGCAATCCATGGTCGGGTTCAATTACCGGCGCGTTCCAGCCCTCGCGTACGCCCGGCAGCTTATCGCCGGCGGCCGGCTCGGCACGGTCCTGCAGATCCGCGCGTCGTATCTGCAGGACTGGCTGGCGGACGCAAGCGCCCCGATGAGCTGGCGGCTTCGGCAGGAGACGGCAGGTTCCGGGGCGCTGGGCGATATCGCTTCGCACGCAATCGACCAGGTCCAGTACCTTCTGGGCGACACCGTCACAGAAGCCTCAGGGCGCCTGCATACCTTCATCGGACACCGCCCCGGTCCGGACGGACTCGAGGAAGTCACGGTGGACGACGCTGTTTGGGCCACCCTTACGCTTGCCGGCGGGGCCGTTGCGTCGGTGGAGGCTTCCAGGGTGGCAACGGGCCGAAAGAACTCGCTGCGGATTGAGGTGTACGGGTCGTCCGGTTCTCTCGCCTTCGACCTTGAGCGGCTCAACGAGCTTGAGTTCCTCGACGCGACCGCCCCCGCGGCGGAACAGGGCTTCCGGCGGATCGTGGTCACGGAGCCGGAGCATCCCCACATCAGTGCGTGGTGGCCGCAAGGCCACGTGATCGGCTGGGAGCACACCTTCACCCACCAGATCAACGATCTGCTCGTGGCCGTCCGTGACGGTACGCCGCCGTCGCCGTCGTTCGAGGACGGACTGCAGGTCCAGCGAGTGCTCGCAGCCATTGAGGAATCCGCTGCCGCCAAGTCGGTGGTCCTCCAAGCCTGACCGGGCGGCCACCTGGTCGACGTGGCGGGATCGCGGCGCGGGGCATTTGTTGCACGTTTCTCCTGGAGGTCCGGCCGCGCAGTAGAATCCGGATCTGACAGGAGAACACATGACTGACGCAGCGAAACAATCCAGCCCCACGCCGTACGTCCCGCGGCAGATCAGCGGGCCGGTGCTGATGGGCGTCGTGCCGGGCCAGCCGCTTGCCGTCGCGCACCGTGCCGCCGAACTGGCGTTCAGCCTCGGCGTGAAGCTGGTCTGCGCGTACGTGGACGTCACCACCTACCTTGCCGAGGAGCCGGACGGCAGGGTGGAGGCGCGGCCGATCGACCCGGACGGGGTTGATGACGACATCGAAGGAATCAGTGCCACCATCGCAGCGGACCTCCGTGCGGCCTTCGACGGAACCGGGATCGACTGGTCCTTCGTGACCCTTGCCGGTGACCCGGCCCGGGCGTTGGGACGCCTGGCGGAGTCTGCCGATGCGTCCCTCATTGTGGTGGGCACCCGCGAGCGCGGGCTCGGGGCGCGGCTTGAGGAACTGCTGGTGGGATCCGTGGCGGTGCACCTCACCCACCGCCAGCACCGGCCCGTCCTGGTGGTGCCGCTTGCGCCGCACAGGCACCAGCCCAAGGCGGGCCGCTGATGGAACAGCCTGTCCCCGAGGCCCAGGCCCAGGCGGGCACCGCGGACAAGGCAGGGTACGACGACGGGGCCCGGCGTCCGGAGGGCGGCGGCCGGGAGGCTGCAGCGGACCAGGGGACGCTCGGTGCGGCGCGCCCCCACCGGCCGGTGCACCTGCATCCCGGGTTCCTGCTGGTGGTCGTCGCCGGCGGCATCCTGGGCGCCCTGGCCCGCTATGGACTGGGCAGCATCCTGCCTGCGCCGGGTGGCTGGCCGGTCCCCACCCTGGCCATCAACCTTTCCGGGGCGTTCCTGCTCGGCCTCCTGCTGGAGGCCCTGGTGCGGCGGGGCCCGGACGCGGGGCGGCTTCGGCTGATCCGGCTGTTCGTCGGCACCGGCTTCATGGGCGCCTTCACCACGTACAGCACGCTGGCCCTGGAAACGAACACCCTGTTCGGGGCCGGCCGCGTCACTGACGCGCTGCTCTATGTGGGGGTCAGCGTGGTGGCGGGAGCCGCTGCCACCGTGGCGGGAATCCGACTGGCGGCAGGCCACCACGCACGGGCCACCGATCGCCGGGAAAATCGGAAGGAGAACCGGTGAGCGTCGCCATCATCATCCTGGTCGGCGTCGCCGGCGGCCTCGGGTCGGCCACCCGGTTCGTCGTGGACGGCCTGGTACGGTCCCGGGCCCGCACCGCCTTGCCGGTGGGAACCATCACCATCAACGTCACAGGCTCGTTCCTGCTGGGCCTGCTCGCCGGCGCCGTGATCGTGCACGCCGCCCCTGCCGAACTTCAGGCCATCGCCGGCACCGGTTTCCTGGGCGGTTACACCACGTTCAGCACGGCAAGCTTCGAAACCGTCAGGCTCATCCAGTCCCGCCGCACCGGGCTCGCCCTGCTCAACGGCATCGGCACGGCCGTGGCCGCGGTGGCCGCTGCTGCCGGCGGCCTTGCGCTGGGCAGCCTGTTCTGAGCCGCGTGGCTGCTGATGCTGCGGAGTGATTTTTACTTTAGGAGGCGCACGACTGTCGTCTCGGTGTCGGCTGGATCCGGCGTCGGATCTCCGTAGATCTCCCAGGAGTGTCCGGCAGCCTCTCTTCGATTCACCGCAATCCAATCGTCTATCGCGATGTATGCCTCGTTCATGCGGTCGTACGGCCCTCGGTGTACTGCTACAGCGGCCTGGCCCGCGGGCGTTTCGGTCGCGTATACGTCGCCTGCCGTTTCAAAGGTGCGCGTGACTTCGACGCCGAATTCGCACAGAATGGGCCCGGGCTCGTTCGAGTGGTGGTAGACGAAGATGTTGTGGCCCCCCGTCCACAAGCCCGGCTGGGTTCGAATGAAGTCCCAGACCTTGCCCACCGCTGGTCCCCATGCCGAGCCAACGTCGTTCGGCGCGATCTCGCGCCGGACGACGGCCAGTTTGCGGTGGTGAACGGTGCGTAGGCTGACTGTGGCCGTCATACCGTGATTGTAAATCTTGCTTTCTTAGTTGCGGACGACTTCGAAACGCGGCGGCGATCTTCCTGTCAAGCCGCCAGGTGGAAGGTGTCCGCAAAGCGGTAAAGGAGGTCTCCCGGCCCACTCAGCACCCGGATCACCCCGCTCTCAATTGCTCGGTCCGGTGCCATGTCGCCGGAGATGAGCAGCCGGATATCCGGCCCGGTGGCAAAGGTGAGGTCCGCCGCCCCGTCACCCCGTGTGACGTCCAGGGTGGGACCCTTGACCCTGATCAGGAGGTCGGCGGAACCAAAGTGCGCGGCGTAGGCGGTAGCGGGCAGGGCGGCCGCCACGTCCGGCCGAAACGCGGTGCGCAGGTCCATGGTCATCGAATCGGGGCTGATGGCTTGGTCCTCGCGGGCATCGCCCATGGCCTTGAAGCCCCAGGCGCCGAGCGCAAGGATCACCGGTTCGAGCTCCCGCCCGTACGGCGTCAGCTCGTAGACGATGACCCGTGAGCGTGGCGCACGGCGGATCACCCCGGCCGCCTGCAGTTCTTTGAGCCGCGCGGCCAGGATGTTGCTCGGGATCCGCGGCAGGCCCTCGGCGAGCTCACCGTAGCGTCGCGGCCCAACGAGCAGGTCGCGGACGATCAGCAGGGCCCACCGTTCGCCGACAATCTCCATGGCCCGCGTGATGCCCGAGTATTGTCCGTAATCGCGTGCGGCCATGAACCTCAGGCCTGCTGGTTCATGAAGGCTTCCGGGCCCTGTTCGGCGGCGGCGGCTTCCATGTAGCCAAACTCCAGGATGTTGCCGTCCGGGTCGGTCAGCTGGCGCTGGTACATGAAGCCGTAATCGGATGCGGGCTGGGCCTCGGTTCCGCCGGCTGCCAAACCACTGGCAACGCTGGCGTCCACTGCTTCCCGGCTGTCCAGGAAGATGGCGGTCGTCGCCGATACGGTCGCGGCAGGGTCACCGATGGGCCGGTCGCTGAAGGTTTGGAAGTACTCGCGGACCAGGAGCATGAAATAGCTGTGGTCTTCCTCCACCACTACGCACGCGGCGTTGTGGTCGGTGAACAGCGGGTTGATGGTGAAACCCACCGCCGTGTAGAACGCCTTGGCGCGTTCCAGGTCTGTCACCGGCAGGTTTACGAACATTGCGGTCATCACGGTCTCTTTTCCCAAGATGGAGTGGATAACCTCGATACTTGCAAAAAACAAGTGCACGGTCAAGACCCTGACTGCGTGCTCTCAGCCCGTTCGTTTCAGTTGCCTTTCAGCCCCGCAGGGGAGCCAACTTTACCCCCGTGCCTGCGGGCCCCTATTCCCGCGCCAGGGGGAGTGCGAGCCGCATGGTGGTCCCGGCGGGTCCGGTGCGGAGTACGTCCACAGTGCCGCCGGCCGCGGTGGCGATGTCGCGGACCAGGGCCAGGCCGATCCCGAAACTCCGCCTGCCCCGAGACCCGTTCACCCCCGGAGCGCGGACGAACCGGTCGAAGATGCGGTCCGGGTCCACCCCCGTGATCCCGGAGCCGGTGTCTGCCACCAGGACCACGGCCCGGGACCCCTCAACACTGGTGCTGATGGTGATGCTTCCGCCGGCCGGGGTGTGGGCCAGGGCGTTATCGGCCAGGGCCAGCACTGCGCGCCGCAGCGACCCCTGGTCCACGCTTGCACGCGCCGCGCCGGCACCGGAGAAATCCACCTGGACGCCCTGTTGGCGGGCAAGGTCCTGGAGGCTTTCGGCGGCAGACCGGGCAACCGCGGCCACGTCCACCGGCTCCGGGACGGCATCCGCGGGCGCTCCGGGGGATCTACCGGGGGAGCCGGTCGCTGCCAGGAGGAGTTCGTTGACGATGCCCGTCAGCGTGGCCGTGTCTTCCCGGATCTTCGCCAATGCCTGTGCGGGTTCTGACCCTGGCTCGGCCTTGCGCTGCGCGAGCTGGATGCGGGTATCAAGGATCGCCAGAGGGGTGCGGAGTTCGTGGCTGGCGTCCTGGACGAACCGCCGCTGCCGGGCCAGGGCGTCGCCCAGCGGCCGAATGGCACTGCGGGCGCTGATCCACCCCACCACGCCGGCCAGCACGATGCCCGCCAGCCCGGCCAGGATCATGCCCTCGATCAGGTCCTTCGAGTCCAGGTAGGTGTAGGCCTTGCCGGCAGTGGAACCGGGCGGGGTGGGGTGGGCCAGCTTGTTCATGAGGAACGCGGTGGCGGCGGCGAGCAGCACCAGTACCAGGACGGCCACGCCCGCGCTGATCCGGAGTGCCACCTTCAGCGACGCGCGGCGGAGGGTGTCCCGGTCCGCGTCCTCGGAGCCAGAGCCAGTGTCCAGGGAACCAGAGCCAATACCGGAGGAGCCAATACCGGAGGAGGAAGAGGTCATGAGGGGTCGCCGATCTGGTAGCCCACGCCGTGGACGGTGCGGATGACGGTCCGGGAGATCTTGCGGCGCAGGTGGTGGACGTAGGTGTCGATGACGCCGGGCTGGTCCGTGGACTGGAAGTGCGCGGCCAGCAGGTCGTCGCGGGTGAACACCCTGGCGGGTTCGGCTGCCAGAGCCGCCAGGAGTTCGGCTTCCTTGGCGGTCAGCGTGACCACCTCGCCGTAGGCGGAACGGACAGCGCGCGACGCCGGATCGAAGTCCCAGCTGCCGATGCCCACCGGGCCCGCGGCCGGAGCGAACGTGCGCGTCAGTGCGCGCAGTCGCGCCGCCAGCTCGCCGGCGTCGAACGGTTTGGTCATGTAGTCGTTGGCGCCGGTGTCCAGCCCGCGGACCTTCTCGTCGGTCTCACCCAGTGCGGTGAGGATCAGGATGGGGGTAGCGATGCCTTTGGCCCGCAGCGCCGCGATGACGGCCAGTCCGTCCATGACGGGAAGGCCGCGGTCGATCACCATCACGTCCCAGGGTTGCGTCAGGCCCAGATGGAGGGCTTCCTGGCCGGTGGCGGCGAGCCGGATCCGGTAGTCCGGTTCCAGCAGCTCCGCGATCAGTGGACCCAGCGCGGGGTCGTCCTCGGCGAGCAGCAGGGAGGGCCGGTCCGGGGTGGTCATGCGGCCTATTCTTCCGTGAATACGTCCTGCCGGGCGGTGCTGCCCACCGTGTCGAGGTGCGGCGGGGCACCCGCGGAAGCGTCGTCGTCGTACTCTGCGGTACGCGCTGCGGCGGCTCGGCGGTTGGCGCGGCGGCGCTTGAGGTATTCCACGGCCCAGGGCACCACGGACACCAGGACCATGAGCACGGCGATGACGTCGATGTTCTTGGCGATGATTTCGTAGTGGCCCAGCCAGGTGCCCAGGAGCGTCACGGACGTGGCCCAAGCGGCGGCTCCCACAATGTTCCACAGCGTGAAGGCCTTGTACCCGTAGCGGGCGGTGCCGGCGGTCAGCGGGGCAAACGTCCTGATGATGGGGACGAAGCGGGCCAGGACCACGGCGGCGCCACCGTGCCGGCGGAAGAAGTCCTCGGTTGCTGTGAGGTGTGCTGTTTTCAGGACCTTGGCGTCATCCTTGAACCAGCGCCGGCCGAACTTCCGGCCCAGCAGGTAGCCCACCTGGTCGCCGGCGATGGCGGCGGCCGTGATCACACCGATCAGGACGGGGAGCGCCAGCTGCAGCTGCTGGTGAAGGAGCCCGGCGGTGAAGAGCAGCGAATCCCCGGGCAGGAACGGGAAGAGGACGCCGGATTCGATGAAGACCATCCCGGCGATCACGCCCAGGGCCGCAGGACCCAGGCCGCTCAGCAGGCCGGCGGGGTCCAGCAGGGAAGACGATCCAGTGGTGGCCATGGCGGAGACCAGGTCAGGGGTGAGGAAGCTGTGCATGGGATTCCTTAGCGTCGGCTGGACGGTGCGGTGAGCGAGGCGGGCAGGCGGTCGAAGAGCCGGGGAGCGTAGCGGTTCCAGAGCCCGGCGAGCAGTACGAAGGCTGCGCTCGCGGCCAGGAATGAGGCCACCACGTCGGTGGGGTAGTGCACGCCGATGTACAGCCGGGACCACGCCACGGTCACGGCCATGACGGCGCCGGCCGCGGCCACCAGCTTGGACCAGCGGGTGCCCCGGGACAGGAAGTACAGGGCGAAGGCCAGGGCGACGGCGAAGCTGACGTGGCCGCTGGGGAAGCTGTTGGAGCCGGTCTCCGGCGCCAGCGGGTCGAACAGGAGCGCCGGGTTGGGCCGCTGCCGGGCGACGATCAGCTTGAAGACTTCGCTGGCCACCCAGCCCGAGCACGCCACCAGGCCGAAGGCAACAGCCCTGGCCAGGTCGCGGCGCACCAGCAGCACCAGGACCGCGATAACGGCAATGAGGCCCAGGCCCGCCACCGGGCCGAACAGGAGGTTGATTGCCATCGCGACCGCGGTCAGCACGGCAACGTGGTGCTGGCTGAGGTCCTGGTCCACGTTCAGTTCGGCGGCGGTGTCGCCGGGCAGGAGCTGCACCGTGAAACCCAGGGCGACGACGACGGCGCACAGAAGCGCGCCCAGCAGCAGCCAGTGCCGGGCCCGGGGGAGCACGGGGAAGTCTGCGCGGGCCGCGGCGGTGGTGCCAGGCTTGACTGTCGTTTTGTGGGCACGGGTTGGTTCGTTCACGAATCCTCCGGGGTGGTCCTGCGGCGGACAGGGGTCTGTCCGTGGTCTCTGTTTCGATCCTTCCCCAGGGTTCCTAAGAAAGGCTTAAGAAACGTGACCGCAGCGGGACCGCGGAAGACGCAGCTTCCCGTCAGGTCACCCGCCGGAGGTGATCGCGGTCAGGAGCGCGGTTCCGTCGGGGCTGCCGAGGCCGGTGCAGGGGTCCCAACCGGCGGCGGCCGTGTAGGTACCGTTGTTTCCCGTGGTGATATCGCGGAAGGCAGCCTTGTTGCTGTACAGCAGCGGCTGGATCTGCCCGAACGTGCGGCTGGTCGACTGCGCCAGGAGTGCGATGAGTGCGGCCCAGAGCGGTGCCACTGCGCTGGTTCCGCCGATGACCATGTCTTTGCCGTCAACCCGCACTTTGTAGCCCGTTTGGGGGTCCGCGACGCCGCTGACGTCCGGCACTCCACGGCCTTTTCGGCCGGCGGGGTGGTGGCCGCCATGGTGCGTGGACTGGCCGGACTGCCAGGTGGGCGCCGGGAAGGTGTCGCTGTAGCCGCCTCCGGTGGCGGAGTGCGGCCCGTCATTCCAGACAGTTTCGGATGTGATGGTTCCCGTGGCGGGGTCGGCGTCAAGGCGGGTTCCGCCGCACGCCAGCACATGGGGGCTGGAAGCGGGAAAATCGGCGTGGTCCTTGCCGTCGGTGGCGCCGTCTGCGCTGCCGTTGTCCCCTGCGGCGGCGGTGACGGTCACGCCAAGTGCCGAGGCATCGGCCAGGGCCTGGTCGAATGCTGTCCGGGCCTGGGCGGTCCAGTCGTCCTCGCTTTGGCCCCAGCTGATGCTGATGGACGTGGGTGCCGGGGTTGCGTGGGATGCGTTGATGATGGCGTCGAGGAAGCCGGCGTCGGTGTTGGGGGCGAAGTAGACCGGAATGTCCGCCTGGGGCACCAGGGCGCCCACCACCTCGATGTCGAGGAGGACTTCGCCGTCCGCGCCCGTGGGGTCCTGTCCGGGATGGTTCGCGGCGCCGTCGACTCCCACTGCCCGCACTGTGGGCCCGGTGATGCCCAGTTCGGCGAAGTAGGCGTCCAGGTCCGATTGGGCGAAGCCGCCGCCGAGTTCGATGATGGCCACGGTCTGGCCGGCGCCGCCGCCGGCGGGGAAGTTGTAGATCCGGGCGAGCTCGGGCGGTGTATAGCTGGTCCCGGATGCCGCCAGTGGAATGGCATGGAACTGGGCGCGGGCCTGGGGGCGGTCATCAAGGCCCAGGACTGCGGTGACAACGCCGTCCAGCTCCGCGGGGATCTCCAGTCCACCGGTCCTGTGCCGGTGGGTGACGTCGTGGCCGTGCGGGCCGCTGCTGGTGACTTCCTCCAGGCTGGTGCCGAAAATCCGGCTGAGAACCTCCACGGTCCCGGCAAGGCGGATGCGGCGGGAGGCGGGGTCGGCCTCGACGACGTCGGCGCCGAGCCGGGTGAACGTCTCGGTGGCCAGGGTCAGGTCAGCGTCGGAGGCGCCGTGGCGGGCTGCCAGTTCTTCGCGGGTCAGGGACTCGGCGGGCTCGGTGGAGGTCTCCGGCAGCGGTTCCTGGCGGCGCAGGATCACGGTGACCTCGATCCTGTGGGCGGGGTTGGCGGGACCCAGGGTGGTCTGGATCCGTGCCGCCGTGGGGCGCTCGGAGCCAGGGAGGGGGACCCGGCTCTCTGCGTGGCTGGGGGTGGGGTTGGTGTGCTCGGACATGGGTTGGCTCCGTTCGTGGTGAGGCAAGGCCAATTGTGCTCCGCGTCACTGACAATGAACAGGGAACATTGGTCCCTCCGGAGCCGCCGGCGACGCACAGATTCCTTTCCGCGGCGTCGGACTAGTTGGCCACCGTGAAGGGTATGACCGTTACCCCGGAGTTTGTCGAACCCAGCGTGTTGTCGCGGCAGGACGTTCTGAGATGCAGTTTGTGCACGCCGTTGGCCAGGGTCCGGGTGTCGATCGAGATGGGAGCGGACCCAAAGGGCTCAGGGCCGTAGGGGCCGGCAGAATCCCACAGTACGGTTCCGCGGTTTGCCGGTATGGCGTGGAAATCGGGGTCGATGGAGATGAATGAGTGCGTCGCCGGAAGTGACGCGTTCGGGTGGGTGGTCAGACCTACTGCCGGCGTCCAGACGCCTGACACCGGAGCATCTGGAATGGGGACGCTGCGGACCGACGACTCACAGTATCCGGCGTGGGTGTACCACCCCTTGCCGCGCAGGAAGGGGTACCTGGAAACGTCAGACGGGGACCTGCCGTTTTGGATGTCGGTTTGAAAGTTGAGGCTGGTCCGCATTTCGTTGCCGTCCGGCTCCGGGACAAACGCGCGAAGATGGATCTCCTGCAGCCCTGAGCGGTTGAAATCCGTGATTGGGCGCGAGAACGTCAGCCAGCGTTCGCAGGTTCCCGCGCACACGAAGTCGCCGTCGCCGGTGCTGGATGGGCCCGGGCAGGTGAAGTCTGCTGCAGTGGCCCTCAGGTAGCACTTCTGCACGACAGCTTCCGTGTCGGAGGTAATGAATACCATCGAGACGTAATTGGCCGTGCCGGGGTTGTCGTGGAGGATCACCCGGACGTTCACGGTGACGTTGCCCGAACTGATGGTTTCACGTTCGGGGAGGCACGCCCCCAGGTGCACATGACCGTTATTGGTGATGGAGTTGTTGGCCTGGTCAACGTCCGGCATCCACCACGACTGGGTGTCCACGAACTGCCTGGTCTCTGCGTAGACGGTCCCATCGGCCGGGGGCGCCCCGACGCACGGTCCGGCTGCGGCCCGGGCGGCGCCTGGTGCCAAGACAGGGAAGACCATGCAGGTCAACGCAAAAACAATTACCGGAGCCAGGAACCGTCTCATGATCATCCATCATCAAAGTCGCCACCGCCGGGAATGTCCTGACGGGCCTAGTCTGTCGATTCGGGAAGCCGCGCACCCGCGCTGGGCCTGTCGCCGGCGTCGAAAACGCCGGACCGTGAGATGTTTCGATGTTGTTTGGGCCACATGAGGCGTGGACAGTATATGCCCGGGGATAAGCGGCAAACCAGAGTTCCAGCGTCCATTACGACGCCGGCCCTCGGCATGGCGGGCCGGCGTTTGGAGGCGCAACTTCGGGGCGCCGTGGTCACTGTGCCAGGGCCACCCGGTTCCGGCCGGTTGCCTTGGCGGTATAGAGGGCCGCGTCGGCCTCTCCCAATACGGTGTCGGCGTCAAGGTGGTGCCCAGGGGTGAAGGCGGATATCCCTGCGCTGAGTGTCAGGTGGCCTGTCGGGTCCCCGGAATGGGTGATGTTGAGGGCGCGGATAGCGTGAAGTGCCCTTTCCAGCATGTCTTTGGCGCCGTGTGGTGACTGGTTGGGAAAAATCAACAGGAATTCCTCGCCGCCGTACCGGTACACTCCGTCGGTGTTGCGTGCAGTTGTTGCGAGGGCGGCCCCGACCGCCTGGAGGGCCTGGTCGCCTGCCTGGTGTCCGTAGATGTCGTTGTAGCTTTTGAAATTGTCGACGTCGCACATGGCGATGCAGTATTGCTCCTCGTAGCGCCGGCTGCGGACGTGCAGTTGTGTCAGGTCTTCGGTGAGCTTGAGCCTGTTGTTCAGGCCTGTTAGAGGATCGGTGCGGGCTTGCTGCGTGAGGATCTTCCGATAGTGGGCGAGGTCGGCGTGCAGGGTGGTGACCCGTTTCGCTACGAGCAGCCGGGTGTGCAGGACAAATGGGTCCAGCGGCTTGGTGACGTAGTCGTCCGCGCCGGCCTGGAGCCCGGCGAGGACGTCGTCCCGGGATCCTTGCGAGGTCAGGAGCACGATGTAGGTGTACAGGTCGGCCGGCCGTTCCCGAATGGCACGGCACAAGGCGGGACCGTCCCGGCCGGGCATCATCCAGTCTGTGACCACGACGTCCGGCTGGTGCTCCTGGAACATGGCCCACGCCTCGTCGCCGTCCCTCGCCGTCAGGCATTCATGACCGGATCGGTCGACGGCTGCCTTGGCGACCAGGAGCGAGCCCGGATCGTCATCCGCTACCAGGACTTTCACTGGGCACCGTCCAGGGCCCGATCGAGTTCGATATTTACGTTCGCTAGCTCCGCTTCGAGTCGGCTGACAAGTTGCCCGGCCCGGGCGTGATTTCCGGACGACCCCATGGCCTCCAGCTCGCCGCACAGTGCCGCGGCAGTAGTGGCACCAATGTTGGCCGCGGCACCCTTGAGTGCATGTGCCGCCTGAGCCAGGGCTAGACCGTCGTTGTCGTTGATCGCGCGGTTCAGGGCGGCAACCCGGTCCGGGATATCGTTCCGGAAAGCCTCTGCTGCCGCCGGCAACAGGCCCAGCCCGTCGGAGGGTCCAAGATCACGAAGAATCGCCAGCCGGCTCATATCGAGTCCCTGCCTGGAATGCCCACCAGTGGCTGTTGTAAGACCGCCGGTGACAGCAAGAGGTTGCTCGGGAAGGACACGAGTGGCGGGGTCCCGGACCCACCGGGCCAGGATAATTTCGAGGTCATTGACGTCGACGGGTTTGGCGAGGTAATCATCCATGCCTGCGGCGAGGCAGCGTTCCCGGTCTCCGTCGAGCGCACCGGCAGTCATGGCGATGATGGGAAGCCGAATGGTGCCGTCCTCACGGCTCCGGATGATTCTGGTGGCTTCGAACCCGTCCATTACCGGCATGTGGCAGTCCATCAGGACGGCGTCATACGGCATTGTTTCGACGGCGGCCACAGCTTCGGCACCATTGGCCACTACGTCCACGGCATACCCGAACTTCGCCACGGTCGATCGGGCCACGAGCTGGTTGACGTCGTTGTCCTCCACCACCAGGAGGCGGCCGCGGACCTGCCGCCGGTAGGAGGTATCGGCGCCGGTCTGTTCCCGGAGAGCTGCACTTGTCATGCCGGCGAGCCTCTCACCTGGCGGGAGTTGTCCGCTGGTGGACATCAGGCGGATCAGGCGATTGTAGAACTCGGAGCTGCGGACCGGTTTCATGAGCCATTCCCGGACCCCGGCGTCGGCGATCGCCGAGCCGTTGATCTGCATGGTCGAGGTGAGCATGATCAGTTCGATATTGGCCAGGTCCGGGTCGGCTTTGATGGCCCGTGCCAGTTCCAGGCCGTTGGTTCCGGGCATGCAGAGGTCCAAGACTGCAAGATCGAAGGGTTCTCCCCGCTTTGCCGCTTCCCGGGCGCTGGCCAGTGCCGTGTTGGCGTCGGGCACGGGGTGCGGTTTCAGCCGCCAGCCCCGCAACTGCGATTCCAGGACCAAACGGTTAGTGGCGTTGTCGTCCACCACCAACGCACGCATGCCTGTGAGGAAATCGGCCGCCGGCACGGGATTGGTGGACGGTGGTGCCACCGGTAATGGGATGCGGAACCAGAAGGTACTTCCTTGGCCCGGCACGCTTCTCATCCCGATCTCACCGTTCATGGCTTCGGTCAGACGGCTGCAGATCGCCAGCCCCAGCCCGGTGCCGCCATATCGGCGGGTGGTTGAGGCGTCGGCTTGGGAAAATGATTCGAACAGCCGAGCGTGCTGTGCGGGTTCGATTCCGATTCCTGTGTCGCGGACTTCGAAACAGATCGTGGCGACGCATCCGGGCCGTCGGTCACGCGTCTCGGCCGTTACCCGGATGGCGACTTCTCCTGCCGCGGTGAACTTCACAGCGTTGGACGCCAGGTTCAACAGGATCTGGCGGATCCTGCCTGAATCTCCGGTCAGTCTGCCGGGAAGTCCGTGCTCGCAGTAGGCGATGAGCTCCAACCCCTTGGCTTGTGCCGGCTCTGCCAGCAGCCCCGCGACGTCCTCCACCAGGAGCCGGGGATCGAAGGGCCGCAGGTCCAGTTCGACTTTTCCTGCTTCGAGTTTGGAAAAATCCAGGATGTCATTGATCAAGGCCAGCAGCGACTCACCGGCCCCTTTGACTCCTTCGGCGTATTGCCTCTGAGTTTCGTCCAACGGGGTGTCGAGCAGGAGGGCCGTTAGTCCCACGACGCCGTTCATTGGCGTGCGGATTTCGTGGCTCATGGTGGCCAGGAATTCGGACTTGAGCCTGCTTGCTTCCAGGGCAGCTGCCTTCGCTGCTTTCAGTTCGTTCTCGGCGGCCCGGCGGAGAGTGATGTCCCTGGCGATGATCGCGATCCCGCGTAGTTTCCCGTCTTTTTGGATCGGTGAGACGGTCGCGGACACAGGGATGACCGTCCCGTCTTTCCGGACGTGTTCGGTTTCAAAGTTCATCGCGTCGCCGCTGTCCCGGAGCCGCCCAAAGATCTCCTGGATCCGGTCAGCTCGGCCCGGGGGCAGGAGGATACGCCCGGCGAGGCCGATGGCCTCTTCTGCGGAGTAGCCGTACTGCCGCTCGGCCCCGGGATTCCAGCTGGTGATGACGCCCTCGGGCGTGGTGCTCAGGATGGCATCGGTGGAGGAATTAACAATGGCGCCCAAACCCTCAAGCTCCGCAGTCCGCGCGGCCACTTCCTTTTCCAGACCGGTGGCCAGGGTGATGTTCTGAATGACGATCAGCACCTGGCGGATCACGATGAGGACAACGGTTATCCTGGCCACCACCAAGAGAAATGTACTGAGTTCCTGAACGTGCGGGCCGGCAACAACAACCAACGCCACCAGGATGGGGGCGTAGGGGAGCAGTTCCAGGGCCAGGGCGAACGCCTTGCGCTCGGGCTGCGGCCTTTCCGCATAAGGGACCAGAGGTGCAAGCGCAATCAGGAGGAACGCACCGATCCACCCCAACGCAAGGGGGGACCCCGTGACGCCCGTAACGCCGTCGAATGTCAGCCTGACGTACGTGCTGTCCGTGATGGTCAGGGCGAGCAGCCCGCTGCCAAAACAAAGCCAAGGGAGGCGTTCACCCGGTTGCCGGCGCATGGCCAGAACAAGCACCAGACAGGTCACCACCACGTCCACCGCCGGATAGGCAACACTGACAAGCACGGTCAGGACGTCACCGTCCGAGCTCAAGGCTGGCCCGAGAGCGGTGTACCAGCTGATCGCTAAGACCGACCCAGCGATCACCGAGGCATCGAGCGCCGACCTGACCCAGCCCACCCTGGTAGTCCCAGCTGGCCGTTTGAAGCTGAACAGCGCCGCGGCGGCAGGCACGGAATACGCCAGGAAGAAGGCGTCGGCAATCGAAGGAAACGGGTACGTGTTGTTGTTGGTGAGACCGAAGAACGTCCAGAGCGCCTGCCCCGCGGCCCACGTAAACGCGGCCAAGGCCAGAAGGGACCACGCACGCGAATTCTCACCGCGCCGGGCGGCCCTGGCGCAACTGATACCAGCCACCAGGGCAGACGCAAGGATGAACACGTCGCCAGTCACCCTCGCGGGCTCGGTGCCATTGTTCCAAACAAAGTACAGCGCCAGTGCCGCCAGTATCAGGGCCGTAGACCCAACGAGCCAAGCGATCCGGGCCATGCGTCCGCCGATAGGCCGTCGTGATTCGAGGAGATCGTTCTGAGACACGTAAAGCCCTCCCAATAGGGCGTCTCTCACCCGCAAAAATTTGAGACCCGGGCCGCCCGAAGTTGGGCGGAGACGCACACTGAAAATATAGCTCCCTCAGCTCAGACCGAGCGCCTTTTCATGTGCCTGGGACCCGGCCGTTCCGCCGGAGCCGACGGCGGTAAGGCATCCACCGGCCGAACCAGCCAGTAGGCAAGAATCCCGGTCGGGGCGCAGGGGCCCAGCACGGCTGAGGGACGGGGCCAAACGCTCTAATCCGGCTCGCCGAGAAACAGGCTCACGGTTGTCCCTTCGCTCTGGTTACTGGAAATTTCCAGGCGCCCCGCGTGCGCTGCCGCGATGCGGGCACACGTAGCCAACCCCAACCCCGACCCGGGCGGGTCCCCTTCCCTGTGCAGACGCACCAGCGGCTCTACCACCCGGCTGCGGTCCCCCGCGGAGATTCCCTTACCGTTATCCACCACTTGCACCACAACCCCGGCAATGGATCGCTTCCCTTGGACACGAATCACCGGACAAGCCTCGGGACGGGCGTAGGCGACGGCGTTCTGGATCAGATTTTGCAGCGCTGTGCGCATCTGTGCCTGGTCAGCATCGAAGACAAAGTCCTCACACTCAATGACCGCGCCCGCCGCACCTAATCCGAGGCTTAAGTCAACGGTGACTTCTTCCACCAACTTTGCCAGAGAAAGCTGCTTCCTCTCCAAAGATCCACCGATGGAGGCGAATGCGAGAAGTTCCTCAACCATGGAGAGCATCCTGCGAGCACTCGATCCCGCTATTTCCAGGTAGCCGGAGGTCTCTGCTGGATCAGGTTCAGGGTCCATGGACGCCAGTTCCACGTATCCAAGGATTGTAGTCAAGGGGGTGCGGAGGTCGTGGCTGACCCTTCCGGTGAACGCGGCCAATCTCTCATTACTGGCTGTGGCGGCGCACAAGGCATCAGCGAGGTCGGCGTGCAGGGCCGTCACCCGGTGGGCTGCAAACAGGCGGGTTTGCAGGAGGAAAGGATCCAAGGGTTTGGTCACGTAATCATCGGCTCCTGCCTCCATGCCGGCGAGGACATCCACCCGGGAGCCGTGGGATGTCACGAGCACCACGTACGTATACGCGTCTTCCTCGGCGGCACGGATTGCGCGGCAGAGACTCAGTCCATCCATGCCTGGCATCTGCAGGTCCGTGACCACAACGTGCGGGCGCCACGTCTGGTAGAGATCCCAAGCGATATCGCCGTCGGCAGCTGTGAGGCACTCATGCCCGGACTGTTCCACGGCGGCCTGGGCGACCAGCAGGGACCCGGGATCATCGTCGACGACAAGCACTCTCAGAAAATTCGCAGGTCTGACCATACGTCCTCCGTAGTCACGCGGCGCCGCCGACCTGCCGACCTGCCCGAGTCTAGTCGCTCCACGCCCGCTATTAGGGGACCTGCCGAAATAAGGCCGGCACCTGACCTCAGCCCGGAGTAGGTCCTAACCAGCGGAATCCTTGCTTCGGTAGAGCCAATGCTTGACCTGCCGGAGAATGTAAAACCTTTTCGACGGGCTACGACCTGGACGGCAGTTGTAGACAGCGCCACGCGCAAAAAGTGAGCGGGCGTTGGTGGGAAAGCTGTCGAAGGTGAGCGGGCGTTGGGGGAGAAGCTGTCGAAGGTGAGCGGGCGTTGGTGGGAGAGCGGTCGGAGGTGAGCGGGCGTTGGTGGGAGAGCGGTCGAAGGTGAGCGGGCGTCGCAGGGGGAGGGGTTGCACGCTTGACGAGTTCCGCCGTGCCCGCATATCCTGAACGAACGGTCGGTAAATAATTCCGAGCCGCCCGACAGGTCTTTGCATAGGAGCAACCATGGCAGCGCAGAACTTGCAGTCAGTGCCGGCTGAGCTAACCCAAGAAGCGGACGCCGCGGGCCAGGCCCACTTCGACCGCATCATCGCCGAGGACTCCCGGATCGAGCCCCGCGACTGGATGCCGGCGGCGTACCGCAAGACCCTCCTGCGCCAGGTGTCCCAGCACGCCCACTCCGAGATCATCGGCATGCAGCCGGAGGCCAACTGGATCTCCCGCGCCCCCAGCCTGAAGCGCAAGGCCATCCTCATGGCCAAGGTCCAGGACGAGGCCGGGCACGGGCTCTACCTCTACAGCGCCGCCGAGACCCTTGGCCAGTCCCGGGACAAGATGATGGACGACCTCATCGCCGGCAAGGCCCGCTACTCCAGCATCTTCAACTACCCGGCCCGCACCTGGGCGGACATGGGCGCCATCGGCTGGCTGGTGGACGGCGCAGCCATCTGCAACCAGGTCCCGCTGTGCCGGGCCTCGTACGGCCCCTACGGCCGCGCCATGGTGCGCGTCTGCAAGGAAGAGTCCTTCCACCAGCGCCAAGGCTTCGAGATCCTGCTGGAACTCTCCAACGGCACGCCCGCGCAGAAGCAGATGGCCCAGGACGCCGTGAACCGCTGGTACGCACCGGCCCTGATGATGTTCGGCCCGCCGGACGACGATTCGCCCAACTCCAAGCAGTCCATGGCCTGGAACATCAAGCGGTTCAGCAATGACGAGCTCCGCAACCGGTTCGTGGGCATGATGGTGGAGCAGGTCAAGGTCTTGGGCCTCACCCTCCCGGACAGCCAGATCCGCTTCAACGAGGACACCAAAAAGTGGGAGCACGGGCCGCTGGACTGGGACGAGTTCCACGAAGTCCTGGCCGGCCGCGGTCCCTGCAACGCCCAGCGCCTTGAGCGGCGGAGGGCAGCGCACGACGACGGCGCCTGGGTCCGCGAGGCAGCGGCGGCTTACGCAGCAAAACAGTCAGCAAAGCAGCAGAAGGAACACGCAGCATGAGCGATTCAACCGCCGAGTCCACTGGAAACGCCTGGGGCCTCTGGGAGGTGTTCGTCCGGTCCAGCCGCGGCCTGAGCCACGTCCATGCCGGGTCCCTGCACGCACCGGATGCTGCCATGGCCCTCCGCAACGCCCGCGACCTCTACACCCGCCGGAACGAGGGCGTGTCCATCTGGGTGGTCCCGGCGGATGCCATCGCGGCCAGCGACCCCGATTCCAAGGGCTCCTTCTTCGAGTCCCCGCAGGGCAAGGACTACCGGCACGCCACGTACTACACCAAGAGCGAAGGGGTGAAGCACCTGTGAGCGAAGCCAGCGCAAGTGCTACACGCATCACCCCCGGCAACGCCCTGCGCCCGGAGGACATCGCGCTGGAGGTCAAAACCGGCCTGGTGAAGCCCGGCGGGGACGTCGCCGAGTACGCGCTGCGGCTGGGCGATGACGCCCTGATCCTCGCCCAGCGGCTGGGCCACTGGATCTCGCGCGCACCGGAGCTGGAGGAGGACATTGCCCTGGGCAACATCGCCCTGGACCAGCTGGGCCATGCCCGCAGCTTCCTCACCTATGCGGGTGCCGGCATGCCTAACGACGACGGTTCGGCCAGGTCCGAGGATGAGCTGGCCTACTTCCGCCGCGAACACGAGTTCCGGAGTGTCCAGCTGTTCGAGCAGCCCAACGGTGACTTTGCGGCCACCATCGCCCGCCAGTTCGTGGTGAGCTACTACCAGTACGAGCTCTACCGCCGCCTCACCGAATCCACGGACGCAACCCTGGCAGCCATCGCCGCCAAGGCCGTGAAGGAAGTGGATTACCACCGGGACCACAGCAGCCAGTGGGTGCTGCGCCTGGCCGGCGGAACGGACGAATCCCGCAGGAGGATGATCCACGGGCTGCGCCTCATGTGGCCGTACGTCAACGAACTGTTCCAGGACGATGACCTGACGCGGCGCCTCGCCCAGGCGGGTGCCGCCGTCGCGCCTTCCAGCCTTAAAGGCGACTTTGACCGCTTGGTCAGCGCTGTCCTCACCGAGGCCGAGCTGGAGGTTCCGGACGTGCCCGCAGCTCCTGGCGGCGGCCGGTACGGCAAGCACTCGGAGCACCTGGGCTACATCCTCGCGGAGATGCAGGTGCTGGCCCGCGAGCATCCCGGAGCGAGCTGGTGACTGCCATGTACATCTCGGACTTCGAATCCCGCACCCGCACCCCGCAGCAGGATGCGTGGGATATCGCCGCCACGGTGGTGGACCCGGAGATCCCGGTGCTCACCATCGCGGACCTGGGGATTTTGCGCAACGTGGACGTACAGGACGGAACCGTCACGGTCACCATCACGCCCACGTACTCGGGCTGCCCGGCCATGGACGCCATCCGGGACGACCTTTACGCGGCCTTCAAGAAGGAGGGCTACGGGGAGGTGCACGTGGACCTGGTCCTGGCGCCGGCGTGGACCACGGACTGGATGACGGAGGCCGGCAAGCAGAAGCTGCAGGAGTACGGCATCGCCCCGCCCAGCGGCCACTCCAAGGCCGGCGGCCACTCCGGCCCCATCCGGCTGAGCCTGGCGGTGAAGTGCCCGCAGTGCAACAGCCTGAACACCAAGGAACTCACCCGCTTCGGTTCCACGTCCTGCAAGGCGCTGTATGTGTGCCAGGACTGCAAAGAGCCGTTCGACTACTTCAAAGTCCTGTAAGGAATCCCCATGCCTGTTGTCCGCCAGACCGCCGCCGAAGAGGCTGAGGTGACCGGCCGCCGTCGTCCGTCCTTCCACACCCTCACCGTGCAGGAGGTGCGCCGGCTCACCGAGGACGCCATCGAGGTCGGCTTCCACGTCCCCGCGGAACTCGCCGGCAAGTTCGACTACCTGCCCGGCCAGTATGTTGCCCTGCGCACCACGCTGCCGGATGAGGACGGCGAGCCGAAGGAAATCCGCCGCAGCTACTCCATCTGCGCCGAGCCGCGCAGCTTCGAGGACGGCACCAGCGAGATCCGGGTGGCCATCAAGAAGGACCTGGGCGGGCTGTTCTCCACCTGGGCCAACGCCGAGCTGAAGGCCGGGGACACCCTGGACGTGATGAGCCCCATGGGCGCGTTCGTGTCCAAGCACGGCCGCGACGGCGTGGCCGTGGAGCAGAACGTCATGAACTCCATGAACCACCCGGACGAGCTGGCGGGGGAGGCCGGGAACTTCGTGGCCATCGCCGCCGGGTCCGGCATCACCCCGGTGATCGCGATCGCCCGGACGCTGCTGGCCGCCAACCGGGACACCCGGTTCGACTTGATCTACGCCAACAAGGCCGCCATGGACGTGATGTTCCTGGAGGAGCTGGCGGACCTGAAGGACAAGTACCCGCAGCGGCTGGCCATCCACCATGTGCTCTCCCGGGAGCAGCGGATCGCGCCGCTGCTGAGCGGCCGGATTGATGCGGAGAAGCTGCAGCAGCTGCTGGGTACCGCCCTGCACGCGGACGATGTGGATGAATGGTTCCTGTGCGGGCCGTTCGAGCTGGTACAGCTGTGCCGCGACACCCTGGCCGAGCGCGGGGTGAAGCCGGAGAACGTCCGGTTCGAGCTGTTCACGTCGGGCAAGCCGGACCGCCCGGAGGGCCAGGCCGGCCGTCCCGTGGTGGTGGACGAGTCCAAGGAGACGTACAAGATCACGTTCAAGCTGGACGGCCTGCAGGGCGAGGTGGCCAGCCCCACGCACGCCCGCGAGTCCATCCTGAACGCGGCGCTGAGGGTGCGCCCGGACGTGCCGTTCGCGTGCGCCGGGGGAGTGTGCGGCACCTGCCGGGCCAAGGTGGTCACGGGCAGCGTGACCATGGACGAGAACTACGCGCTGGAGCAGGATGAGCTGGACAAGGGCTACGTGCTGACCTGCCAGAGCCACCCCACCAGCAAGGAAGTCACGGTCGATTTCGACGTGTAAACCGTTTTCACAAGAAGGAGCCCCATGATTTCCCTTTCCATCAGCAACGGCATTGCAGAGGTCGTTCTGGACGCACCGCACAAGCTGAACTCGCTGGATGAGCATGCGCTGCGGGATTTAACCCAGGCGTACGACGACGCTGCTGCCGCCGCCTCGCGCGGTGAGGTGCGGGCGCTGCTGCTGAGGGGAGAGGGCCGGGCCTTTTGCGCGGGCCGGGACATTGCCGGGGTTACCCCGGAGAGTGACGACGCCGCAGCGTACCTGGGCGGGCTGGTGGAGCCGTTGCTGAAGAAGATGGCAGCGTTCCCGGCGCCGACGTTCGCCGCGGCCCAGGGCGCCTGCCTGGGGGTGGGGCTGGGGCTGCTGCTGGCCACGGACGTGGTGTACGTGGCGGAGAACGCCAAGTTCGGTTCGCCGTTCGCCAAGCTGGGGGCCACGCTGGATTCGGGCGGGCACTGGTACTTCACGGAGCGGCTGGGCATGCACCGGACGCTGGATCTGATTTACACGGCGGACCTGATCTCGGGTGCCGAGGCCGTGGCGCAGGGCATGTTCAGCCGTGCCATGCCGGCGGCCGAGCTGCTGGACTCCACGCGGACCATTGTGGAGCGCGTCGCTGCCGGCGCCACGGGGGCGTTCGTGGCGTCGAAGGGGCTGGTGGCGCACATCCGTGACCAGCGCCTGGGCCTGTGGCAGGCCATGCAGGAGGAGAACGAGGAGCAGGCACGCCTCTGCAAGACCGATGACTACGCGGAGGGCTTCCGGGCATTCCAGGAAAAGCGCGAACCCAAATTCCGTGGCGAAATCCGTAAGTAGAAACCAAACAAATCAAAATCCGATAGTCGCCTATCGAGACATTGATTCTGCTTGACTTGAAATATTTACAATCCCGTGCTCAAACAGTTTGCGTCTACCCAGTGCGCCATCTAATCTGTGTTTTGACTTAATAAATTCCTTAGGCGAAAGCCTTCGGGACACATAAAACTGGGGGAATGCTGTGGAGCAGACCGTATCTGACGAGTCCACGCGGGATAAATCGCAAGGGCCATATTCAGGAGCAGGATTCTGTTCCGCCTGCGGGACGCCATTGCAGCCCGGCGTGCATTTCTGCGCCAACTGTGGAGCACCCGTAGCCGCTGCCGGCACCAGTGAGGCCGGTGCCGCGTTGCCTCCAGCGCCGCCCGCAAGCGTTGCTCCCAAAGCCCCGCGGGTCCGAAAATCTTTCAAGCTGTCGAGGCGCGTCATCATCCTGCTCTCCGTCGTGGGCGCCTTGGTTGTGGCGGGGATAGTTGGCGCGGTGGTCATAGCCAACATTCTTAAGGGTGGTGCTGACAGCCCTGAGCAGGCAGTCACCAAGTCCATCGAGGCAATGACCAACAAGGACCTCGTGGGACTGTTCACCATGGTCTCGCCGCATGAACGCGATGCAGTAGTTCGCGTCCAGGACGCCATCGTCAAGAAGGCCAAAGCCGAGAACATTGCGGAAAACGCCAAATCCGTAGCTCCCGAGGACAGCGGCCAAGGCGGTTCAAACCTGGTGTTCGACGGCGTTGATGTGACGTTCTCCGGAGTCAGCCCCACCGTCAGCCAGGTATCTGATGACGTGGCAGTTGTCCACCTCAGCAGCGGCGAAATCAAGCTGCACATCGACCCGGCACAGACCAAGGGTGCGTTGCGTTCGCTGTACGACAACACGCAAAACACCTCGGTTACGGATCAGACGTGGCAGATCAGCGATCTGGGGCCTTCGCGTTCCGGGCTGTCGGTCCTGGCGTCCAAGAAGGACGGACGCTGGTACATCAACCTCGCCGGCAGCGTCCTGGAAGCAGTGAATGCTTACCAAGGGACTCCTCGCGGTACCATCCCGGCGTCGGCCCAAGGTGGCAGCGAGAACCCGCAGACAGCAGCAAAATCCGCCGTCCAGGCATCCCAGTCGCAGGTGCCTTCCCAGATAGCGCCCTACCTGGTGAGCGACGAAGCGAACCTCTTCTATCTGTATGGCCAGCTGTGGGCCAAGGCCACGTCCGGCTCCAGCTTCAAGTTCTCGTTTGGCAACGTCGACTTCAGCGAGGGGCCGCACGACGGCGGCCGGGCCCAGGCCTACGTGAACCAGATCAGCGTCGTCTCCGGCAGCAGCGACAGGTTCACGTTGACGGATAAGTGCTTCAACAACAGCACATCCAGCCAGAGCGGCACCTGCCTCAACGGCACTGCCTACCAGAGCGGCTACGGCACCGGCCAGATCAACTGGGCAAGTGCGCTGCTCTCCAACGACGGCAAGTTCGCCCTCACCACGGTGAACGAAGACGGCAAGTGGAAAGTCAGCCTGCTGGACTCCCTGGCAGACCACCTGGTCAGCGCGGTCAACAGCCTCACCCACGAACAAGTGCTCGCCGTGACCGGCCTGGCGCGAGCCGAGTCCGCGTCCGGCGCCCTGACCTTGGGGCAGTCCAAGGACCTTTCCTTCAACAACGCCGGCTACGCGGTTGCCGCACTCCACGTCGACAAGGCCATGAAGCTGCAGCTCAACAAGCAATCCACGCTTGCCAGTGCACATCTCTACAGCGCTGACGGCAAGAAGGACTTCGGGCAGATCTACTCCGGCGGCTACAACACGAACCAGTTCGACGTTGGGGACTATAAGGTTGTTGCCTGGGCCGGCAGTGCCTTCCAGGAAGCCGCCCGCAACGATGGAAAGTCGGCCGGTGTCACGGCCTCTGCCACAGTGTTGGAGTATGTGGAACCTGCCACCATCAATGGCAACAACTCCTTGACCAGCACATATGTGTCGTCCTATTCCTCCTCATCACAGACGTACTCGCTGCGGGTTCCCTCGGACAAGGCGGGCGCACTGATGGTGAAGCCGTCCTCCGGCACCAGCTCGGGGATAAAGATCGTGGCCACCGTAGACGGAACGCCCTACGAAGTGAACTCCAGCACTGGGAACGCCACGTCCATCCCGGTGGGGGTTGGAACCCACACGATGACGCTGAGCGTGAGATCCACGAGTTCCAGCTCCTTCAGCTACGGCTCGGCCTATCTCGATATCTCCTTCGCCAACCAATAAAGCGGCCAAACCCCAAGCCCACCAGACGTCATTTGAAAGGCAGTCATGTCTTACTGCACTAATTGCGGAGGCCAGCTCGCGCCGGGCGCGCGCTTCTGCACCTCCTGTGGCACTCCTTCCGGGGCTGCGCCAACGCCGGCCCAGCCTGCCGCTGCCGAACCGGCCAGCCAGGACGGATCCACCAACGCGCAGCCGCAGCGTGGCGCGGCCACGGTCCCGGAGCGACGCCCCGCCTCGGGAGCATTCGCCTCGGTGCCGGTCTCGGATTACGTCCGCGACGCGCTGGCGTTGTTCTTGCTCCTGATCTCCATGTTCATGGCCTGGACGTTCGGCAAGTCCTCCACCGGAAGTGTTGCCGCCACAAGGATCGACGTCATCCTCATCACCCTGGTGAGTATGTTCAGCGTGGCCATCCCGTACCTTTGGCGGTCTGGTGTTTTCGGTCCGGCCTGGGACTACCGCAAGACTCAACTTGCCCGCTTGGGGGTCAACGCACCCTACTTTGTGCTGGTTGTGGTCTACCTGGTGCTGGAGCTGGTCAATAAGACGGGACTCGGTCCGGCCATGGCTTTTGGGCTGGCCGGTGCCATCCTCGCCGCCCAGCCACGCAGGGCCGAGTTGGGTTCAACCAGGGGGGACGCTGAGACGGACCGGCGGTGGGGCATGGCACTCATCGGTTTTGGCGCCGTCGTTGGCCTCCTCACCGTGATCCAGTTCATTGAACGCATGACCGTCCTGCCAGCCACCGAGTGGTCCAGCACGCTTGTCACTGTCCTGCTGGGAGCTGCCAATGTGGCTCTTCTTGTGTCGGCCGCGCTCGGGACGGTTCGAGGGAACGATGTGCGCCGGCAGATCGGTATCGGTATCGGCGCCGCGGGCCTTGGCATCGGTCTGTTGGGGCTCATCCCCGCCGTCACCATCGTCACCGTGGTGTTCCAGGCGTACTCGCCGGCCTTCAGCGTGTTCTTCTGGCTTGCGTTCGGCGCGATCGCGTCATCTCCGTCGGTGGGCCGGCTGACACGCCGGGCGGATCCGAAGGATAACGATGCCGCCCTGGCCAGGACCCGAGCAATCACGCTTCTTGCCGTCGTCGTCCTGGGCCTGCTGGCGGTGGTGTCCGCGCTGGTGCTGATCTCCTTCGCCACCTACAGCGGCTATGGGGCCACTCCGAACACCGTGCCCTGGGTGGTGGTGATCTTCTTGGCCGTGGTTGGCGCTGTGGCCGGGGTGGTGGTCAGGGCGGCCCAGAAGCAGCACACTCGCCAAGCCTACATTTTGAGCGCCGGGTACGCGGGTGTCCTGTTTATCCTTGGCCTGGTCATCGTCATCATGGCCGCCACGTCCTACATGACCTGGAACGGGACCATGGGCCTGTTGGTTGCCTTCGTGCTTCCGTTGGCGCTGGCCTTGTCCGTGTTCGGCACGGCGTCACGGCGGGAGGCGTTCCGGACGGCGACCAACGCCACCTACCCCGGGTTTACGTTCGCGAGCCCCGCACAGCCTGCAGCGTACGGCGCGGCGCCGGACACGGCCCTGCAGGGGACTGAAGACCACACGCACGGCCTTGGTTTTGGCCACGGCAGCGATTCCCATGGCAATTTCGCCGACGGCCACGGGCTCCAGGGTGGGGGGCAGGCCGTCCAGGTTGACGACGCGCTGGGAAGCATCTTCGCTGAATCGGCGGACCCGGCATCGCCTCCGGCCCGCTTGTACGAGATCGCGGCGCAGTATCCTCAGGCCCGCGTGCTGATCGCTGAGAACCCGGCAGCCTATCCAGCGCTACTGACCTGGTTGGCTGAGCAGCAGGATCCCGAAATCGACGCAGCGCTGGCGCGGCGCCGCAGTTGAAAAGACGTCCGGCAGCGGTGGCCACGGCAATAGTTGCCGTGGCCACCGCTGCCGCGTTGACTGGGCTTGCCAATATGTCCCCGTCGGCCGGCATTCCCTTGGCGGGGACGGGGACTGCGCCGCCGGGCAGCACTCCAGCGCCAGGCAACACGGCGTCCCCGGGCACAGCGGACACCGCACGGGGGCCCCTCGGGGGCGTGAGCGTCCTGCTGCTGGGGGACTCCCTCGCAGCGGGCGAGGGCGCCGGAAACTACTTCAACGGGACAGACGAGCCCCATCAACGCTGCCACCGGAGCGCGTCCGGCTGGTTCGCTGGGACCGGTGCGGACATCTCTAACGTTGCGTGTTCCCGCGCAATTGTCCGTAATCTTCAGTCCCCCCAGCAGAGCTCCGATTTCAACGCCAGGGCAGAAGCCGCGCAGCTGGACGCCATGTCCGGGCAGAGCCCGGATGTGACAGTGGTGATGCTGGGGGGCAACGACATCCGGTTTGCGGACATCTTCAACCAGTGCGTTCTTTCCGACGCCGACTGCACAGCTGACCTCAGCTTCACCGCCGGTGCGCTCCAGTCAGCTGAAAGCGTGTCAGGGTCCCTCGCAGGTGCGTACCGGAATGTTGCCGCACGGGCGGCCGGGAAGCCGGTGCTCGTTCCGGCCTACCCCCAGCTCTTCGACGCCGTGGTGGGAGACTGCGGCCGGATCAGCCCGGCGGAGGCCGGTTTCGCCAGGCAACTCACGGCCACCCTGAATGCTTCCGCACAGCGCGCCGCCCAAGAGGCGTCCATGACGTACCCGCAGATCCGGTTTATTGCTGATACTGAGAATGCGCTCGAGGGCCATGGTGCTTGCGACGCCCAGCCGTATGTCCACACCGTCCTGCCCGCCTCCCTCCTGAGCGCCGCGCAGGAACAAAGCGCGGCCCAGGAACTGCTGCACCCCACCGCAGAAGGCTACAAGCGGCTCACTGAGGCAGTGATCAAGGGGTCGCCGGACGGGATCCTGTCTGTCGCTCCCAAAGCTGGGTGAAGCAGAGCCCCCGGGATAGGGCAGGAAGGGGGCTGGCCCTATCCGTTGTTCCGTGGCAGCTTTACGAGGCGCGCCCAGGCGAGGATCCAGAAGACGGCCCCCAGCCCCAGGAGTGCCCCGGCCGCCAGTCCGGCACGTTTGACCGAGTGGGTCCACAGCCAGTCGTCTTCGCTGGTTGGCACCAGTGCCTTCAAATCGATGGATTGGGCGCCGATCGCGAAACCCCAGCGTGTGGGTGAGAACCAGGAGACCTGTTCCAGCCCGGCCCTGCCGGTGACGGGGATGAGGCCGCCGGCGAGTACCAGCATGGCCATGGCTGTGACCACCAGCAGAGGCATCACCTGGTCGGAGGTCTGAACGCAGGCGGACATGGCCAGCCCGAGGAAACTGCAAACACAGGCCGTCAACGCAATCGCCAAAAAGATTTCGAGGCCGGGAATATCGGCAACCAGATAATGTTCGGGAGCCGGTTTGCCGGCCAAAACAATAACGGTCATGACGGCTGACTGGATAAGGCACACCACCGTGCAGACAATGGATTTGGCTAGAAGATAAGGGCCGGGCCTTAATCCAACTGCTTCTTCCCGCCGGAAGATGGCTCTCTCGCTCACGAGGTCCCTGGCGGAAAGGGCCATTCCCATAAATGCGGCCCCGAAAATCAGCACCACCAGCAGTTGGCTTGGCTCGCCTATTTCTTTCAACGTAGGTGCGCCAAAGCCTTTGGTACCTGGAACCACCAGTGCAAGGCCACCCAGGACCACGGGCAACAGCGTAAGGAACACAAAGTAGCCCTTGTCCGCCCACAACAGGAACAACTGGCGGGCAATGATGGCCCGCAGCTGGCGGAGGCGTGACGTTGGGGGAGCCGCCGGTGAAGCGGACGCCGCGTGAAGCTGGCTTGTGTCCAGCCGGGGCCGGGGAACTGCTGGGTTCAGGACGCGGAAGTTCCCGTACAGCGCCTCCGGTTCCTCGGACGCCTTCCTGAACACATCTGCCCAGTCGGCAGCGCGGAAATGGGAAAGGATGGTGTCCGGCCGTCCGGCGTAGGCAGGGAGACCGCCCTTGGCCAGAAGAATGACTTGGTCGCACACGCCCAGGTTGGCCACGTTATGCGTTACCACCACCACTACGCGCCCTGCATTGGCTAGTTGCCGAAGGGTGTCCATTACCTGTTTGTCCATGGAAGGATCCAAACCGGAGGTGGGTTCGTCCAGGATGAGCAGTGACGGTTCGGTGAGCAGCTCAAGCGCCACGGACGCGCGCTTGCGCTGGCCGCCGGAGAGCCTGCTGACCTTCGTCCCGGCGTGTTCGGTCAAGCCTAGCTGGGCCAGCACGCTGTCAATCTGGGTTTTGCGTTCGTCTGCCGTGGTGTCGGCGGGCAGGCGGAGCCGGGCAGCAAATTCCAGGGCCTGCCTGACGGTCAGGGTCCGGTGCAGGATGTCCTCCTGCGGAACGAACCCGATACGGCTGCGGAGGGCCTCATAGTTCCGGTTGATGTCTTGGTCATCGAAGAGCACATTGCCGGTGGTTGGCCGGTTGGCGCCGGTCATGACGCTCATGAGCGTGGACTTCCCGGCGCCGGAGGGGCCGATCACGGCAAGGAGGCGTCCGTGGGCCGATGCGAAGTCCACATCGCGTAGCAGTGCTTTGGGCTTCCGCTTGTCCCGGATTTCGTAGCCCACCGAGTCCAGGCGCAGGCCCTCGCCGTTTGCCACCTTCTCGACGCCAACACCCGCAGGTGTCAAGGAGATCCGGTAGTCGGCATTGCCGATCGTGAGCCGGTCACCAACCCGGGCGGTGGCTTCGCCGGAAACACGGCGGCCGTTGAGGAATGTGCCGTTGAGGCTGCCGAGGTCTTCCACCAGCACCTGGTTGCCTGCGGGACGGAGTACTGCGTGGAAGCGGGACGCCAAAACGTCGGCGAGGGTGACGTCGTTTCCGGCTGCGCGGCCCAGGCGCACGGTGCCGGGAGGTGCCTGCTGCTCTTCGGTGCCTGGCGGGGCAGGTGGCCGGTCGGGTGCCCGCAACGTCAGGGTGACACTGGGGGCACCTTGTTCCGGATCGCCAAGGTGGGCCGAGGTGGCACCGTCGATCCTGGACCGTGGTTCCCTTTGTCCGCCCACCCACAGCCCGGCGGCGCTTGCTTCGTCCTGGATCCACCATCCGTCGTCATAGTGGATAAAGGCATGGATACGTGACACGGACGGTTCGGGGACGTTGATTTCAACGTCGGTGCCGCGCCCGATCCGGGCCGAATCTCCGGGTCCAAGAACCCACGAACGGACGCCGAAGCGGACCTCCAGGTGGGTTCCGGCCGTGGCCGTCACGGGGTGGGGGTCGCTAGCGGGACGCGGCCCGGAAGTCCCAGCAGCTTGGCGCTGCCCAGGGCCAGGCTGGCGTTGCCGTCGCTCTTGTTGCAGGAGGTGGGCTGCCACTGGATCTTCATCCGCAGGACATCGGTCATGTCAGCAGTGATGGGGAAGGGCTGGCCGTACGCCACTGACTGGCTGGAGACCTTGCGGCCGTCGGCGAAGATTTCCACGAGCACCACGGCCGTGCTGTCCTTCGAGGCATCACCGAGGCCCGCGGTGGCATTGAACGTTTGGTAGTTACGGCCGAGGTTGTATTCAACAGCTGAGCCCGAGTTGTAACCGCAGACATCGGTGGACACGCTGTGGGCGTACGTGCTCCCGGAGATGGTTACGGCCTGCGTGCTGCTGCCCCAGTATCCGCTGACAGGGGACTGATCGGCCAGGTAGGACACAACCTCGGACCGCGCCACAGTGAGTTCGATGCGCGACGTCGATCCGGACACCGGCGACTGTGCCAGGACCGTGCCATCAGGCTTGGTGGGGTCATACTTGTCCACCACCTGGGCGGTCACAGAGGGTCCTAGCGCTTTTTGAGCGTCGGGCAGGAGTTTGCCCACCACATTCGGGAAGCCGGCGATCGACGTCGCACTGGCAGAAGACGTCGGCGGGGCGGACGTTGTTGCAGCAGCTGAGGCAGTGGACATGGGGCTTGCGGAGGTCGTGGCGGATGCCGTTGCGGTGGCCCCTGCACTGGTGGCACTGGCCGCGGCTTCCTTGGCGCCGCCGCCGAGGGCATTGACTGCCGTGAAGCCACCGGCCGCGAGCACCAGCACGGCTGCGGCGATGGCCGCAATGATCACCGCCCGGCGTTTTTTGGGTTTTTCGGGAGCGGCGGCAGGTTCCTGCTCTGCGGGCTGGGGCGGCAGCGGGACGGGCACGTCCTGTGTGCCTTGGCGGGGCAGGGAGGTGGTGGCAGGTGTCTTGGTGAACGGCACCGCCATGGTCACCCCGGTCTGCAGCCCCGTCACAGGCAGGGGTGGCTCGGTGAGCAGTTGGCCAGGTGGATAGTTGGCCAGGGTGGGACCCAGGGCATCGAGGACGGTGGCCACCTGCTTTGCGGTGGGGGGACGCTGGCCTGGTTGTTTGTTGAGCAGCCAGGAGATGAGGTCCCACAGTTCGTCGGGCATGGAGTCGGGCCGGCCTGGCAGGACGTCGCTGTGCCGGCGCAGCACGGCCATGACCGAGCCCCCGGCGAAGGGGGTGACCCCGCAGGCCAGTTCGTACAGCATGATGCCCAGGGCGTACAGGTCTGAGGCCGCGGTTACCTCTTGGCCTTCGCTGACTTCCGGCGCGATGTACTGCGGTGTTCCCACCAGCATGGTGCTTCGTGCCCGGTCCGTGTCTACGAGCGACGAGATGCCGAAGTCGGTGAGCTTGGGAATGGCTTTAGAGTCCGAGTCCGCTAGGAGGACATTCTCCGGCTTGATGTCGCGGTGGACGATGCCCGCAGCGTGGACGGCAGCCAGGCCGTTGGCAACGCCTGCCCCGACGCGGCAGACTTCGGAAGGGGCGAGGGTGCCACGTGCGCTTAGGTAAGAACGAAGGTCAGGTCCGTCCACCAACTCCATGACGATAGCGAGCGTCTCACCCTCGGCCACCAGGTCCACCAGGCGAACCAGGTTGGGGCTGGTAACAGCTTCCAGAATTCCCCGCTCCTTGACGAAGCGGCCCACCACATCGGCGTCACCGGCGAGATCCGGATGGAGGAGCTTAAAGGCAAGGGGAGTTCCTTCCCCATCGTGCCCCCGAAAAACTTCGCCCATTGCTCCCCGCCCAATGGATTCTTCGAGTACGTACCTACTGCCAAGCTGACGGTTCAAGAACGCCCCCACTATGCAACCGAGAAAGGCATGCGGGGAGGCCGGCGGCGCCCCCACAGCCACTACCAAACGACTCGGAGTGCAAGCCATCCGATGTTCGTACCCGTGCCATGAGTGGCCGGGTGAGAGAAGTCTATGGCCAAGGTGGCGCCCACCAGCCAAAACGCTGAAATATTTCAATCGTGGCCTGCAGCGGATAACCTATCGAACCCTGCTCCACAAAACCATAATTGCCCGCCGCTCCAACAAATTTGTTAAGGTTCAGCTATGACTATGGGGAGAGCTATCACCAAAGCCGTCATTCCTGCTGCCGGATTGGGAACTCGCTTCCTGCCCGCCACCAAGGCAATGCCGAAGGAAATGTTGCCGGTGGTTGACCGCCCGGCCATCCAGTATGTGGTCGAGGAAGCGGTGGATGCCGGCCTCACCGACCTGCTGATGATCACGGGCCGCAACAAGCGCGCCCTGGAGGACCACTTCGACCGCGAGCCCGGCCTGGAGGCTGCGCTGGAGGCCAAGGGGGACAAGGACAAGCTGGGCATGGTGGAGTACGCCTCCAACCTGGGCCCCATCCACTACGTCCGCCAGGGTGAGGCCAAGGGTCTGGGCCACGCAGTGCTCTGCGCCCAGCAGCACGTGGGTGACGAGCCCTTCGCCGTGCTCCTGGGTGACGACCTCATCGATGAGGCTGAGAGCCTGTTGAGCACCATGATGGAGGTGCAGCAGAAGACCGGCGGTTCCGTCATCGCCCTGATCGAGGTTGACCCCTCGCAGATCAGTGCCTACGGCTGCGCGGACATCTCAGTTGTTGAAGGTGAGGACTATGTCCGCGTCAACAGCCTGGTGGAGAAGCCCGCCGTGGCGGACGCACCGTCCAACCTGGCCGTGATCGGCCGCTACGTGCTGCACCACTCGGTGTTCGGCGTCCTGGAGAACACGGAGCCCGGCCGTGGCAACGAGATCCAGCTGACCGACGCCCTGCAGACCCTCGCAGCCGGCGAGGGGGAGGGCTCCGGCGTGTACGGTGTGGTCTTCAAGGGCCGCCGCTACGACACCGGCGACAAGCTGAGCTACCTCAAGGCCGTTATCACGCTGGCTTCCGAGCGCGTGGAGTTCGGCGAAGACCTTAAGACCTGGATGAAGGGCTTCGTCGGATAGCTACGGCGTTCTATTGTTCCTGGGAGGCTCGTTGCCGGAAGGCGGCGGGCCTCCTTTTTTGCATGGCCAGGAGTGCCACCAGGGCGCCGATGAAAGCGCCTGACGTGTTGGTCATGACATCTGACGGGCTTGCAAAGCGGCTGTGAAGAAAGAGGAGCTGCCCCAGTTCGATGCAGCCGGAAACCAGCATTCCAAAGGCGCCGATTTGCCACCATTTTTTGGTGGGAAATGCCAGGGCGGCAACGAAACCGACGGGAAGAAATAGGCCAACGTTGGCGGATTTTTCCACAAAGTCGTAGTTAAACCAGCGGGGAATACCGTGGTGGTGGAGGAAATTCAACACGATGGCCAGCTGCCCTGAGACGGGCTGGTCCACGGGCGTCGGCCAGAAGGCAACAAGCGCCAAGGGAACCACCATGGCCGCGAGGATTAGCTGCCACAGCCGGTGGTTGTCGAGGATGCTCAAATCGGCCTCAGGACGTCCGTAGAAGGGCGAAAGCGGCGGTGGCCAAGGCGCAGGCCGCGAGGAGAACGAGAAGGGCGTAGCCGAGCACCTGTGGGCGGGGGAGTGGGATAGAAAAGTCGTATTCGCTTGGTGCCCTGCGCCAATGTCTCCCCATAGCCCTAATAGTTACCATACAAAGCAGAAGGTGGGTGCATCTCCGTTTCCGGAGATGCACCCACCTTCTTTGGTTCTAGGAGTTGCTGCGGTTAGGCGGCGACCTCAGCCTTGACGCGGCGGCGAACCACCACAACGGAGGTTGCGCCGGCGGCCAGTGCGCCTGCGCCCACCAAGGTCCACAGGATCAGGCCGGAGTCGGCGCCGGTGTTGGCCAGGCCGCCCGTGTTGGCCAGCGGAGCGCCGCCGGTAGTGCCGGTTGCGACGTTGCCGGTGTTGGCCAGCGAAGCGCCAACCTTGACCACAACGGGGCCAACGGTGACGCCCGACGTGTTGCCCTTGGCGGTGACGGAGTAGGTGCCTGCTTCGCTGATGGCCAGCGGAACGGAGATCTTGCCCTGGGCGTCAGCAGTCGCGGTGAGCGTCTGCGGTGCCTGGTAGACGGGGATCTTGGCGGATACTGCGGTACCGCCGGCGTTTGCGGCGCCGGTGGTCACCACGGTGATGGTGATGGTGACGGTTTCGTTGGGAAGGAAGCCCTGTGCGGTGAAGACGAAGGTTTCGCCCGGTGCAACGGTTCCGTCAGAGACGCCGGCTGCCGGCGGAAGTGCCGGGTAGGTTGCGGCCATGGCAGGCGCGGAACCAACGAGTGCGATGGAGCCGGCAAGGGCGAGCGCGGCGAGTGTTTTCTTCATGTGTGTCCCCCGGAGACGTTTAAGTTTTGATACCCGATTTTGGGGAGATGCCCCCTCCGCACGAGACCATGTGCAGAACTACGGATAGATATCCCAGATAGAAGGTACCATTCCGAATCGGTTGTAACCAACCTCAATCCAGTCGGTTTACATAGTGTTAACGCGACTGTCACTGGCCGAGGGCGCAGGAAGCATTCTCGGTAGGCAAGATAACGTCCTTTACATGCTGAACGGTTGGTGTGACAACCAAGTTAGGTTCCGCGTGCTGGACGATCTTACCAAAGGTGAAGTCGACCGTTTTGCTTTCTCCAGGCGCAAGCTTTTGCGCAACCACGCCCACAGGCCTATTCGCGTGTATGTAAGGGGCAAAGGGAGTCTTTTGACCGTCAACCGAGGCTGACTCCACGTTTGCCTGTGCGGGTCCGTAGGCGACGACGTTTGTTTGGACAGTACCCGGGGCCACTCCGAAGGCACCTGCACCCGTGACGTAGGCCGGAAGGGAAGTGGCAGCATCGGCAGGTGCCGTATTGGTGCTGGTAACACGTACGGTGGTTTCTTCGTAGCCGTTTGCCGGGCACTCCTTGACCAACTGGACTGTGCGCTTGACGTAGTAGTCCATCTTGGCGCCAGTCCCGTCGTTGAAGTAGACGCCGAACTGGGCCGGCGACACACTGGGACCAGAGATTGAGCCGCTGAGCGAGTATTTGGACATTACTGCTTGTTCAGATGTGTCGGCAGACCACACTAGAACGCGTCCTTCCTCCGCCCCTCGTGTTATGCCGCTGATGAGACCCTTGGATTCCCCTTTGCCGCTGGAAAGAGCGGAGAAGACTTCTCTTGCCACACCGGCAAAGTATGTGTCCTGTAGCTTGGGTTGCTTGATCTTTGCATAGACGTCTGAGAGAAGGGTTGGAACTACATTGCCGCCCGTGAGTTCGGTCGGAAGTCCTGCTGCCTTGACCGCTGCCAACTCTGGGCCTGTGACCGCGACGGGTCCGGTCGACTGAAGAATGTAGCCGAGAACAACGGGATCAATCGAGATCACTCCGTCGACTTTCTGCCCGGTCTTCTTCTCCCACATTGCTCTGGCCGTGCTGGCAGCTGTGGGAAAATCAGGTGTTAGGTTTACGTCTTGCATGTATTTGCCCAGGCGCGTCGAATAGATCTGCTGCTGTTCTTGGTCAACAGGGAGGCTTGGTGCGAATACCCCGAGTTCAGCAGCACTTGTCTGACCGCTAAAGGAGAGTTTCCCTTTCTCCATTGTCAATATAGCCAGAGCTCCGGGTATTCCGCCGGACGCGCGTGCTTCCGCGTTGTTCTGAACCACCAGTAGGTAATTCTTTATACCGTCGGAACCAAGCATCGCCGGGGCGATGTTGGCTGCATCTGCAGCCGAATCCAGAGCACCAACCGCTTGTTTTAGCTCCGATGTAGCTTCCCTTAGGGGCGTCGCGACTTGCGGTAGGAGTTGGGACGTATCTATTGCCTCAAGTCTTTCTGAAGAGGCTCGGACTACGTACGCAGACGACGCGACGCTGGGAGCGGCGGCTTTCAGTGGCTCAAGGTTAGTGCCCGAGCTGCTCGGAAGTAAGGTGTCCCAGTCCAAAGACTCGTAGATGTTAACGAGGGGGGACAAACCCAAGGAAACGACGTCGTCAGCTGACCGGGACACTTCCGCAATCGCGCTGGTGTTCGCGCCGAGCCATGGCATCCCGGACGCTAGGGTCCAAAGGGGATCGTCGGCAGCCCGGCGAGCGCTAGCCGTATGCTCTCGAAGAGTCGCAACAGTAGCGGCAGCGGATTCTTCATCAGAGACTAAGATTTCTTGTTTCAGTTGGGGGATCAGGGCAGCCGCGGACTCCAACTCGATCTTTATCGTGTTGGCTTTAATTCCGAGCCAAGTTACGCCGCCACCAAGCAAAATTATGAAAACTGCAATTGGAGCCCCAAACTTCAAAATTCGTTGGGGTCTCTTCCTTCGGCCAGCATTGAGCTGACCTTCCGATACGGATTTGTCACCACGATTTTCAGTAGACATGGTTAGGGGCGACCGAGCCCGCGGTATGTCCAACCAGCTGCACGCCACTTTGCGGAATCCAGCACGTTCCTGCCATCGAGTATTCTCGGCGACGAGACAATGGCTGCGGCGTCGTACGGATCCAAGTCTCTGTACTCCTGCCACTCAGTTAGAAGCAGAAGGGCGTCCGCCCGTTGCAGAGCCGTTTCAGTCGACTCTTCATACTGAAGCTCCGGGAACCGGCGTGCGGCATTGGCTAGGGCCTGCGGATCCGTAACCGTCACAACTGCCCCCTGTAACTGCAACTGGGCAGCCACGCTTAGTGCTGGAGAATCGCGGACATCATCGCTTTGAGGCTTAAACGCGGCACCGAGGACTGTGATGCGTTGACCTAAGAGAGAGCCACCGCAAAGTTCACGCGTTAGCTCCACTACCCGCATCCTCCGGCGCATGTTGATCGCATCAACTTCTCGGAGAAACGTTAAGGCTTGGTCGGCTCCTAGCTCTCCGGCTCGTGCCATAAAAGCTCGAATGTCTTTGGGCAGGCAGCCACCTCCAAAGCCAATTCCAGCGTTAAGGAACTTGCGACCGATTCGGTCGTCCATGCCTATTGCGTCCGCCAGCAGGGTCACGTCAGCGCCAGCAGCATCGCAGAGTTCGGCCATGGCGTTGATGAATGAAATCTTCGTTGCAAGAAAAGAATTTGCTGCTGTCTTGACCAGTTCCGCGGTCGGCAAATCCATAACCAGGCGAGGCGTTCCAGATTTTAGAGGTTCAGCGTAAACCTGGTCCAATACGCGAACGGCCGGATGGTCCTCGGCTCCGTTGAGAACACCGTAAACGAATCTGTCAGGATGAAGAGTGTCGGACACGGCATGCCCTTCACGAAGGAACTCTGGATTCCAAAGCAATTCCGCCGTAGCTTCCGCGCTCCGAATAAGTCCGTGCAATCGCGATGCCGTGCCCACAGGGACGGTCGATTTACCGACAACAATATCGTCGGTAGACAAGTATGGCAGCAGGGCGTTCGTCGCAGCATCAACGTAAGACATGTCTGCGCCGTTCTCACCCTTCTTCTGGGGAGTGCCTACACAGATAAAGTGCACCGAGCTCCCCCGTGCGGCGGCCATGTCCGTTGTGAACGAAAGACGCCCCGTCGCCTGGACTTCTTTCAGGAGTGCGTCCAGTCCAGGTTCAAAGAAAGGGGCCCGCGCGGCTGACAACTCTGCCACTTTGGCTTCATCAGTGTCTATGCCTACAACTTCGTGTCCCAGGGTCGCCATGCACGCAGCATGGACGGCTCCCAGATAGCCGCAGCCAATAACCGAGATTCGCATCAGTAGTGTCCTTTCCCAGGCGGTCTCTAGCCGCGAGAGAACTAATAGGCTCCGGCACCTCGAAATACAGCGCGGAAGGTCTTCATGAGGATAAGTAGATCGCCGGCCAAAGACCAGTTTTCTACGTAGTACAAATCAAGCCGAACTGAGTCTTGCCAAGAGAGGTTAGAACGGCCACTAACTTGCCAAAGGCCCGTCAGGCCCGGCTTAACGAGGAGTCTGCGGCGTACGTCCTGCTCATATTCTTCGACTTCCGAGGGCAGAGGTGGACGGGGGCCCACGAGACTCATTGATCCCGCGCAGATATTAAAAAGTTGCGGCAACTCGTCAAGGCTTAGTTTTCTCAACACGCGCCCGACTGAAGTCACTCGCGGGTCATTTTTCATTTTGAAAAGAACGCCGTTACCGTCGTTCTTTTCCTTCAGCTGATTTAGCCTTTCCTCTGCATCAGTGACCATTGAACGGAACTTCAGCATTTGGAAGTGCTTGCCCTCTATACCTACGCGGTTCTGCCTAAACAGGATCGGGCCCTGGTCTTGAATCTTGATCAGCAGAGCGACGACGGCCATGACAGGCAACAGGGCAACGATGAGGATCGAGGAAATGCTGAGGTCGAAAAGGCGCTTAGCCACCCTTTGACCGCCCTCCAACGTAGGCGTAGTCACGTGGATCAGTGGAAGACCAGCTACCTGCTGAGTATGAATCCTCGGTCCCGCAATATCTGTCAGTGCCGGGGCCATTATTAGTCCCACATTTCGTGCCGCGAGCTCCCACCCCAAGTGGCGCAAGACCTGCGGGTGTAATTGCACCCCGGCCGACACCGCGACGGCATCAGCTTTACAAGCATCGATGGCGGCTACGATTGAGGTGGCATCAGGCAAGTTTCCGACGACGGGTAGTCCCGACTCAGGGTCGAGGGACGGAACCACGGAAACGTTGGGCGTATAGACGGCGACAGGCAAGTAGCCGGCGTGTTTTGCAGACCGGAGAGACTGCGCCAGATGGGCAACAGCGCTCGGACCGCCAAGCAACATTAGCCGTGACATGCTCAGGCCCAACTGTCGGTTTACATTCAGGTGTTGCCTGATTAACCACCGTGCAAGGAGAAGTCCGCAAAGCCCTGCCGGCAGGGCCACCCCCACATAGCCACGGGCGGTGTCGAGTTTGAGGACGTAGGACACGATGGCGACGAGGCCGAAAAGCCAAAGCGAGGACGCCGCGACACGTTTATATTCGTCGGGACCGGCGCCTAGAATTCGGCTTTGTCTGCTGTTCCATGCTCCCAGCATGACCCACCAGGCGAAGGCAAGGATCACAGACAACCATGCATAGACGGCTTCTTGCCCTGAGGCGACGAGATCCGATGCCCATCCAAAACGGATGACGTAGGCACCTGCAACGGCCCAAGATATTACAAACGCATCGACAATACGCAATTGCCGGCCGCAACGGGCCCGCCAGTCGCGTACATCTTTCACCAAAGTCCCCCGCCTTTTGAGCTATTCAAATGTACCGCGCGTCAGTGCTAGCTGCGAACGTTGTCGATGTGGGCACGATACCAAGCCACTGTCGAGCGTATTCCCTCTTCGAGGCTTATGGTTGCTTCCCAGCCGGCCTCAGACAGTTTGGAGACGTCAAGAAGTTTCCTGGGCGTTCCATCAGGCTTGGATTCATCCCACTCGATCCCCCCTTCGTAACCGACGGCTCCCGCCACAATGGAGGCTAGTTCTTTGATCGACACGTCCGTGCCCGTTCCTACGTTGACCTGAGATGGGCCGTCGTAGTTCTCCAACAGATGAAGGCAGGCATCAGCCATATCATCCACGTGAAGAAATTCGCGCATGGGGGACCCAGTTCCCCAGTTGGTTACTGAACTAGTGCCGGTTTTTGCGGCTTCATCGTAACGCCGAATCAGCGCGGGCAGAACGTGGGAGCCTGTCGGTGAAAAATTGTCGCCGGGACCGTATAGATTTGTCGGCATGGCTGAGATCCACGGGAGCCCATACTGGCGACGCACAGCCTGTACTTGCATTATTCCGGCAATTTTAGCGATTGCGTAGGCGTCATTAGTCGGTTCCAGATGACCCGTAAGAAGTGAATCTTCCCGAATGGGTTGGGCTGCAAACTTGGGATAGATACAAGAAGACCCAAGGAAAAGGAGTCGTTCGACACCGTGTTCAAGTGCCGCGTCCATGACGTTCGTCTGGATTCGCAAATTATCGGTAAGGAAATCGACTGGGTAGGAGTTGTTCGCTAAGATCCCACCGACCTTAGCGGCAGCTAGGACTACATACCGTGGCTTGGCTTCGGCAAAAAACGCGAAAACTGCTTCGCGCTTCTTGAGGTCAAGTTCCGTAGATGACCGACCAACGAGACTGGCGAACCCTTCACGCTCCAGTTTTCGCCACATTGCAGACCCCACAAGGCCGCGGTGTCCGGCGACATAGAATGTGGACTCCCTGTCCAGCTTGCCGGCTACGAACTCGACTTTGGCTGACACTAGTTCTTCCAGCTTTCCAAGTTAACGGTGTCGATCCAATTGTTGCCGGCGTGCTTGAGAGCCTCGATGTCAGCGTCCACCATAATACGAGCCAACTCGGGCGTGTGAACGGACGCTTTCCACCCGAGCTTTTCTTGGGCCTTGGAAGCATCACCCACAAGTGCATCCACTTCCGTCGGCCGAAGGTACCTCTCATCAAAGCGCACGTGATCTTCCCAGTTCAATCCTGCATGCTCAAACGAAATCTGAAGGAAATCCCGGACTGTGTAGTTGCCGCCTGTAGCGAGCACAAAGTCGTCCGGCTCATCGGCCTGAAGCATGCGCCACATGCCTTCGACGTATTCAGCGGCGTAACCCCAGTCGCGCACAGCGTCGAGATTGCCCATGTAAAGAAGGTCTTGCTTGCCAGCCTTGATCGCGGCTACAGCCCGAGTGATCTTGCGGGTCACGAAGGTCTCGCCGCGTCGGGGAGATTCGTGATTGAACAGAATGCCGTTCACGGCGAACATCCCGTAGGCCTCGCGGTAGTTCTTGGTGATCCAGTAGCTGTAAACCTTGGCCGCGCCGTAGGGAGACCTTGGGTAGAACGGTGTGTCTTCGTTTTGAGGAGGGGGAGTTGCCCCAAACATTTCGCTTGAGGAAGCCTGGTAGAAGCGGGTCTTGATCCCAGACATACGGACTGCTTCGAGCAGCCGAATCGTGCCCACGCCCGTGGTGTCGGCTGTGTGCTCGGGCTCGTCAAACGAAACGCGAACGTGCGACTGGGCAGCAAGGTTGTACACCTCGTCCGGGTTGATCTCCGCCAGAAGGGTTACTAGCCGGGCGCCATCGCTGAGATCCCCGTAGTGAAGGAAAAGATTGGCTTTGGGGTCGTGCGGATCAATGTAGAGGTGATCAACTCGAGCCGTGTTGAAGGTCGACGCACGGCGAATTAAACCATGGACCTCGTAACCTTTGGAAAGAAGCAGCTCAGCCAAATAGGAGCCATCCTGGCCAGTGATTCCCGTAATTAGTGCGCGCTTTGTCATGGTTCCCCCGGAAGAAGATGTATTAGGCAAAAAAGAGCCGCCCGGCCTAGCGGCCGCGCGACGATGCAAGACGAGTGATGAACTCATCATAGTGTGCAACGGCTAATGATTCGGACAATGTTTCGCGCCGAAAATGGAGTGCGTTCGCTGCTAGCCGCGCACCGCCCGCAGGATCGCCAGCGAGCGTCTCGGCTGCCTTCACCAGCGCGACGGCATCACCAGGGCCAACGAGCAGTCCACCCCGCGAATGCGCGATCTCGTATGCGGTGACGCTGCCTGGATCTGTTGCTGCCAGTACGGGGGTTCCGGAGTTGAAGTAGGACGTCAGTTTGCTGGGGACGGCCATGTCTTTGAGTCCAGGCAATTCATTCACAAGCAAGATGTCTGCGGCAGCGAGGGCACGCTGGAACTCCGGGCCAGGTAACGGATCGACAAACGAAATGCTGGATAGTCCTTTGGCTAGTTCTTCAAGCCGGTGGCGTTGGTTTCCATTTCCCATCAACACGAAGTGCACGGCGCTGCCGCGTTCTTCGGCTATACGCGCCGCCTCGACAACATTTTCTAGCCCCTGTTTCTTGCCCATGTTGCCTGCATGCAGGACTATCACGTCGCCTGGTGTCCAGCCGAGGCGTGCCCGTACGTCCTTTGTTTCGGTGTGGGGGGGAACGGATAAGTGTGTCCAATTGCGAATGACTTCTACCTGACCGGCGGGGACACCAAGTGCGTCAACCATGTGTCGCTTGAACCTGTCGTGGATCGCTGTCACACCGTCTGCGGAGCGGAGAATCTTGGACTCCAATCTCGAGGCAATCCGGGCGAGTCTACTTCCTCCCGTTCCGGTTTCCACGACGCCCCTGCTGTACAAGTCTTGGATCCAGATGCCTACGGCTGGCCTGTTTGGCCGAAGACGAATTCGTAGAATCGCTAGTGCTGATGAAAGTAGGGCCGGGCTAACCACTAGGACCACGTCGGGGTTGTGCCAATTAGCAGTCAACAAACGTATGCCGAAGCTCAGTTCCATGTGCATTCGGCTGAGGGCAGTTGGGGTCCGCGGTACGTGGTGCCGCAACCGTTCTACGGGCACGCCATTGATAACCTCATGGCGTGACCAACCCGTGTACCCCTGCCTAATAGTCCATTCCGGGTAATGGGGATACCCCGTCACGACCCGTACGCTATGGCCTGCCGCAGACAGACCCTCAGCGAGGCTCGTTGTGTAGGGGGCATTGCCCGTTGGCTCGGGAGCATAGTTGATGCCCAGGATTGTAATGCGCAGTTTTGCCTTCGTCACAGGTGCAAGAATAGTCGGACGTGGCCAGCAGGCTGGAAATTGGTCGGACCCGGAGCAGCAGGAGGCTGAATGTCACGGTCGGTGAGAATCATCAACTTAGAGCAGGCACCAGGCGCAGGGGAGGCATGGGATCGGCATCGTGCCGTTGTGTACCTCTGGGGCGCGGCGGAGCTGCTTTTTGTAACCAACCCTTGGCAGGTCAGCTCAAAACTTCGCGTTGCTGTCCTGCGGCTGTTTGGAGCCACAATTGGGGACGGAGTCGTATTTCGTCCCAGAACGCGCGTGAAATTCCCTTGGAAGCTGCGTGTTGGTGACCGGAGTTGGATCGGCGAAGGCGTTTGGATCCATAATCAAGCTCCAGTCACAATCGGACACGACGCCGTCGTATCCCAGGAAGCCTTCATCACCACGGGAAGTCATGCCCATAGGCGGGATATGGCGCTTATAACAAAAGCGGTCGTTGTTGAGCCCGGAGCGTGGATAACGACACGCGCCATGGTCCTAGGGGGAACTACGATCGGGCGGTCAGCTGTTTTAGGACCTAACTCGGTAGTAGGGCCGAACCAGAGACTTGAACCCGGCAGTGTGTATTCGGGGAATCCAGCTATCAAGACCGGGATACGGTTCTAGGCTATGAAAGATGTGGGCAACTTGAACGCAGAACGGCTCGAAAATGTCATACAGCCTCCCACTTATATCGAGGCGACCGTAATAATTCTGACCAAGAACGAAGAACGACACATTGCTAGGGCGGTAACAAGCGCTCTCACGTTCCGTGAAGTGTTGGTCGTCGATTCAAATAGCGATGATAGGACTGCTGAAATTGCTCTCGCGTGCGGAGCGCGTGTTGTGAATTATGACTGGAATGGAGCCTATCCGAAGAAGAAAGAATGGGCACTCGACCACGTTGGCACTGATTGGGTATTTTATCTTGATGCCGATGAATACTTTGATCCAGAGCTACTAGCAGAAATTCGAGACATTACTAGTAATGCTGCGGCGTCGGCTTTGGAAGTTCCCATCAGATACTTCTGGGAAGGACGGGAACTCCAGCATGGTCATCGGGTAACCAAGCGTATCGGTATGCGACGCTCAAAGGCGTATTGGCCGCGCCCGAACGACCTCGACGTGAAAAATATGTGGGAAGTGGAGGGTCATTATCAGCCGCAGGTTCGAGCCGGGCAGTGCGTGCGAACGGTTAGGCCCTTAGGGCATCAGGATGAGGACGGTTTATTCGACTACTTCGCTAGACACAATCGGTATAGCGATTGGGAAGCGCACATGCTCTACACGGGCGATACAGTGTCTGCTAAGAGCCGCTCCCGCCTTGGGAGGCTAGCCGTAAGAATTCCAGCTAAGCCGTTCATTTTTTTTGCGTATTCTTACCTATTTCGGCTCGGACTCCTTGACGGTAGGGCCGGCTTTAATTATGCGTTGGCACTGTCATATTACTACTGGCAAATAGGCCTCAAAGTTCGTGAGCTAAAGACTAAGGCCAGCCGTAAATGAGGGTCGCAAATATGGCTAAACGGCTTGCACGTAGTGGTTCAACTCGCTATGCGATGTATCTTGCGGTGCTTCCATCCTACCGAAAAAATTGTATTGAAGATGTTCGCGCGGAGCTCAGCAAAGATATTGAGATAATTGTTAGCGATGCTCACTTAGATCCAACAGTGAAAACAGGAATTCCGCGCGAATATTATCGTCGGGCCGCCATGTGGAGAATTTTTTCAGGTAGAATTTTCGTGCAGTTTACCATTTCGACTGCCCCGATCTTCTCAGAAGCGGTCATAGTGGATTTGAACCCGCGAAGCATTACTGCTTGGAGCGTTCTCGTCATTCGTCGACTTCTAGCGAAGCGCACCCTTGTGTGGGGCCACATCCACCCACAGGCCGGTCCCGACTCATGGACAGGAAGATTTAGAGTCCTCATGCGGAAGATCGCTCACGGTACTATTTCTTACACTTATGAGGATCGCGCCAAGGCATTGCAGGATCTTCCAGGAGCGCCGGTTTGGGTCGCGCCGAACGCTCTTTACCGAAAAGCTGACATGATACCCAGCAGCGCCACACCTAGCAGCCGCACTGAAGTTCTCTACGTAGGTAGATTTGTGCCAGCCAAGAAGTTGATGCTGCTACTTCGTGGCTTCGCCATAGCGGCGGTGCAAGTTCCAGAGATGCGTCTGAACCTCGTTGGTGGTGGCCAGGATGAACCGGCGATGATATTACTTGCCAACGAACTTGGCATCATGGAGAAGGTGAGTTTCCAGGGATGGGAAGATAGGGTATCGACGCTCCGAATTGCATATGAATCTTCTTTCTGTTCAGTTTCACCTGGCTTCGCGGGGTTGGGTCTGACTCAGAGCCTAGGATTTGGGGTGCCTATGGTTGTAGCTGATTCTGAACAGCATTCACCAGAGATTGAATTGCATCGATCGGGAGGTGTCAAGTGGTTCGCAAGTGATTCGCCAGCGTCACTTGCTGATGCAATCTTGGAATGCTGGAGGAACAGGGAACTTCTTCCAGATTTAGCGTTATCCGAGTACACCAGAGAGAGATATTCATCGGAGGCAATGGCATTCGGAATCATTTCTGCCCTACGAAATGAGAAACCTAATTTACGCGAGTTTAGCAAGGACCCATCATGAATAGTGCCTCTGAACTTCAAAATCTAAAGAAAAGCACCGGCATTCCTCGGCCGCTCCTGAAACTTGCGAGATCTTTGGCGCGTAGGTTGGCTGTGCACGAGAATGTCACTTACGGTGAAGGACTCAGAGCCGGTCGCGGATCCGTTATCAGCTCGCCGCATGGGTTGGTCATAGGTCGGCATGTCTCCGTCGGCCCACGATCGATAATTCAAGTCGATGGCCACATTGGTGATTATGCTCTGATCGGAATGGGCGTCCAGATCGTTGGGCGTGATGACCACGCGACGGACGAGGTTGGTGTTCCTGTCTCACTGTCTACGCGTTCTTCTGAACGGGCTGGCACGTCTCGCGATCGGGTCGAGATTGGACGCGATGTCTGGGTTGGGGGCTCAAGCGTCATTCTGAGTGGGGTTCGGATTGGGGAAGGAGCAGTTGTTGCAGCTGGCAGCGTCGTGACCAAAGACGTGCAAGATTTTGAGATCGTGGGAGGAAATCCGGCACGACCAATCGGCCAGCGATTTGCCACCCAGGAGGAGAAGGCCCGCCACAACTTTGAGTTGGACAGAAAGCTTGCAGACGATGTGGGCGCGGCATGAACTTGATACGTTCATGAGCAGGGGGAATGCCGGCAACCGTGACTCATGGTTTAGTGTCGGTCACCTTCCGATAGCTCGGAAGCGGATTCTGGTCGTTGAACCAAACAATTCAGGTCATCGACTTTTTTATGTTCGATTAGTAGTTGAGCAAGCACTTGAAGATGGCTGCCATGTCATAGTTGCAATGCACCCCGGGACGAAACTCTCGGCCGAATGGGAGATACATTTGCAAAGAGTTGCTTCTCAGGTTGATTTTGTTGAGTGTACTGAGAGCTCTTCCGAGGCTGTTTCGAAGTTGGCCGAGGAAGTCTCTGCCGATCATGTGGTAGTCCCGGATGGGGATGCATTGATTGCAGGAATTGGCCGCAGCCGAAAGTGGAAGGCGCAGGCTTCTGTCAGTGCTTTACTTATGCGAGAGCAAGGTCAACCATCCCGAATACCCGGTTTCACTTTTTTAAAGACTATTATCAAGCGCCTCTTGGTGTTTTCGGCGGCTCATGTCAGAGGTGTGCGTGTTCATGTCCTAAAGAGCTCCCTGTGGGCGGGCACTATGGCTGCCGGTGACATACGTGATCCCGTCGCGTTGGCGGATCAGGTTGATGCTATTCACAGAGCCGCGAAGGCGTGGGAGCTTGAGCCGGAACGATACTGGTTTGGAGTTGTTGGGGCAGTCACACCACGAAAGAATGTTCCTGCCATCGCTGCTGCGCTTCAAATGCCTATGAGTCGACCTGTAGGCTTAATGATCGCCGGAAGCTGTGACGCTGTGGTATCAGGTCAACTCGGGGACCTGGTTGATGAGCTTCGAGGAAGCGGAGTTGCTGTAAGAGTTGAAAATCGCCTTCTAAGCGACCTTGAATTGGACTCGATTATTGCGGCTGTGGATTGCGTAGTCCTCGCTCATTCAAATGAGGGATCCAGCGGGATTATAGGAAAGGCAGCGGTCCTAGGCACTCGCGTGGCTGCCGCCGGGGCTCGCTCCCTCCAAGCAGATTGCCGTGTCCTTACGGATCTCGCGTCGTGGGCGCCATTGTCTGAGCCTGAGTTCCCATCGCTGCTGGCGAGCTGTGTGGGTCGTCCTCGACCCGTCCCTTTCACTCACCTTTCCAGCCTTGTCTTCGGCCAATCGCTGCTGTGATGCAGCAGACTCGAGAACGGATCGGTTCAGTGTCACGACGAAAAGGCGTCGGATTTCAGGCAATCGCCTTGGCCTCGTCTACGGGTTTGTCGCAGCTTATTGTCGCACTTTTGTACATTTGGACGGCAAGGAGCACTGCTCCGGCGGACTTTGGTTTACTCATAGCCGGCATAGCGATGGGAACCGCAGCGGTCGGCTTTGTGGATTTCGGAACGAACTCGATGTGGACCCGTGAATTGGCTACAGGTCGCATGGAACCGTTCGAGCATGGGCGCCGTCTTTCCGGGAAGCTAATCGTAACAGCCGCACTCGCCACTATATGGGTGCTTTCTACACTGCACTTTATGCCCGCGACTTATGCGTGGGTAGCCGGACCAGTCGCAATGTCTACTCTTCTTAATCAATCATTCCAAGTGTCGCTCCGCGGAGAAGCCCGTGGCGACCTGGTTTCGTTGTCTATTCTCGGGGACCGTCTGATGGCACTGGCCGCATTTGCGGCACTTACACTGACGGGCTCGCCGGCGGTCCAGTCGCTATGGATAAGTCTCACGGCAGGATCTTTGGTTGCAACTTTGTCGGGATGGTTCCTGACGCCAGCGGAAAAGAGGCCCATCTTGCGATTGAGTCGAAACACTAACCCTTGGTTAGCCGCCGGTCACTACGGGCTATCGAATGTGGCCTTTAGCGCTCAGTCACTTGACACCCCCATAATGACCGCTGTCAGCGGCGCAAGTACGGCTGGCGTGTACGGGGCCGTTGCAAGGTGGACTCAGCCCATGGGATTGCTAGCGAACGCTTTTTCATCCGCTGCTGCTCCTCATATGGCGCGGGCCGAGACAACCGCTGCAGCGTGGAACCACATCAAACGATCCGTATGGCTCCCTGCTACGGCTGTGCTTACCTGCATTATCATCGCCGCCACGGCACCGTTCCTTGTCAATGTGTTGATTGGCAATCAGTACGAAGAGTCAGTTCACGTACTCCAGGTGCTTGCGCTCGGCACGATACCTGCGATTGTGAACCAGCCTTTGTTCGTTTTTTTGCAAGCTCGGGGGCTGGATAAGTCCGTTGCTTTTCTGGCCACATCGGTTGTGTTCGTCCAACTCGCACTTGTAGCAGTTCTCGCCTCGGTGCTTGGGGCTCTGGGGGCAGCAGTTGCTGCTGCAGGTTCGCAGTTGGTCCTGCTGCTCGGTTTGGGGATCCTCACGCGAAAACTTGCGTGGTCAACAAGGCCTCCGGCGTAGGCATTTAGTGGGAAGGTAGAAGTTGAAAATTACCCAGGTGTTGTTGAGTCCGCGAATCGGTGGGGCTGAAGCTTTGGCGGCATCGCTCGAGTCGCATTGGACCGCGGTCGATGTCAGCGTCAGCACAGTTTTCCTCGACGAAGATACCGACTCGCCACGAAGCCGCTTGAAGCGTATCAGCCTGCTACGTCGCAAGCTTCGCGAGCAGCGGCCCGATATAGTTTTAGCACACAGCGCGATCCCCAATATTTACGCACGATTGGCTGCCCCCCTGCCTACCCCGGTGATCACCGTCCTTCATAGCGCTAGCGACGACTTTGCCGCGCGACGAGCTAGGATATTGGAACGAATTCTTCTCGTCCGGACGGCTCACGTCGTTGCAGTCAGCGCATGGCAACAGCAGAAATACATTGAGTACTTTGGTTTTGCGGACCGGGTTTCCATAATTCCGAATGGAATTCGTTCTGATATTCGACACCGCGCTCAAGCAAGAGAAGTTCCTCGTTCTCTTGTCACTGTGGCCAGAATCGCGAACCAGAAGAACCCATCCTTGTGGGCCTCAGTGGCAGAACTACTGCATGCAAGGAACTCGCCGCTATCACTTACTTGGTGGGGGCCCCTGCCGGCATCCGCGGATCTCAGAGACCTCATGGCAGCGTTTGCATCTGTCCCGAGTTCTGGTCGTTTCGCGGGTCCTACGGCCGATGTACCTTGGGCATTGGAGACAGCTGATGCTATGTTTCATCCTGCCGACCGGGAAGCGCACAGCATCGGAGTCCTTGAAGCTGCGGCCGCGGGCCTACCGATAGTGTGCTCGAGGGCAGTTGCGGCTACTTTGGCGCCGGGCGTTGTTACCGTTCCTTACGAGGATGCCGAGCCAAAATCGGCTGTCGACGCGATATTGCACCTATGCGACAACTGGGAAGAGCTTGCGACCGCAGCAGTAAGAGGCGCCTCCGAGATCGCCAAGGAATTTTCAATTCAAAGCTGCGCTCAGCGCTACATATCGCTATTTGAGAAGGTGTTGCATGGGGACACAAATGCTGCTGGCACGAAGTAGACGGGCGAGGCCATTGACTGCGAACTGCTCCGGGCTGCTCCGGCAGAGGTGGTTGGGGGAGGGGTAGCGCCACTGCTCGGGAACTCGTAAGAGAGATGAGTACAATTATGCTAACCGTACGAATATTGCCGTTCTGGTGGCGCGCCAATCGGCTACCCCAGCAACCGACTCAGGGGGAAACAGGTTTTGGACCTGCGCGAAATATTGCTCATCGCACGCCGTAACTGGCTGTGGATAGTTGCAGCAACTCTCTTAGGAGTGACCATCGGGGGATGCGCGACTCTTTTGACTCGTCCTACATACACGTCGGAGGCTCAACTCTTCGTAGCAATTCAAGGCTCTGGTTCAGTCCAGGAACTCCAACAGGGGAACACGTTCAGCCAGGCCAGAGTCCAGTCGTACGTCAAGACGGTTGACTCGCCTATCGTTTTGCAGCCGGCGATTGATTCTTTGGGATTGAACACGACGGCGGCGGAGCTGGCCGGGCGCGTTAGCGCTAGTACCGACATCAACACAGTCCTAATAAATATCACTGCCACGGACGGTTCTCCCGTGCGCTCGGCGGCGATAGCGCAGGCCGTCGCTGATAGCTTGATCCGCGCGGTGGACAATCTCGAAAAACCTAAATCAGGTGGAGCATCGCCGGTCAGTCTGTCTGTAATTAAACCGGCCGAAGCACCGGCAGGCCCCTCCGCACCCAACGCCAAGCTGAACCTACTTTTGGGGCTATGCGTTGGATTCGCCTTAGGCATTGCAATAGCCGTTCTGCGATCCACGCTCGACAGCCGCATTCGCGGGGAGGCCGACATACGCCGCTTCACGGATCTGCCAATTCTAGGTGGCATCGCCTTCGATCAAGATGCCACAAAGAAGCCTTTGCTGACTCAAGCTGCCTCTCAAAGCCCGCGCGCTGAATCGTTTCGCCAGCTGCGCACAAACCTCCAATTTGCACAGGTCACCGGGCACGGGAAGACGGTGCTGGTCACGTCCTCTGTGCCGGGTGAAGGAAAAAGCACGACTGCAACGAACCTGGCCATCGCAATATCTCAAGCGGGTTCATCTGTATGTCTTATCGATGCGGACCTGCGTCGTCCCATGGTGAATGAATATTTGGGATTGGACCGCAGCGCAGGACTTACAACTGCTTTGGTGGGCTCAGCTGATGTCAATGATCTCCTGCAACCTTGGGGAGAGGATTCTCTGTATGTTCTTACGTCTGGGCAAATCCCACCTAATCCGAGCGAACTGCTTGGGTCCGCTGAGATGAAAGATCTCATCGATCGTCTCGAATCGGCTTTTGATCTGATAGTTATCGATGCCCCTCCCCTTCTTCCTGTCACAGATGCGGCCGTGCTGTCCCAGTACGTGAGCGGTGTGGTCGTCGTTGTGAGTGCCCAGAGGGTGCGGCAGAACGATCTCGAAAAGTCTCTAAAGGCATTGGAGCTTGTGGGTTCGAAAACTCTCGGGGTGATTCTGAACAGGCTTCCAGTTAGGGGACCAGACGCATACGCCTACTCCTACTACGGCGAGGACCGGAGCGGTTCGAACAAGGGGAAACTTATTCGAAGGTCAAAGATGGCCCGGAATCGACAATTCGATTACTCCCAAGCGAACGCGGATGACAAAATTAGCGACGAACGTGCCGCAAGTCTGTTCCCGAGCGGCAAAATAGGCCGCTAGCCTCATTAGGCATTTGTTTCCCCTTACGAAACACGCATGATCGCTGGGGACAAACGAGTTCAGCAGAGAACAATTAGCAGGGCGATTTTGGGGTTGCGCTGTTGGTTCGGTGTATTCCTACTTCAGAAATGGTCGTGATGACTCCGATTGTTGGAGCCGTACTTTTGTCGGCCCTTGTGTGGATGTTGTTGCCTATGGTGGGTGTCCGCACGACGGAGAGCTGGCGGAGTCGAGAGTACTGGCTTGTTCACGTCCTTTTTAGCCTCTCTGGTATTGGTCTAATTTTGGGTCTAATTGACTCGTCAAATCCTGCAATATCGGTTTTACGTTTCTCAATACCAGTGGGTATGGGAGTAGTTCTGACCGTTATAAACATTGCGCGGGGCGCCGTGGTCCCAGCGGCTGGCTGGTTTCTTTTGCTCGCATTTGTGCCGATGACAGCTTTTGCTTTGGATGATCGGCTTCTGATGCCGTTCATGTCTCTGGCGATATTACTGCCGGTGATATTTCTGCCTCGCGACGGTTATGACCTTCGGCATATTCAAGCTGGTATGCGTGACTCTCTGCGTACTGTCCTTTTTGTGCTCATACTTTCTGTGATAGCGCTCCCCGGCACTGTAATAGGGCAATGTCGCGGTGACAAATGCTCGCTTTGGGGTAGCGCGTTGGGCCCACTTGGAACCGGTAATCCGCTCGGTGTATTTCTCGCTTTTGTTTCAATTTTCCCGGTCTTGCTTGGTAAAAAGCTATCAACGGTGCTGATTTCAGTTCTTGCTTCGGGCGTACTCGTTGACTCTACAAGTAGCCGCTCAGGGATGCTTTCCTGGGCGATAAGTATCGGATGCGCGTTACTGTGGCGCTGCACCGGTGGTAATTTCCGCCATCTTCTGGTGTCGGCTTCCGCGTTGGGGGTAGTGGCGTTAACGACCGTAATGGCGATCTATCCATGGCGACCTGAAGAGTTCACTGGGCGAGCAAATCTTTGGCTGGTCGCCAGAGAAAAGTTCCTCGAAAGTCCTGTCTTTGGGCTAGGGCCATCGTACTGGGTGCGCCAAGAACGGACCAGTTACGTTGACTCAAATTACGCTACCCATAATCTGTTGCTGGAAATTTTGGTTTCAGGGGGCGTATTTGGAGCTGTTGTTCTTGTTCTATCTGTCTTGCTGCTTGTGCGGTCCGCTGATCGGAATATAAGGGCCGCTGTTTTGGTTTGTCTTACGGCGTGGGTCGCAAGTTCGGTGTTGGAGGTAACAGCTGCCCCCGGTCGCTTTTACCTGATCCCCGGAATCTTAGTTCTGGTATTTATATACGGAAACGCTTCCTTGCCCGTAGGAGTTGATAACAGGGCCGATGCTAGGGCTGGAGTATTGTGAACCATAAATTTTCCAATTTCTGGTGAAGCCACAGTTGGTATGTGAAGTCGTATATAGGCTGGCTTAAAGGAAAACCTCACGTCCTCGTGGCTGGCGGCTTACTTCATAATCCCTCAACAGCCGTCCACGGTGGAGGCGCGGACCTGAACGCTGTGGCGGTGCATCGAGTAGGCCATCTGACGGGCGTCCTGCCTTGCGGCCTTGGCGAGTTTTAACACACGGAAGTGGCGGCTTGCCAGGTTGGTTCCGGTGTCTGGTCGCCTCCATTTCGCATGTATACAACATCTTATTGCGCAAAAGCCTGTCGGCGCCGATACCAATCACAAGACATCCGAGCCTTAGGATGGGGTAATGACAACTGGGGGACAACCAAGAACCCGCCTTGACAGACTTACGAGTCTGAGGTTCTTCGCAGCGCTTGCTGTATTTTGCTTTCACGCCACAGCTTTTTTTACTGGGCCCGTGCGGGATATTTTGGATTTTCTCTTTGGCCAGGGTCGATCAGGCGTTACGTTTTTCTTTATCCTCAGTGGGTTCGTCTTGGCGTGGTCCTCGCGGGTGGATGATCATCCTCTGAGTTTCTACCGTCGCCGATTTGCACGTATCTATCCCGCCTATCTTGTAGCACTTTTATTTGCGGCCGTTCTTTGGCTCCTTCGGGATCCGCTTGCCTTGCTTCGAGGACCGTTGGCCCCGTTCTTGCTCCAAGCCTGGGTGCCAGACAGTAACTCATATTTTGCAATCAACGTTCCGGCTTGGTCACTGTCTGTGGAGGCTTTTTTCTATCTGGCTTTTCCTCTGGTCGTGAAGGTTATTCGTCCCCTCGCGGCGTCCGGACTGTGGATCGTCTCTGGTGCCGCTATTCTGGTAACTTCTACCGTTGCGTTCGTGGCTTCGCTGACAACATCAGCAAGTCAGCTTGACGCTAATACTTTTGCCGTGTGGTTTGCCATCTACTTTCCCCTTGCTCGCCTACCTGAATTTGTTCTGGGTGTAGCTTTGGCTCTTCTAATGAAGCGAGGGGCTCTACCGCGTATTTCGTGGTATTTTTCAGTTAGTTTTTTTCTCGCTGTATGGTGTTGCATGTCGATTTGGCCGACTATTTATAATGTCGCAGCGGTATGCATGGTGCCATTCGGCGCTCTGATCGTGTCGGCGGCCCAGCGCGACATAGAAGGTAAACCTGGTCTATTGCGGATGCCGCTGCTTGTAAGTGGGGGTGCGATTTCTTACTGCTTCTACTTACTGCACCATATCTTCATTTTGCGACTGTCCCAACGAGGTTTTGCCGAACTTGGGTTGACTGGCTGGGGCGCCTTCACCGTGACGTTGCTGCTGAGCATTACTGGCGCTTGGCTGCTTCATCGGTATGTAGAGTTACCCATGGATAACATGCTGGGGCGCCAGAGGAAAAGTCTCTCTCGTTCACCTACTGACGATCAAAAAGCCCGCAGATCCAGAGGGTAGTCAATATGGTGCGTCGTTGTCGTGGACTGTGGTGAGCCCATTGCGTTTCAAAGGACTTTGCGCTGCACTTCGTAAAATTCCGGTGTGCGGGGCGTACGCTGTAAGCGCACCAATGCGTCGGCTCTGGTCCGCAGCTGACATCAAACCTTAAAGTTGGATACAAGCGTCACCCAGGTTTCGCGTCTGTCTTCATCTCGTCGTAGGTAGTCGGTGACTGGGAGGGCAGGTACTCGGCACTCGTGTGCGACGGAACTCAAGTTTCTAGTCTCTGGGTATGGAACGAGAAAACCGACAAGAGCGTTTAGGTAGTCGTCGCGAACCCGTTACTGAAGAAGATCTCCACGAGTTAATCAGGCTAGTTGCGAAGTACGGCGGTGCGCCAAGAGTACTAGTCATAAGACCGGCCCCAGTCAAGGATAAGCCGGGCGCCCGTTCTGGCTCTATCTCGTCGATTATACGGTTTTACGCCATCGCTTGGCACGCTGAAAATACTCGTTGCTGGGTTGGCGCGGATGTATCCATTCAACGTGCTTCGTTTGCAGGCTTCGGCGGTGAAGAGGGGTCGATGCGCCTATTAGGAAATGACATAAAGCCGCCTCACGCTCCACCTTCTTTCGATGACAGAAGAACATTCTTCGGCGGCGTTAAGGAGGTAGGCTCCGGGGCGCGCACCGATTGGCCCCGCCATGCCCGGTGGGATGGGTACAATCGTGGACCAAGACGAACGCACACTGCTTTGCCGGAGGTACGGAGAAACAATGTCGGAATGGCTCGAAGTCGGCACGGACAACTATGTACTGGTCACTGAAGGTTCCCTGCTGAACACGGGCCTGATCGTCGGCTCCGAACGCGCCATGGTCATCGACACCGGATGCGGCCCCCGCCAGGGACGCGAGATCCTGGACGCAGTCAGGGAGAAGACAGACCTGGCCCTCGTGGTCGTCAACACCCACGCCCACTACGACCACTTCTTCGGCAACGCCGTCTTCGCCGAAGCCGGCGTCACCGAATTCTGGGCCCATCAGAACTGCGCCACCGAGATTGACCAGCGCGGTGACGTCCAGCGCCGTCACGTTGGAACACTGGAGCCCGAGATGGCCGCCGGCGAGGGCGAGGGCGAGAACGTCGAGCTCGTGGTCCCCAACGCCATCGTCAAGGACCAGCCTGTATTGGTGGACCTCGGCGGCCTTACGGCCACGCTGTTTTACCTGGGCCGCGGCCACACGGACGGTGATCTCCTCGTGGGAACGCCCACCACCCTCTACGTCGGTGACCTGGTGGAACAAGGCGCCCACCCCTCCTTCGAGGACTCCTACCCCGAGGAATGGGCGGACGCCCTCCGGCACATCTCTGCCCTGCGCCACCGCTACGAGTTCCTGATCCCCGGCCACGGCAAGCCGTGCAGCGACCAGTTCGTCAAAACCATGGCCAACACCATGACCACCGCCGTCCGCCAGGCCCGCCAGTCCATCCGGGACACCCCCAACGACGCGACCAAAGCCATCCCCGTCCTGCCCTACGGGCCCGAACAGTCCCGGTGGTTCATCAAGCGGCTCCAGGAGAACTGGCGCAACAGCCACGACGCCTCGTAACAAACCGCAGTTCTCAGTCAATCTTGAGCTTTGCGCCCTATGGTCAGCGCATGGGCCGCTACGGGGGAAGTTACGACGTTCGCTATTCCAAGCGGGATGCACGGCAGCGCAGGCTGCGGTACATCTCCTACGTGGCACTGGCCGCCCTGGCCGTCGCCACCATCGGGGTGGTCCTGATGGCGGTGGAGCGCTAAGCGCCCCACCCGCACACAGGGCCTCAAATGCCGTCCTGACCTGCGCAAACACCATTCTTGAGTCAACCTTGAGGGCAGACCGCAGGGTAAATTGAGTCTGCCCCGCCAAGGTGGAGGCATGCTCTCACGTCTCCGGGCAGGGAGCGTCGTTCTCACCTGCGCCCTGCTTGCCGCCGTCCAATTCCAGCCCGCCACCGCCGCAGCCGCCGCTCCCGCCGCAGCACCCGCGGAACGCGTCGCCGCCACCCACACCAACCCGGCCACCGCCCCCGCCAGCCTGGGCTCCGTGTCCGCCATGCCCGGCCAGTCCGGCCAGCAGCTCGCCGTCCCGGTGGCCCCCGGCCTGCAACCCGCCCGCATCACCGGCAGCATCGCCGTCACCGGCCAGCCCGCCACCGGCACCATCCGCGTCAGCGCACAGGGCCGCACCCTTCTCGAAGCACCGGCCAAGGGAACCATCGCCCTGGACGCCCCCGTCAGCGCGGCAGACCTCACCGACCACCAGCTGGTCCTGGCCCTCGAATACACCCCCGCCGTCCGGGACGTCTGCACCGCCACCCAGTCCACCGCCACGCTCAGCAGCCTCAGCCTCACCACCCAGGGCACCGAAACCCCGCCCACCACCGTGGCCGAATTCCTGGCCCCCTCCGTGCCCGCCATCCTCATCCCCGTCCCGGCCGCGCCCGCCACGGACGTATCCGCCGCCATCCTCGCCGCCTCCGCCGCCCTGGCCCACCGCTACCCGGACGCCGCACTCAAGCTCGTACCGCCGTCGGACGTGGACGCCCAGGCCGCCGCCCTCCCCGCCGGCTCCCGCATCATCACCATCGGCAGCACGAACGGCGCACCCAGCACCACGCTCGGCACCCAGGCCGGCCGCCCCGCCCTCACCATCACCGGCACCGGCGAGGGCCTCCGCACCGCCGCCCGCGCCCTGGCAGACACCAAATCCGCCCTGGCGGACGGCGCCACCGTCACCGGCATGACCGCCACCGTCCCCGCAGCCGCCGGACCCGAACAAACCTTCACGGACCTGGGCGCCCAGGCCATCCGGCTGGCCGGCTACGGAACCCAGGAAACCTACCTGGGCGTCAACCAGTCCCAGTTCGGCGGCCCCGTCTCCGCCATCAGCCTCCAGCTCCGCGGCACCCACACCGCCATCCCCACCGGCGGGCAGGCCGCACTCTCCGTCTACTGGAACGACTACCTGCTCAGCTCCCAAACCCTGGACGGGGACACCTTCGACCTCACCGCCGACGTCCCCGCCGGCCACATCCAGTCCCGCAACGGCCTCCGCCTCCGCCTCACCGCCCTCCCCGCCGGCGGCGACTGCTCCGGCCCCGCCGGCCTCCTCCCCATGGAACTCACCGTGGACACCACCGGCAGCAAACTCACCGCCCAGCGCGGCCACTCCATCAAGCCCGGCTTCGCCCGCTTCCCCCAGGTCCTGGGCACCACCCTCCCCATCGCGTTCGACGCCGGCGCTACCGCCCAGCAAAACACCATCAACGCCGCCACGCTGGCGTTCTCCCTCCAACGCGACAACGACGCCCTCCTCGACGTCCGCCTCACCACCCCCGACGCCCTGCTGGACTCCAGCGATTCCGGCCTCCTGGTGGGCGCCACCCCCGCCACCGCAGACCAGGCCGGCGCCCCGCTCCGGCTCGCCGGGTTCCGCACCGTCTCGAGCAAGGACATCGAATACGGCGTAGGCACCACCGCCCCCTACGGCGCCCTGGAAGCCTACGAACACGGCGGCCGCAACCTCCTGCTCCTGGGCGGCTGGGCCCCGGACACCGCCGACGCCACGGCGAAGGCAGCAGCCACCCCCGGAACCCTGCAGGCCAGCCTGGCCAGCTACGTCCAGCAGCAGCCCGGCGGCTGGAGCTCCCTGTCACGCAACCTCCTAGTCACCCAGACCACCGGCAACCCCGTGCTGCTGGAGACCAACGCCATCACCCCGCAGGCCCAAGTCACGGACGGCTTCCGGCCGCTGGCACTCTGGCTCGCCGCCGCAGCCGCCGCGCTCATCCTGGCCGCGGGCACCCGGGTGCTGCTCCGCCGCAAGCACCGCCGTACCGCCCGGGCCCACGCCGACGCCCTGGAACAGGCAGCCGCGGACACCGCCCATGGCCAGTGACCTGCAGGCGGCCCCCGCACCCCTGACGGAAGCCCCGGCTAGACCGGCCGCACCGGCGGGGGAGCGGGCCCCGTGGCTGCGCCGCACCTGGACCGTCCTGGGTGCCCCGGCTGCCGGGCGCCGCGTCCCCGGGACGGCCGCCATCGCCGTGGTGGCGGCCGCCGTCGGCCTCCTCGCCTGCCTCTACACCACCGGGCAGGGCAGCAACCTGGACTACTCGGACGCGCAAAGCCACCTCACCATCGCAAGGCGCGTGTTCGACAGCAAAGCCCCCGGGTTCGAACAGCTCGGCACCGTGTGGCTGCCCATGCCGCACCTGCTGCTCATGCCGTTCATCATCAACCTCTGGATGTTCAGCAGCGGCTGGGGCGCCTGCGTGCTGGGCATCATCGCCCTCGCCGCCACCGCCTCCGGGCTGTACCGGATCTGCGCCCGGCTGGGCTACGGGCGCACCGGCCGGCTGGCCGCCGTCCTGGTCCTCCTGGCCAACCCCGCCATCCTCTACACCTACACCACCGCCCTCACCGAACCCGTGCTGCTCATGTGCCTGGTGGCCGGCATGGCAGGGCTGGCGCACTGGGCCACCAGCCGCCGCCGCATGAGCGCCGGCGAGCTCGCCGTGTTCGCCGGGATCCCCTCCGGCGCCGCCGTGCTCTCCCGCTACGAAGGCTGGGCGCTGGTCCTCACCGGCACCCTGTTCGTCCTGGTCACCGAGCTCCGCCGCTCCCGCCAGTGGCGCGAGGCCACCAAGATGGCCGCCGCCTACGCCATGGTCCCCGCCGCCGCCGTCCTCTGGTGGCTCTCCTACAACTGGGCCATCTACGGCAACCCGCTGGAATTCATGTTCGGCCAGTACTCCGCCTACGCCCAGCAGAAGAACATCACCGACGGCGGCCTGCTCCCCACCAAAGGCAACCTGGGCCTGACCCTCTGGACGTTCCACTGGTCCCTGCTGGAAACCCTGGGCGTGGTGGTGCTCGCCGCCGCAGCGTGCGGTGCTCTGGTGGTGGTGTACCGGCGCGGGCTGGCCACCAGCACCCTGCTGGTGGCCGTCACCGGCAGCGCCTACGCCTTCGCCCTGCTCAGCCTCTACCTGGGCCAGACCGCCATCAACAACGATCACTCCCTCCCCAGCACCTGGTGGAACAACCGCTTCGCCCTCACCGCGCTGCCCCTGGCCGCGGTGCTGGTGGCGGCGTTCGTGCACCAGGTGACCCGCCGCCGTCGTACCCGCTCCTGGGTTGTGGCGTTCCTCCTGCTCGCCCTGGCCGGGCAAAACGCGTGGTGGCTGCAGGACCCCGCCGGCAGGATGGCCATCCTGGCCGAGGGCCGCATGTCCCACGACGCCAACACCTACTCCTTCGCCGCGGCCCGCTGGCTGAAACAGCATTACGACGGCGGCGGGATCCTCCTGGACGAAAGCGCCCGCGGGAACGCCGTGCTCCCCATGATGGGCATCCCGCTCGCCAACATCTACAACCGGGCCGCCGGCGACCACTTTGGCCCCGCCCTGCAGGACCCGGCCAAGTACGCCAAGTGGGTGCTGGTGAACGTCGAAGGCGAGGACGCCCCCCTGGATTCGGGGTTCACGGACCTGGTGCACCAGGCCATCAGCGCCAGCCCCACGTTCAACGCCCGCTACGCCGTGGTGTTCTCCAGCCCCACGCACCGGATCTACGAAAGGACCGTCAACTGATGGCAGAGCATGCCCCGGTCCTCTCCACCGCCCGCCCCGCCGGTCCCGCCGGTTCCTACGACGACGGCGTGGGCGTGCAGTCCGTGGCGCTGGGCCAATCCCTGCTCCTGGCAGGGCTGATCACCCCGGAGCAGCTGGACCGCGCCCTGGAGCGTGCCAACACCGAAGGCGGCCTGCTGGGCCGGCACATCATCCTGGAAACCGGGCTGAACCGCCGGCACGTCTACCAGGTCCTCGCCGAGCAATGGGACGCGCCTCTGGTGGACCTGGTGCACCACCCCTCGGACGATGCCCTGCTGGAGCAGCTGAGCTTCACCGAGGTGTCCGAGCCCGGCTGGCTGCCCTGGCACCTGGAAGACGGCGTCCTCACCGTGGCCACCGCCGTCAAACCCAGCGAGGAGATCCGGCGCGCCGCCCTCCGTATCCCCGGGGCCGAACAGGTGGTGTTCCGCACCACCACCGACTGGGACATCAACCACTCCATTCAGCGCGCCTTCCGCAACCACCTGCTCTACGAATCCGCCGAACGCCTGGCCGAGGAACAACCGGACGGGTCCGCCCGAACCGCCCTGAACCTGTGGCAGCGGCTCCTGCCCGCCGTGCTGCTCAGCTGCCTGCTGGCCGGGCTGCTCCTCGAGGCGCAACTCACTGTGATCGTGCTGCTCACCGCCGTAAACGTGGTGTTCCTGGTGAGCATCGGCTTCAAGACCGTGGCCAGCCTCCGCCAGCCGTTCGACGCGCTGCATGACAGGGCCGCCGCCACGGCACGGGCCCGGGAACTGGAGCGGCGCGGCGTGGGGACCGGAGCCCTGGGTGATCCGTCCGGGCTGGCCGGGCGGATCCAGGACGGCGAACTGCCCGTGTACACCATCCTGGTCCCGGTGTTCCGCGAGGCCAACATCATCAACAAGCTGCTGGCCAACCTGGGCCAGCTGGACTATCCGCGCTCCAAGCTGGACGTGCTGGTGCTGCTGGAAGAGGACGACACCGAAACCATCGAGGCCGCCAAGCGCTCCCGGCCGCCCGAGTACGTGCGGATCCTGGTGGTGCCCCGCGGCGATCCGCAGACCAAGCCCCGGGCCTGCAACTACGGCCTCACCTTCGCGCGCGGCGAGTACGTGGTGATTTACGACGCCGAGGACCGGCCGGACCCGGGCCAGCTCCGCGCGGCCATTGACGCGTTCCGGCAGGACGCCTTCGAACGCCGGTATTTGGCCCCGGACCGGCGTCCGCTGATCTGCGTGCAGGCCGCCCTGAACTACTTCAACGCGGACCAGAACGTGCTCACCCGGCTCTTCGCCATCGAATACACGCACTGGTTCGACTCCATGCTCCCGGGCCTGGACCGCTCCGGCATCCCGCTGCCGCTGGGCGGCACCTCCAACCACTTCGACACCCGGCTGCTGCGGCTCGTGGGCGCCTGGGACCCGTGGAACGTCACCGAAGACGCGGACCTGGGGCTCCGCGCCGCCGTCGAAGGCTACCGGGTGGGCGTCATCAACTCCACCACCTGGGAGGAAGCCTGCTCGCAGGTGCCCGCCTGGATCAAGCAGCGCACCCGCTGGATCAAGGGGTACATGGTCACCGCGGCCGTGAACACGCGCAACACCGTCCGGTACGTCAAGCGCACCGGGGTGGCCGGCGCCGTCGGCTTCCTGGGCCTGATCCTGGGCACCCCGCTGGCGTTCCTGGCCTACCCGCTGGTGCTGGGTTTCACCATCGTCACCTATGTGGGCTACAACTTCGTGGGCCTGGTCCTGCCCGAATGGCTGCTGCTGGGCGGGGTGGTGTCCATGCTGTTCGGCAACGCCATGATGATCCTGGTGTCCGGCATCGCCACCTGGCGGCGGCACGGCTGGCGGATCGCCATCTTCGCGCTGCTCAACCCGGCATACTGGGTGCTGCACGCCGTGGCCGCCTGGCGGGCGGCCTGGCAGATGCTCTCCAGCCCGCACAAATGGGAGAAAACCCCGCACGGCCTGGACGAGGAATACCACGACGACGGGCGGTGGTCCGCGTGAGCACGCACCTTTCCGTGCTGGACCCGCTGACCCTTCCCGTGCTGGACCCGCAGTGCGTCCGTGACCTGGGGGAGGAGCTGGACGGCCCCGCCGGCGCGCACGCGTTCCTGGGCGCCTACCTGGAGCTGCTGCCGGACCGGCTTGTGCGGGTCAGCAATGCCGTGTCCACGGGTGACGAAGAGGCCGCCATGGACCGGGCGCTCAGCCTCAAGGTCACCTCCACCATGGTGGGCGCCCTGCAGCTGGCGGCGCTCGCCGAAACCATGGAGTCGCTGGTCTGCCGGGGCGACTGGGCAGCCGCGGAACCCTTGCTCGAGGTCCTGGCACCCGCCGTCGCCGCCGTCCGGAAGGCCGGCGCCGCCGTCGTCAACGGGCTCTTGCACCCCTGACTGGGTTCGCTGGTTCGTGCGGGCCACGCGGCCTGAGGAGCCACCCACGGGTGGCTGAAGGGGACGGGGCAGGTGGCGGCATCGGCTAGAATCTCTGGAGGTCTCAAGTTGAGGGGAATTCCATGTCGATTCAAACGACACCTCGTCATGCCACAAATCTAGCAGCGGCCAAGGCACAAAAAAGCAGCAAGATTCGTCTCGACATCCAAGGCCTTCGCGCACTGGCCGTTCTTTCCGTCGTCGCAAATCACTTATTCAAGTGGCCAACCGGCGGGTTCGTTGGCGTTGACGTATTCTTCGTCATCTCAGGCTTCCTAATCTCGGGCATTCTCTTGCGGTCCTATGAAAAGCAGGGGCGCATTTCCTTTGCCGATTTTTACCGCAAGCGTGCCCGCCGGATCCTCCCCGCCGCGCTGCTGGTTCTAGCCGTGACGATCGCTGCTGTCTGGGCTTTGTTCCCCAGGGGGCACGCAAAAGAGGTTAGCTGGGACGGCTTGTTCGCCCTGATATTCGGAGCGAACTGGCGGTTCGTCATCGCCGGTACTGACTACATGCAGGCCGCTGGCCCGGTGTCGCCGCTGCAGCACTTCTGGTCGTTGGCAGTGGAGGAACAGTTCTACGTGGCCTGGCCGCTCATCATCGTGGGAGTCCTCGGATTTCTCGTACACCGCATGGGCTGGGATTTCGCAAGGGCACGCCGGGTTCTGACGTTGTCAATGGTGGTCATCGTCGCAGGCAGCTTCCTGATTTCGGTCGCCCAAACCGCCAGCGCTCCAACGATCGCCTATTTCTCGACAACGTCTCGCGTGTGGGAGCTGGGCACCGGCGCGCTGCTGGCTTTGATGGTCCCGGTGCTCCAGCGAATACCAGCCGCTGCCCGGCCAGTCCTTGGCTATGCCGGACTCGGCGGAATCATTGCCAGCCTTTTCGTCATCACATCGGAGACCCCGTTCCCCGCACCCGGAGCGGCGCTCCCGGTAGCTGCCACGGCAATGGTTATCGCGTCCGGCACCGGCGGCAGCAACTTCCTGTACCCGCTTATGAATCGGGTGGCCGTCTACGTGGGGGACATTTCTTATTCTCTGTACCTCTGGCACTTTCCGATCATCATCGTCGGTGCTGCGCTTTTGCCCCGCACCCGCAGAGCCGTTGACCTGATCTTCCTTGCCGCTATGTTCGCGATTTCGGCCGCTTCATATCATTTGGTGGAGGACAAGGTACGGAAATCATCCTGGCTCGAACCAGGCTGGAGGAGCCGTCAACGCCAGCCCGTCGATCGCAGGGTCAAGTTGGTCGCGGTCGGCGTGCTCGCTCTACTGATCTTTGCCACCACAGCCGCAGCTCTTGCTGTTCCGAAATCGTCATCCGGTGCCGGCACCTCGGCACTGTCAGCTGATGCCGCAGCCACACCCGAGCAAGCCCTGGCTGCGCAAGTCAAAGCGGCCGTCGCCGCCGATAGTTGGCCCGACTTGCAGCCAAGTACTGACTCCCTCAATGGCAACTTCGTTCCGGAGTGGAAGGATGACAAGTGCCTGGACACGAACGACGAGAATGTCGACAGGTGCGTGTATGGGGACGGGACAGCTACGAAGACGGCTGTCCTGGTGGGAGACTCTGCCGCCATCAGCTGGATGCCAGGCTTGCGTGAGTCCCTTGGTAAGCAGGGGTGGAAGATCCAGGTTTTGACGCTGGGCCAGTGCCCTGCGATCGAAGTACCGATGACCCGGCCCAATGACCCAGCCTTCGCAGAGACTTGCAGCGCCCACCAGCAGTGGGAATTCGAGAAGGTGCGCCAGATTCAGCCGCAAATGGTCATCGTATCAAGTACCCTCGCGACACCAGATCGAATGGTGGGGGGGAGAGGCAATCCCAACAGGTTTGACATGTGGCGTGACGCGACCACGAAGACGCTCACGAAGATCCGGGGGCTATCCAACGCGCAGGTAGTGCTCTTGTCCCCGCCGCCTAATGGCAAGAACCTTGAGGAGTGCGCTACCAGAATCAGCAAGCCGTCGGATTGCGCGACTGATGGCGGCCCGTTCAAACCCGTACTTCAGGCCGACAAGGACGCTGCAGCTGCGGTGCCCGGCGTGCGCTACGTATCGACCTCAGCTTGGTTCTGCTCCCAGGAGGGTGTCTGCCCCTCATTCGTTGGTAACACTCCCGTCTCCGTGGAGGGGGAGCACCTATCGCCGGCTTTCTCTGCGAAGCTGGCGCCAGTTCTTGGCCGCGCCATACTGGGCTAGCCTCTAGCGCCCGCCCCGTTCCCCAGGGTGGGGCGCGGGTGCACGCAGGTGGTCGGTTGCTGGGGTATAAGTAGCAGTCAGTGCCCCTCGTTGTCACTGCCCCACCCGCACTTGAAGAACGGCGCCATAGAAAAGAGCGTCGCTGCCGCCCGGAAGGTGGGTGCCGCCGTCGTCAACGGCCTGCTACACCCCTGACCTGTGTTCGCTGGTTCGTGCGGGCCACGCGGGTGTCAGGGCCGGAGTGTCAGGACCGGAGGGCCGGGGCGGTCCAGCTGGCCAGGATCCGCATGGCGTCCGCCGTGGCGGATCCGGGTTCCACGGTGTACACCAGCATCACCAGGCCCGGGTCGGTGGAGAGCTCGAAGGACTCGTAACCGAATTCGAGGTCTCCCACGGCCGAATGGGTGAGCATCTTCTGCCCCGACCGGTACCGGAACACGTCGTGGGAGGCCCAGAGGGTGCGGAATTCCTCGCTTTGGGTGGAGAGCCTGCCGACGATGTCGATCAGTTCCCGGTCATACGGGTCACGGGCGGTGGCGGCGCGCAGGAGTGCCACCACGTTGTGCTTGGCGGTACCGAAGTCGCGGTGGAAGTGCGGGGCGCGCGCGTCCAGGAACAGGTAGTGCGCGTAATTGAACCTGTCGCCGGAGCCGTCAGCCGGGAGCGAGTAGAGCGCCCGGCCGATCCTGTTGGAGGCCAGGCGGTCCAGGCGGGCGTTCTGCACGAACGCGGGGGCATCGATCGAGTCCAGGACGCTCTGGATCCCGGGCCTTACCGTGGTGCGGTTGGCGGGTTGCCGCCGCGGGGCGCGCCGCTGGGTGATCCTGGCGAGGTCCAGCAGGTGGTTCCGTTCGTCGTCGTCGAGCTGCAGTGCCCGGGCGATCGCTTCCATCACTTCGCGGGACGCGCCGGAGACCTTCCCGCGTTCCAGCCGCGCGTAGTAGTCCACGCTGACGCCGGCAAGGTGGGCCACTTCCTCGCGGCGCAGCCCGGGGACCCGGCGGGCTCCGCTGTAGAGCGGGACCCCTGCCTGCTCCGGGGTGAGCCTGGCGCGCCGGGTAGTGAGGAAGCTGCTGATCTCGGACCGGGAATCCATAGGTCCAAGGGTAGGCCTGCCGCCGCCGGTGCTGCCGGGACCCGTCAGTACCATGCCGGGCCGTAGTTCACGTACGGGGCTTCGAGCGTGCTGACCTCCTCGTCGCCCAGGTGCAGGGACAGCGCCTCGACGGCCTGCTGGAGATGGTGCTGCTTGGTGGCGCCCACAATGGGGGCCGAGACGTTCGGGTGGCGCAGGACCCACGCCAGCGCGATTTGGGCCATGGTCACGCCGCGGGCCTCGGCCACGGCCTGCACCGCGTTGATCACGGGCCCGTCGTAATCGTTGTCGAACGCCTGGACCACCTTGTCCGTGCTGGAGCGGGTGCTCTGTACGCCGGCCGGGCGGGCCAGCCGGCCTTTGCCGTTGGGGGAGTACGGCACCAGGCCCACCCCCATGTCCGCGCACATGGCCATGAGCTCGGGTTCGTCCTGCCGGCGCAGCAGGTTGTACTGGTTCTGCATGGACACAAGCCGGGTCCAGCCGCCCAGGTCCGCCGCGTGCTGGAGCTTCGCGAACTGCCAGGCATGCATCGAGGAAGCGCCGATGTAGCGGACCTTCCCGGCCTTGATGACGTCGTGGAGGGCCTCCATGGTTTCCTCCACCGGCGTCGCATCGTCAAAGCGGTGGATCTGGTACAGGTCCACGTAATCCGTGCCCAGCCGGGCCAGCGAGGCGTCGATCTGTTCCATGATGGCCTTGCGGGAGAGTCCCTCGCCGCCCGGGCCGTCGTGCATCCTGCCGCGGACCTTGGTGGCCAGCACAATGTCCTCACGCCGCGAGAACCTGGTGATGGCCCTGCCCACCACCTCCTCCGACGTCCCCGCCTGGTACACGTTGGCGGTGTCCCAGAACGTGATGCCCAGCTCCACCGCCTGCCGGAAGAACGGGGCGGCGTCCTCCTCGGTCAACGCCCACACGTGCGCGTTCGGGGTGGTGGGGTCCCCGTAGCTCATGCAGCCCAGGGCGAGCCTGCTGATCTTCAGTCCTGTGGTGCCGAGCCGGGTGTACTCCATGGGGTCCTTCTTTCAGGCCGGTCTTGTCCGTTCCTTTGACGGTACGGGCATCGGCGGCGGCGAAACAGGACCTGCCAGACCACGGCAGGACGGGTCCCTCCCCGAACCCCTGCCAAGAAGCGGCTAGGACCCGGCCGGGCGGCAGTCGGGCCCGGACCCATACTGCAGCCAGTCCGGCAGGGCCGCGGTGAAGGCGTCCCTGATGGCCGGGGTGTTGGTGATGGTCCAGTCGATCCGGCCGTTGACCTCCGTCTCGTTCTTGTCCCACTCGAACCAGTTGATCATTTTGAGGTTGGGGAACTGTGCGTGCGTCTGGGCGCCGAACACCTGCTCCCACCAGGCGCGCTTGATCTCCGCCTCGGAAGCGCCACCCACCGCCGGGTTGTACAGGGCCGCGGTTTCCGGGATGGCAACGGGCTTGTTGTGGTCCTCGCCGTACACGCCGTAGAAATCAGGCAGCAGGCTGTCATCGCCGTTGGCGCCGTTGTAGTTGCCGGTCAACTGGTCCGCGAACTTCTTGGCCTCCGGGATCTCGTTCTCGCCCCACGGGTACTTCGCGCCCCAGTGGTAGAGCGACATTCCCACCCAGTCCACCGCATCGTCACCCGGGTAGTACGGGGCGTAGGCGTCATCCGCCATGGTGATCACGCCGTCGTGGTTGGTATCCAGGGCGGCGAAATCCGCGGTGCCCGGCTTGGCCTCATATTTTCCGCCGGCGAACGGGTAGCCGCCGCCATAGTTTGGTGCCCACATCATGGCGGACCCCGGCGCGTTGGTGTGCACCGCAGTGGCGAGGGTTTTGAAGGCTGCCACGTATTCCTGCGGCTGCTGGGACCAGGCGTACCAGGAGCCGTTCATTTCGTGGGCGAACCGGACGATCACCGGGACGCCGTTTTTGTTGAACCGGTCCAGGTCCTTTGCCAGGGCCGTGGCAGTGGCGTCGGTAATTGTGGACAACCCGTCGGCCGGCTCCAGGGTCAGGAGCATCATGTGGCCGTCGGCGCGGATCTGGTCCACCGCCTTGGCAAGGTCATCCTCATCCTTGGCTGTAAGCGGGAAGCCGGTGAAGGACACGCTGACTGCCGGTTTGTGGCCCAGGTCCGTGGCGAACGTGGCCAGCGGCTTGGTGTGGAAGTCCAGGTTCACGCCCAACAGGGCACCATCGGCCGGAGCAAGTGAAGCGCGGGGCTCCACCTTGCAGGTGGACGCCGCCGGGGATGACTGGGATTGCCGCTGGGTGAGATCGTTGGCGAAGTTCCATCCGGCAAAACCCAGAGCCACCAGTCCGATCAGAACGGGCAACACGAACGCCCGGCGCAATTCGGCCCTGTTCTCTTTCCTGGACTCATCGTCCCGGGCAGGAGTGTCCCCCACGGCTACGATCCTGCCGGGCGGCAGGCGGTCCCGGACCCGTAGTGCAGCCAGTCCGGCAGTGCCGCCGTGAAGGCGTCCCGGATGGCCGGGGTGGTGGTGACGGTCCAGTCGATCCGGCCATTCACTTCGGACTCGTCCTTGTCCCACTCGAACCAGGTGATCATCTTCAGCTGGGGGAACCGGGTGTGGGTCTGGGCGCTGAACACCTGTTCCCACCAGGCGCGCTTGATGTCGGCCTCAGCCGGTCCGCCAGCTGCCGGGTTGTACAGGGCGGCCGTTCCCGGGATGGCCACCGGCTTGTTGTGGTTCACCGCGTACTCGCCGTAGAAGTCCGGCAGGGACCGCTCGTCCCCGTTGGTGCCGTTGTAGTTGCCGGTGAGCTGGTCCGCGAACTTGTTGGCCTCAGGCACCGCGTTCGCGCCCCACGGGTACGTGGCGCCCCAGTGGAAGAGGGACAGGCCCACCCAGTCCACCGCGGCATCCCCGGGGTAATACGGGGCGTAAGGGTCATCCGCGATGGTGAGGACGCCGTCGTAATTTGTATCCAGGGCCACGAAGTCCGGCGTCCCGGGCTGCGCGTCATTGAGGCGGCCGGGGTAGGCGTAGCCGCCGGCGTAGGACGGCGCCCACATCATGGCCGAGCCGGGCGCCCCGGCATGGACGGCGTCGGCCAGCCTGGTGAAGGCCGCGCGATACTCAACCGGCTGCTGCGACCACGGGAACCAGAAGCCGTTCATCTCGTGCCCAAAGCGGACGATCACCGGCACGCCCTGGCCGTTGATGGCTGCAAGGTCCTTGACCAGGCCGGCGATGGCGTCGGGGGTAACTGCGGACAAGCCGTTCTTGGGTTCGAGGGTCAGCAGCATCAGCTGCCCGTCTTTACGGATCTGGGCCGCGGCCTGCTGCAGGTTGGTCCGGTCCTGGTCCGTGTAGGGGAAGTCCATATAGGAGACGCTCACGGCGGGCTTGTGCCCCAGGTCCGTGGCGTATTGGGCCAGCGGCTTGGCCGCCAGGTCCAGGTTCACCCCAAACAGGGCTCCCGACGACGGCACCAGGCTGCCGCGGCCGGCCACCTCACAGACGGGCAGGCTTTGGTCCGTGGAGGCTTGGCCCGCTGCGCTTTGGTCCGACGCCGGGGTGTCCCGGTTCCGGTCAGCCAGCCCGTTGGAGATGCTCGCCACCCCGAACCCCAGGGCCAGTACCGCCGCCGCCACGGGGAGGGCCCAGGACTTGAACCTGTCCGCCATGGCCTCGCGGCGGCGCACGAAATTGTCCGTGGACTGCTCTTCAGGCAAAGCGGAACCCCCTGGTGGCCTGCGGATTTATCTCCCATCCTAAATGTCGTTTCGATTCGGCGTCGGTTGACTGAGAGGGGCCGCCTTGTGAACCCCAGCGGCAATTGGCGCGCTTGTCGCAGACCCGGGCCGCAGCTTCGATCGCGCGGCCGTCAACGGCATCGACGTGACGCCATAGTCAAGGATCTTGAGGGAGGCAATGCCGAAGCTGCTGTGGGCAGGAGCGCCGCGGACTGCCCACAGGATGCGGGTGCCCGCTTCGTCCTTGGCCAGGTCCGCGAGGCCCTCTGCCCGCAGCAGTACTGCCGCTTGGCTGCCTGCCATGATGGGTGATGTGACTCTTGCGAAGACAATCCTTCTGTTCATGTTGGCTGCCGCCGCTGAGATCGGCGGTGCCTGGCTGGTCTGGCAGTCCGTGAGGGAAGGAAAGGAATGGTGGTGGGCCGGACTGGGCGTCATCGCCCTGGGTATCTACGGGTTCGCAGCGACGCTGCAGCCTGATGCGCATTTTGGCCGGATACTTGCCGCCTATGGCGGAGTGTTTGTCGCCGGATCGCTCCTGTGGGGCATTGCCTTTGACGGCTTCCGGCCGGACCGCTGGGACATTGCAGGGTCAGGGGTCTGCCTGCTCGGAGTGGCCATCATCATGTTCGCGCCCCGCAATGCAGGCTGAGACACTTAAACATGGGGAGTACGGACTGAGATTCAGGGAGGACATCCGGGTGCTTGAGCTCACCAGCGACGAACAAGCGCAGACCCTGAACTTCCACGGTTCACCCTCCTTCATCGCAGGCGGCCGCGTCCCGGGCCGCCCCGGGGGCTTTGACCCGCCCCCGTCCGTAAACGACGGACCGAAGGTACCGACCGTCTATGAGACCTCAGAGCCACTGCGGTCTTGCTCTTCTTAACGCGGATTTTACTTAGGTAAGGCTTGGCTAATAAAATCGGCCAGATGACCACGCAGCTTGAACTTGCGGGGGTACCTTTCGCTTGGGGGCTGGCGGACTACGGAGATACCCCTGCGATCATTACCGACCAGATGACCGTTACCTACCGGGAGTTGGCAGAACGGGTTGACGCTTTTGCCCGGGAGCTGGGCACGGGACGACGGTTGGTGGCCCTCGCGGCGTCCAATGATGTCGAGTCGCTCGTGGCGTACCTGGCTGCCCTGGTGGGCGGGCATCCGCTCATCCTTCTTCCGGAAGACAAGCCCTCAGCCCTGGACGCACTCGTGACAGCGTACGACCCGGACGTCGTCATCCGCCCTGACAATGGCCAAATTTCCCTGGTGGAGCGGCGCCAGGGCAGCCGTCATGAGCTGCACCCGGACCTTGCCCTGCTCCTAAGCACGTCAGGTTCGACAGGTTCGCCGAAGCTGGTGCGTCTTTCCCATGGCAACCTTCAAGCGAACGCCGAATCCATTGCCTCCTACCTCGGTATTACTGCAGGGGACAGGGCCTCGACCACGTTGCCGATGTCCTACTGCTACGGGCTCTCGGTGATCAACAGTCATTTATCGCGCGGCGCCACCTTGGTGTTGACCGGACTGTCCGTCGTCGATCCCTGTTTCTGGGAGCTGTTCCGGCAGCAGCGTTGCACATCGTTCGCCGCCGTTCCCTACACGTTTGAGCTTCTTGAACGGGTGGGTTTCGACGATATGGATCTGCCGCACCTGCGTTACATCACCCAGGCCGGAGGGCGCCTGGGCCCGGACCGGGTGCGCCGCTACGCACAATTGGGTGCCCTGCGGGGCTGGGAACTGTTTGTCATGTACGGGCAAACGGAGGCTACAGCGCGGATGGCTTACCTGCCCCCACACCTTGCTGCAGACCATCCGGAAGCCATCGGGCGGCCCGTGCCCGGAGGTACGTTCCGCATCGACCCCCTCGAGGGCCTGCACGACGGCGGCGAGCTGGTGTACAGCGGGCCGAACGTGATGCTCGGTTATGCAGAAACCCCGGAGGACCTGTCCCAGGGCCGGACTATCACAGAGCTGCGCACCGGCGACCTGGCGCGGAAGAACGGCGCTGGCCTGTACGAATTGGTGGGCCGGCGCAGCCGCTTCGTCAAGATCGTAGGCCTGCGTGTTGACCTCGGACAGGTCGAACGCATCCTCGCGGACCTCGGCGTGGCCGCGGCCAGCACCGGCACCGACGACCGCCTGGTTGTGGCCGTCGAGGGCAACCATGACACCCAGCTTCTGTCCAAGGTCCTCGCACAGGGCGTAGGAATGCCGCGCACCGCCCTGACCCTCTACGCCGTCCAGGAATTACCCCGCCTGGGCAGCGGTAAACTTGACTACCCTGCCGTCGCCGCCCTCGCCGCTGACAGGACCCAAGCGGCCGGAACCTTCACCGGTACTCCCGCCCCCGCGGCAGCCCTGGCAGAAACCAACGGGACGGCATCAAGAGAACCGTCTGACGACACGCTGGGCAGCACTGCCGGCACCGTCACGGTGGCGCAGATATTCAAGGACGCCCTTGAGGTCGCCGAGGTCGAGGACACCGCCACGTTCGTCTCGCTCGGAGGAGACTCCCTTTCCTTCGTGGCCGCCTCTGTCCGGTTGGAACAGGTACTGGGCCACCTGCCCCCTGACTGGCATGTCACACCGGTCAGGGCGCTCGAGCCCGGGCCGCAACTCAACGGCCCGTCCGGCGCATCGGCCCTGAAGCGAACGCTGGCACCGATCGATACGAGCATCCTCCTTCGCGCTGTCGGCATCATCTTCATCGTCAGCACGCACATCGGGCTCTTTGACTGGCAGGGCATGGCCCATGTCCTGATCGCGGCCGCAGGGTACAACTTCGCCCGCTTCCAGCTCTCCGGCCAACGAATGCCCCGCCTTCGACGCCAGCTCGTCAGCATCGGCCGGATCGCACTGCCCGCAATGGCGTTCATCGCCTTCGCATACCTGGTCACCGACCGCTACAGCCTGGCCAACATCGTACTTCTCAACGCCGTTCTCGGCCCGGTGGAAGTCACCACCCAATGGCATTTCTGGTTCGTTGAAGACGTTGTCTACATCCTCCTGGCCATGACCGCGCTGCTCGCCGTTCCCTGGATCCACCGCACCGAACGCCGCTTCCCGTTCCTCTACCCGCTGATACTGTTCGGTGCCGGGTTGCTCACCCGCTACGAACTCGTTGAACCGGGCATACCCCACACCATCCCGGCACTGTGGCTCTTCGCACTGGGCTGGGCCGTTGCACGCTCCCGCAACTTCCTGCAGCGGGGCGTGGTCTCCAAGCTGACGGTCCTGACCGTTCCGGGCTTCTTCGACGACGTCGCCCGCGAATCCACCATGATGGCCGGGATCCTACTGCTCACCTGGCTGCCCGTCCTCCCCGTGCCGCGTTTCCTGACCCGGCCAGCCGCCCTGCTGGCTGGCGCCTCGTTGCACATCTACCTGGTTCACTGGCTCGTGTACCCGCCCCTGGCCGACCTTAACCGCCCCCTCGCGGTGGCTGCGTCACTGGCTGCCGGGATTGCTTACTGGATTTTCTGCAACAGGTGCGCCAGCGCCCTCCACGGGTTCCGGAACCGCAACAAACAGCACCTCTAGCAGCACCGTTGTCGTGCTTGTTCTCATGCCTCCAGCCACGAAGCACGGCAACCGACGGATGGCAGCGACCCGACTTCGGAACTCCGGCGTGTCTTGTCTGGTAATCCGTGACCTTCACCTGTGAACCTCAAGGCCGCATCTTGAGGAAACCTTGAGTTTTTGACTCAATTTGTCAATTTCGCCGTCTTCTGGTTGGGTCTATACGGGGGCTCACTATCACCAATGGAGACCGATGTGGCTTTTTCTGACTATGCACTTGCGCTCTGCGCACTGCTCGGCACCTTGTTGATCCCCTTTGCAGTCCTCTACCAGATGTTGCGGCTCAAGCGCCGTGCCCTCCGGATCCCCGCCCGTCCCGCACCCCGAGGTAACCAGCGCTGACATGCCGTATGTCGATATCAACCCCCACAAAGGCCGTCCCCGGTGGGTGGGTTACACCGTCCTGAGCGTCCTCCTGCTCCTCACCGTCGCCGTGGTAGCGGCAGCGCTTACACACCACTAAGAGCAGAAATCCCCGGTCGGTGCAGTACCGCCCCGGGCGTCAGGTCTTGGGGCTGAGCATTCCCCGGGCAACGCTGTCGTCTGAATGTGCCGGGTTTCCGTTGTACGCCTGGTTTGAGATGTCGATGACCGGATATTGGGCCAGGTCCACCCCGGCTGGCACCGTGTAGGTGCCGGTCTCGCCGGCGAGGACGCCAAGGCTGACCATCCCGGAGAGATCGCCCGTGGCCACCCACACCTGCCGGTACCCCGTGGTCTGCTCGGCGGAGAGCCGGATGGTCAGTTGGCGGGTCCCGTCGGGGAGTTGCTCCACCTGGGCCTCGCCGCTGCCTGTATGCGCGGCCAGGGGAGTCAGCGGCGTTTCGGCCAGGACTCGTGCAACCGGACTTGACTGGGCAGGGGCCGGCGACGGCGTGCCCCCTTGGCCCAGAACCCCCGCAGCGGTCCACCCGGCAGCCGTGCCGAGGACGATCCCGGCGGCAGCGGCAGCCATCCACAGCCTGGAGCGGCGCTGGTCTTTGCCCCCTGGCCGCAGCGGGATGGGTGCGGACACCTTGCCGTCGTCGGGCTTTGACTGTGTCTCCACCCCAGCCGGCGGCGCGGCCGGCTTGTCAGCAGGACTCCCGGGCCCGGCCAGGGGATCGGCAGCGACGGCCGGTGAAAGCCCGAGTGCCTGATGGATGGCCGTCCAGGTCCGTCCGCTGGGTTGGCCGAGCGTGATGCCCGCGGGCTCCAGGGTGGCGATGTCCGCGACCCGTTGGAAGCCCCGCAGGGTTGCGGCGCATTCCGGGCACGTGGCGAGGTGGTCTGCGTCGGCGTCCGTGCCGGGTGTCTCGCCCAGGGCCATGAGGCTCAACAGTTCCGCGTCAAGGTGTTCCATGCTCCACCTCCAAGCGGGTGCGCAGCCGGGTCAGGCTGCGCCGGATATGGCTTTTGACGGTTCCGAGCGGCAGGTTCAGCCGTGACGAGATCTGATCGTGGGTCAAGTCATCGTAGAACGCCAGCCTGAGTATCGCCTGTTGGGGGTCTCCCAAGTGTTCAAGTTCATCGTCAAGGATCAGCCGGTCGGCCACGGCCTCCACGCTGCCGTCGGCCGGTGAGGCGGCAGGGTCCGGGAGAAGTTGGCTGACGGCTTCTTCCACGTGGCGTTGCCGGGCGCGGGCGGAGAGGGCGTCGTTGATGGCGTTCCGGGTGATCCCCACCAGCCAAGCCGGTAGCCGTCCCACCTCCGGCCGGTACGTGGTCCGTGATTTCCAGGCCCGAATGAAGACCTCCTGGGTGACATCGTCCGCGCCGCTCCTCTCGCCCAGGGATCGGAGGGCCAGCGTGTAAACCAGCGGGCTCAGCCTCCGGTAGGCCTCCGCGAGGGCGTTCTCGTCCCCGCCGGCAAACGCCTGGTCGAGGCCGGGGTCCCAATCGCGGGTGGCGGCAGCCTCCATCGGGTGCTCCTTGGGCGGCAACGGGCCTGAGTGGAGCCCATTATGCCGCTGCCCGGGCCGGTCCGCTATAGGCTCATGGCACTGGCTGACATTTCCCCTCCGTGTCCCCGGCGGCGCCGTGGTGCGGGCGTCGCCGGGGACCGGTTGGGGAACCACTGACCGGAAGGGCTTCGGCGGTTAGTCGTCGTCGCAATCTTGTCCGCGTGACGCGGTGCCCACCACCTGGACGGCCAGTCCCAGGCTGTTATCTGCCAGGCTGCCCCAGGCATAAACGATCGTGTTCTTGTCCTCGGCGATGTTCACGTTGGCGGGGCCGATGAGGGGCGTGGTGGTTCCCGCTGCCGCCACCGAGGCCGAGATGGTTCCTTCCTTGAGGGTGAGGGTCTGCTCGTCGGGGTTGGTGAGGCCCTTGATGACGGCCTTCCCTCCGGCCAGGATATCGACGGCGGGGGCGGCCGCGACGTGCCGGACGGTCAGCTTCCCCTTGCCGTCAGGGCTGGGCTTGGTGTTGTTCGTGAAGAGCGTGGCGGTGGGGGTCCCGTCCGCGGCCAGGTGCGCGACCGCCGTGTAGTCCCCTCCGGCCTTGAGGTCCACGTCGACGGGGCCGATCACAGGATTGTCCGCGCTGGTCGCTTCGGAGCCCGTGATGGCAATTTTGTGGTCACCGTCCGGAACGTCCAGCGGCCCGGCCAGGGTACCCGGCGTGAAGTTGTCCAGGGTGAGCTTGCCGTCCACCCAGACGTCCACCACCAAATCCGGGACGCCGTGGAGGACGGAGAGTTTCGCCGTCCCGTTGTGGCTGTGGTGCCAGTCGGACGCCTGGGCAGGCGCGGCGAGGGCCAGTGCTGCCAGCAGCGTCATTGCTCCCGCGGCTGCAGAGAGTGTCTTGCGCATTTCCAACTCCTTTGAAGGGGCCCCGATGGGGCTGAGGTTCTGCTTACACCCCTACTACCGGCCGGATGCGCCGCCCGGATGCAGCCCCCGGAAGATTTTTTTACAGTTCCTCATTGCCCGGCTGACTCCCGTCCGCGGCGCCAAGGGACCGTGCCTGGGCTGCGGTCCAGCAGCACTGACGCGCCCAGGGCGCCTCCGATGACGAACATGCTGCCCAGCCATCCACCGGCAAGGATCAACAAGGTCACCCGGTCACTGGCCTCCACCGGCGCCAGCGACTGACCGGCCACCACCACCTTGCCGGCCGCCTTCCTTGCAACAACGGCCATCCGCAGGCCGGTCTCCGGCTGCCACGTCACCGCGTCCGTACCCAGCGCCCGCGCCGCCTCAAGCACGCCGGCGGGTACCACCGGAATGGTCCCGTGCAGTGTGACCGTACTGGAGAGCGGGCTGTTGTCATCGCCGTAAACGATGAGGAAGACGCCGCTGTCGGGTGCCAGTTCCAGCCACGGCCCAGCTGCCGTATCGGGGCCCTCCTGCTGAAGCCGCGCCGCAGCTGCCGCCGCCGGAGCCGTGTTGGCCCCATGGCGTCCGGTTTGTTGGAACGCGACGTAGATGCTGCCAAAAGCGAAGGTGGAAATGATGGCTGCGGCCACGCACCAGATGATCCTTCTCATGTGAACATGATGCGCCTGGACCCTGCGTGCAACAGTGCCAAAAGGAACAGGCTCCCGCGGCCCAGGGCCGGATGCTCCCGGCATAGCCCGTAGACTTACTCTTTGAACTAGTGCTGCATAACAGTTTGCCGATCGTCCGGGGGGACAGACATGCCACAACCGGCGGATCAGAATGCAGGCGCCCCAGCAGAGGATGCAGGGCAGCCGCAACTGCGCCGACGCCGCGACCTTCGTCGTGCCGACGGTTCAGTGGACGATGCCTGGACAGGAACCATGCCAGCAGTAACCCCTTCCCCTTCCAGCCATAACGACGCCGGGCAGCCGGTGACCCGCCGCACGTCCTGGGCCGAGGCGGCCGCCGCAGCCGATGCCACCAAGCCGTCCCGCGCCCCGGCCCCCACCCGCACGCCGTCCCCGGCACCAGCGGCCCCGCCCGCTGCGCCGGTGTCGCGGCCCGCCGAACCCATCGCCTCCGTGCCCGGCGCTTCCCCGGCGGGAACTGAGGAGCCTGCCACGGCTGTGCCCGCTGGCCGCACAGGCGGGGGTGCTCCGGAAGCCGCGGCGCCGCCGTCGGACGCTCCGTCATTCCGCCGCAGCCGGCCCACCGTGGCCGACGCGATCGCCGAAAGCCCCATGCCGGACTTCATCAGCTCGCCCGGCCTGTTCGTCAAGGAGCAGAAGCCGCGGCCGGTGGGCGGTTTCCGCGGTGCGCTGTACAACCTGACCGGCGGCGCCTGGAACCTGGGCCCCGGCCCCAAGCAGCGCCAGGAGGACGAGCTGGGCCGCCGGATTTCGCGGCAGCTCCAGGGCAGCTACAACACCGCCGTCCTGAGCCTCAAGGGCGGCATCGGCAAGACCTCCACCACCGTGGGCGTGGGCCTGACCCTGGCCGAATACCGCGGCGACGCCCCCTGCGCCATCGACGCCAACCCTGACTCCGGCGACCTCGTGGAACGCGCCTTGGGCGAAGGCATCTACCAGCAGTCCAGCCCGCGGACCATCACGGACCTGCTGGAAAACATCGAATCCATCGACTCCCTCACCGCCCTGGCCCGGTACATGCACCATGCCGGCCGGCTGCACCTGATCGCGGGGGAGCAGGACCCGGAGGTCTCGGACTCGCTCACGGCCGAGGAGTACCTGCGGATCCGCAAGCTCATCTCCAGCTACTACTCGGTGGCCCTGACCGACTGCGGCACCGGCGTCACCCACAACGCGATGAGCGGGATCCTGCAGTCGGCAGACAACCTGGTGATTGCCGCAGGCTACGCCGTCTCCGGTGCCAAACGGGCCCGCAGCACCCTGCACTGGCTGGCCAGCCACGGGTACGAGGACCTGGCCCGGAACGCGATCGTGGTCATCACGGACAAGGACGAGGTGTCGTCCCGGGTGGACAAGGACGCCATCGAGGAACACCTGTCCGGGATCTGCCGCGAACTGATCGCCGTGCCGCACGACCGCGGCGTGGCCGACGGCGACCTGGTCACCCTGGACGTGCTCAAGCCGGAAACGCGGCGGGCCTACAAGGAAATCGCCGCAGCGATCGTGGACGGGTACCGGTAAGGGTTGACATTCAGGCGGGGCAGGTACCCCGTCCGGCGGATTCAGGTATCCGTTACTGATCAAATCTGCCAACCGAATAAATATCCTTCTTCCATGCTGAAAACTGTGCTTCGGACTCTTCGACCCAAGCCAAAATGCGGGTATTGCGGCGTGGTGTTGCCACCCTCTCCCGTTGCGGCATTTTGCTCCCGTGACTGCTACGACAGTTACCATGCCAGGGCCGGGGGTGGCCCCGGAAAACCGGCCTGAGTAGTGCCCGGTGCGAAAGACAGGTAGCCGGTACCGGGGAAATCGCCCCGGCACGCTCGTAGCCTCGTCAACATGATGGATCTCATGGATGGTGGGCGCAGCCGTCGCCGCCTGCCGAGGCGCGAGACGCTGGAGCTCGTTGGTTTCACGGCGTTGTCCGTGGCGGCCGCGGCTGTACTGCTGCCCGTGATCGGGGTGAAGACGGTGGTGAGTTCGCTGCCGTTCGTGAAGCCCGCGGACCGGCACAACCACGAGGACAGGTAGCTGACCACCTAGCGGTCAGGTCATGGTTTGATTGCCGGCTGGACGTGTTTTTTGACGGTCGCCAGCAGGATCACGCCGGCGACGGCGGTGGCTCCGGAGAGCAGGAACAGGACAACTGCCAGCGGGGGTGCTGCGGCCGCTTCGCCGAGGATGGTGACGCCGATGGCGACCGCAACCAGCGGGTCGATGACCGTCAGGCCGGCGACCACCAGTTCGGGAGTTCCCCTGGTGTGGGCATTCTGGACCAGGAAGCTGCCCGCCAGTGCCGCAATGAGCAGCCCCGCCAGGCACGTCAGGGACAGCCACTCGAAATCGCCCTGGAACAGCCTGGCGATGACGGTCTTGGCCAAGGCTGCGACGAACCCGAACAAAATGCCGGCACCTGCGGTGAACACCACCGCGCCCGAACGGTGGCGCCACAGGGCATACGCTACCGCCACGCACGCGAGGACGACGGCGAGAACGATCAGGATGGTGACCAGGTGCCGGTCGCTGATGGCCACGTCCTCCGCCGAGAACGCCGCCACGGCGACGAACATACCCACCCCGCCGACGCAGAGGGCGACGGCGGTGAGGGCCCGGCGCCCGGGCGGCCTGCGGTTCATCCGGGCGGTAGCGAGAGTGGTGACCACCAGTGCCACGGCGCCGATGGGCTGCACCACGATCAGGGGAGAGAACCGGAGGCTGGTCAGCTGGAGGAGGATCGCCGCGCCCAGCATCCCCGTCCCGGCCAGCCATGCCGGCCGGCGGATCAGGGCCTGAAGGCGTCCGCCGCCCATGCTGCCGGCCGCACGCCCGGACGCGGCCGGCTGGTCCTCCACGGCCCGGTGCTGGAACAGTGTTCCGAGGGCGAGCAGGACCGCGCCGGCTGCGGCGATGGGGATCCCCAACCAGTGATAAGACGTCAGTGCGGACACGGCCGCGGCCTGGATCATGATCCGACCTTACCCAAGGGCGGCAGCTCCGGTGGGATGCCGCCGCGCCCGCCCACAGCCCGGCAAACCTAGCGCTGGGCGGTGCAGGGCGTGGTGGGCCTTTTCGATCACGGGAACTTCGACGCCCCGCCGCAGGGGCCTACACGGGCCTACGCCGTGGTTGCGCGGGGCAGCCGGATGCAGAAGCAGGCCCCCGGGTGCTCCGGGGTGGCCGGTTCCACGGTGAGCCGGAGGTTCATGCGCTGCGCCAGCCGGGCGGCGATGGACAGGCCCAGGCCGGTGCCGGTGGGACGCTGGCCGTCGTAGCGGCGCGCCAGGACACCGCGGTCAAAGGCGACGGCGGCGTCCTCCGGCGTCAGGCCCGGGCCGCTGTCACGGACCAGGATGGCGACGACGCCCGGCGGCCCTGCCAGCTGGCCCTCCCCGGGTGCCGGGCCGGGGGAGAGAACGGCGCCTTCTGTCCGGGCCTGCAGGATTAGCGGCTTCCCCGCCGGGGTGACGCGCAGGGCGTTGCCGATCAGCCCATCAACGATCTGGCGGAGCCGTTGTGCGTCCGTGGTGGCCAGCAACGGTCCGGCGGGGTCCGCGGCGGGCACGTCCAGCACCAGGTCCACGCCCGCCTGCGCCGCGGCCGGGTGCCAGGCACGTTGGCCTTGTTCAAGGACGGCGGCAACGTCAACGGGCTGGATGTCCAGGGAGAAGTCGTCCGCCTCCAGCCGGGCCAGGGCCAGCAGGTCGCGGACAAAGCCGTCCAGCCGGCCGGTTTCGGCGGCGAGGGTCTGCCCAACGCGAGCCGTGTCCTCGGGCGGGATCAGGCCGTCCTGGAGGGCTTCGGCGTAGCCGCGCAGGGCCGTCAGCGGGGTGCGGATCTCATGCGAAATGGACAGCAGGAACTCCCGTTGCCTGCTTTCACTGGCCAGCAGCGCGTGGTCCAGCGTGTTGATGGCCTCGCCGACGGCCCGGACCTCGGTGACCCCCGCAGGGCTGAGCTGCACGGTCCGCTCGCCCCGGGCCATCCGCCGCGCCGCCGCCGCCGTCCGGACCAGCGGGCCGGAGAGCCACCGCGCCAGCAGCGTGCCCGCCAGCACCGCGATGAGCAGCCCCGCGGCCAAAGCCAGCAGCATGGGCTGGAGGAGCCGGGCGGAGGCGGCGTTGACGTCCGCCAGGGGCCGGATCAGGGCAATCCCGCCGCCCTTGGCCAGCGGCCTGGCCTCCACCAGGTATTGGGTGCCGCCGCGGGTGATGGTGCGGGAGATCTTCTGCCCGGAGCGCACCGCCTGCACCTCGTCCGCGCCCAGGATCCGGCCGGCCGCGCCGTTGACCATGCCGGACGGGGTGATGCTGGCAAGGTCGTAATTGTCCGGGCCCAGCAGGTGGCGTTCCCGCAGGTCCAGCGCCTGGGACGCCACCGGGGCCGCGCTGAACGCATCGGCCTGGCGGGACAGCTGCTCCCGGGCCTGGGTCACGGCCGCGGAACGGATCAGCGGGAAGGCCACGCTGCCGGTGACCAGGGCTGCCAAAACCGCGACGACGGCGGTCACCAGGGTGGTGCGGCCCGCGAGGGAACGCAGCCAGGGAGCCCGCGCCCGGCGTGGCTGCTGCTCCTGCGCCGCCGTCGTACCTGTAGGGACACTCACGATCCCTCCGCGTCCGCGGAATAGCCCACGCCCCGCAGGGTGCGCAACGGGTTCCCGGGGCCCAGCTTGGAACGCAGCTGGGCGATGTGGACGTCCACCGTGCGCCCCGACGAATAGTCCGCCTGCCCCCACACCGCGGAGAGCAGCTGCTCCCGGCTGAACACCCGGCCCGGGCTTGCCATCAGGTAGGCGAGCACATCGAATTCCCGCGCGGTCAGCTCGACCGGCGCGCCGTCCACGCCCACGGTGCGGGCCTCCGGGTCCAGGGTTACCGGCCCTGCGCGGAGGACGCCCGGGCGCGGAATCCCGGCGCTGCGCCGCAGGACCGTCTTGAGCCGGGTCACCAGTTCACGAGGCGAAAACGGTTTGGTCATGTAATCGTCCGCGCCCAGCTCCAGCCCCAGCAGCATGTCCACCTCGTCATCGCGGGCGGTGACAAAAATGATGGGCGTCCAATCGTTTCGCGCACGCAGCCGCCGGCACACCTCAATTCCGTCGATGTCCGGCAGGCCAACATCCAGCACCACCGCCACCGGGCGCAGGCCCCGGACCCGGTCCAGGCCCCCTTGGCCGGTGGTTTCCACGTGCACGCCATACCCTGCCCGGCTCAGGTAGATCCGCTGCACGTCGGCGATGGCGCGCTCGTCTTCAACGATCAGCACCAGGCCGCGGGACGGCGGGGCGCCGGCGGCTGTTGGTTGTTCCATGTATCTATTGAACGCTCCGGCAGCACCGGCCCACGGACACGGACGCGCGACTTTACGTTCCCCTTACATTCCCCGAACACGCGCCGGATGTGCGCGCGCCACAGTTGGAGACGCACAACCTGCAGCGCCCGGAACGTCCCGGGCATGAAACGCCGAGGAGAACACCATGAACACCACACCCAGCACGTCCCGCGACCGTACCGCACGTTTTTGGGCAGTCCGCGGAAGCGCCGTCGCGGCAGGCGTTGTCCTGGTGGGCGCAGCCGTCTTTGGGGCCACGGCCGCATTCGCGGACGGCCAGAGCCCGGCGCCGTCGGCCTCCCCGTCCGCCGGTTCCGGGTCCGGCTCCGGCAACGCCAAGCACGCCGCCCACCCGTTCGTCCGTTCGCTGCGCAACGAGCTCCGCGTGGACATCAAGGGCGGCGACGGATTTGGGGACAAGGCTCACGTGATCGCCTACGCCCTGATCCACCGCGCCCAGGCCTTCGGCAAGCTGCCGGCCAACCTGCAGGCGGACCTGAAGACCCTGGAGGCGGCCGCAGCCTCAGACCGTGACGCCGTCGCCGCCAAGATCAAGGACACCGCCCTCAACGGCGGCTACGGGGACAAGATCCAGAAGGAAGCCAAGGCCATCCAGGACAAGGTCAACAAGATGCCGGCCAAGCAATAAGCGCCCACGAGACGAAATCCGGGACAACGAATAGCGGCCCGCTCTAGGAAGCCGCGACAGCGAACAGCCCGGCAACGCCGAGCAGGTACAACACCAGGACCAGCAGGGAGTCCACGCCCATGCCCAGCAGCTTCTTTTGCGGCCGGAAGAGGATCCCCAGCAGGTAGACGAGGGTGAGCAGGATGGCCAGCGCGGTGAGGTAGATGTCCGTTGACTGGGCTTGGGGGAGTACCGGCTTGCCCGTGATCAGCACCGCCACCAGGAACAGCACCGGAAGGAAGGCATTGCCGCCGAAGATGTCGCTGAACGCGAGTTTGTAGTCCCCCTGCTTCACGGACGTAAGCCCGGTCGAGATCTCCGGCAGCGAGGTTGCCAGTGCGAGGAACGTGGCACCGAACAGCACCCCGGAGAGTCCGATGTTTCCGGCGATCGCATCACCGCTGCGTTCCAGCACCACACCGGCGCCCAGGGTGGCAAGCGCGGCGACGCTGAAGACCAGCACAGAGGTGCCGGTGCGCAGGTGCTTGTTCTTCTCGGCGCCCTGCTTCTTGGAGTGCCCCCTGGGTTTGTCCTGCGCCCCGGGGGCGTCCCCTTGCTGGTGCCAGGGCAGGTCCTTCTGGGAGCGCTGCACCAGGATCAGGCCAACAATCCAGAACACCGCAATGAGGACCGCGGCGGGCGTGAGCCGGAACGCCACCAGGTTGCCGGGCATCTGGCTGCCGGCGATCACCACGCCCAGGACGGCGACGACGGTGACCGCCTCGATCACCAGCGTCAGGGATGCCGCGCGGTAGCTCAGCGGGTGGCCGCCTTTGGTGCCCAGGGCATCCAGGACCACCAGCACCACCGTCTGGATGGCAATGCCGCCCAGGATGTTGCCCACGGCCACGCCAATGTTGTTGGCCAGGGCCGCGGAGACGGTGATGGCGATTTCGGGCAGGTTGGTGGCGATGGCCAGCAGGATGAGGCCGCCCAGCGCGGAGCCCAGGTGCAGGCGGTCATCGAGGATATCCGTCTGTTTGGACAGCTGGATCCCGGCCACCCAGATCACGGCCGCAGCGGCGGCAAAGATGAGCAGGAGGACTGCAACGGGCAGTGATTCCAATCCGGGGTCCCTTCCTGGTGGGTCGCTAAACCGCGTGACGTATTCCCCCATGCCTGGGCCGTACCCACATTTGTGCTGGTCACCCATCTTCACGCTGCTCAAACCCACATTCACGCTCCATTGGCTAGAGTCGTCTTTCGGGCACAGTGAAAGGGGTATGAGGCCATGGAGGGGAAGCCCTACGTGCCGAATGAATTGCTGTCACGGCTGGTGGGGGACCGGCTGTACTCGGTGGAGTTCGTCCTCAACGACTACGTGCAGCTGCGCTTCGACGGCGCTCCCGGCTCCGGACCCGTGACACTGAACTCCTACGTGTGGCCCGTGGTTCAGCACGCCGGCCGTCTCTGGCATGAACCGGACCTCGGTTATGCCGATGCGCTGAGGCGGCTGACACCCGGCACTGTGGTGTCAACCGCCGAGGCCACCGCTGACGGCCTCCGCATCGGCCTCGACCAGGGCGCGATCCATATCCACCCGGCCAAGGACGAGGTCTTCGTGGAAATCGCGGAACTCAACGGATTCGAGGATGGCGCGTGGATGGTCTGGCGCCCGGGCGAGGACAGCTTCGAGGACCTGGCCTGACCTGGCCGGCTGCCTCGCGTGAAACCCCGACGGCCGCGCCGTCAGGGGGCGGGTGTATGGTCTCCGCTACCTTCTCTAAACGCCATTCGTCATGAAATTATCCCGGAGAGCCCGCAACCAACCCTGAGCGAATGGCGGGGATCTCAGGTGTTGGTGCCAAGATGCCCAACAGGCGTGCTTTTTGGACTGCCATGAGCCGGTCACGCACGTCCAGTTTGCGGTAAATATGCTCAAGGTGTTTGGTTGCAGTGCGTGGCGATATGGTGAGCCGCCTGGCGAGTGCTTCTGCCGTTAGACCCTCACTCAGGAGCGTCAGGATAGTCAGCTCACGAACCGTCAAATCATGTGCTGAGCTCTTCGGGACCAGGTTGGCCTGCGCCGCGGCAACACTCAGTTGGAGGGACAGCCCGGTGAGTACGGGTTGCAGCAGTCCGGCCAGCGCCATCTCCTGTTCAGTGAAGTCCCTGTCAGGCCGGGAGACAAGGTAGGCGCTATGGTCGGGGCCACCGAGTCGCAGCGGTATGGAGAGCTGATGGTTAACGCCCCAGGGGCGGGACAAGTCTTCCCAAACCCCTTTCTGGTGGTCGCTGGCCAACGCGGTGGGGACCCGGCCGTAGGACTGCGGCGCGGTCTGCCCAGTGAACACAAACCAGCGAAGCAGCGGTTGTTGCCTGAAGTCGTACCCGCCTGGAGGGTCGTTCGGAATGTAGTCGCGCGGCCAACAGGAAAGGATATGGTTTTCCCACGCCGGGCTTACGTGGTTCCGCGATGCAAACGAACCGTTGAACGACTCGGACATGAGCTTAAGAAGCTGTGCCTCGTAATGCGTGGACGCGGCCGGTGGCCCCTGAAAGACGTCTCCCAAGAACTCCAGCCACAATTTGTAAAGCGCGTCATTGCGAACCACGCGAGAATCTTAGATCCAGGCGGCGCTCAGCAACAGCCGCGATGCTACCCCTTTAAGCCCCTGTTTGGTGTTCCTTCCAGTACGTAGAACTGCTTAGGGAAACAGCCCGAAAACTTTTCTAAGCTGGACATAGCGGGCACAGAAACTAACCTCACTGTCCTGCATCCATTGAACTGGAGCCGCCTGCATCCACGGGAAGGCTGCGATCCAGGTCCGGTCGCACGGCTTGCCCGGCAGCGCGCAGGCACACTCCATTTCCGGGAAGACACATCGCACCAGCACCCAATTTTGAATAGAGAAGAATCATGAAAAATGGAGCCAAGCCCTTTGCGCTCGTTGCGCTGCTGACGGCCACCGCGGTGGCCTCGGCCCAACCAGCCCGCGCGGACGATTCCCTCATCCTGCCTGCAGGTTTGGGTTGTGCAAACTTTGACCTGCAACTCCAGAGCTCCGGAGGTAATTTGCAGACAAAAGACTTCTACGACAGGGACGGAAGCAAGGTCCGTACCATTGCGGCGGGAAAGGGCGTCCTGCTCACCTATACAAACCTGGCGAACCAGCGGTCCATTTCTTTCAACACGAGCGGCTCGGTATCGAAGACCACGTACAACGCTGACGGTTCCTTTACCGTCAGCGCAAGTGGCCATAACGGATTGATTCTCTTCCCCACCGACGTTCCGGCTGGCCCAACCACCACCCAGTACATCGGGACCATCGTTTACACGGTCGATCCCGCCACTGGCGTGTTCACGTTGGCCCGCACCTCAGGGCAAGCCGTGGACGTCTGCGCTGCGCTGGGCTAGCAACGCCACAGGACGCCACACGGCAGTCACCGGGCCAGCGCAACAAGGTGGCGGCGAAGTGCTTCAATCGCCGGCATTTCCCGCCACTCTCTTGGGCTGGCCACCCATTGCAGTTCGTGCCGTACTTGGAGACAGCCATGATCGCACAACACAACTTAGTCGTTGCCGCCCTTTTCCCTGCGCTATTCCTCACCGGAGGAGGAACTGCCGATTCATCCGATTCCGGGGACAACCCACTGACTGCATACGTGGACTGCCCGCTGGAAAGGATCGGGTCCCAGCTCGTGCGCTGCGACAATCTCACGGGCACTGGAGCGGAAGCACCTGCCTGGATCCCCGAGCAGAAGTAGGCCACGAAGCCGCCGAGGTCGGCCCCCGCCGCCGGGACCCTGGCAGTGCTTCGCAAAACTGCTAACCATGCTTACTATTGTGGGGCGCGGGCTGCCCGCTGGGGGCAGAGCACCCGCGCCGCACCGGAGGTCTCTCAAGCATGGACAACGAACTGCGTCCCCTCACCAATGAAGAACTGATGTCTGAGCAGGCCACCGCCTTGCCGGACAAGGAAGTGGCATCCGTCCTGGACCTGAACGCGGACCTGGACCTGGGCATCAACGCAGCAGCTCCGATCGACCTGGCGGTAGCGGCCAATGCGAACGTGGCGGCCCCCATCGACGCTGCAGCCTCGGCCAACATCCTCTCCTTCGGCTCTGACGCGCAAGCACTCTCGCACCAGGATGCTGCGATTGACCAGGGCATCGTGGCCGACGCCAATGCCAACTCCGCCCAGGACAGCGTGATCGGCCAGGGCGACGGCACCACCGACGCGGGCACCGGCACCACCGACCCCGGCACCACCGGCAGCACGGATGGAACCACCGGAACAGCGCCCGCCCCCACAAGTACCGGTGGCGTCACTGATGCCGCGGGCGCGCTGAACGGCAACCTGTTGAACGTGGATGTGAACCTGGACGCCGACGCCGCCATCGCCGCACCGATCAACGGTGCCGTGGCCGCGAACGCCAACGTTGCCGCCCCCATCGACGCAGCCGTTGCCGCGAATATCGGCTCCATCGACAGCCAGGCCTACGCCATCTCGGACCAGAGCGCCACCATCTCGCAGCACATTGACGGCGCGGCCAACGCCACAGCCGGCCAGACGTCCAACCTGCAGCAGTAAACCAAGATGACCCAAACCCACGGCGGCCCGCCTCCCGAGGCGGGCCCGCCGTCGTCACGCGTTTCCCTCGCCCAGGAACCGCCGGGCCAAAGCGGTACGACGGCGGGAGCCCACCTTCCGGCCCTGGCCGACGGCGTGCAGCTGCTTGGCCCCGCCGAGGGTTCCGGCTACCGGGAGCCGCCCGCCCTGGTGCGACGCGGCGACGGCCAGACCCTCCAGCTGACCCGGCTGCTGTACCTGGTGCTGGAAGCGGCGGACGGGACGCGGGACCTTGAAGGAATCGCCCGGCACGCCAGCGAGGGGTCCGGGCGGCTGGTCAGCGCGGAGAACGTCCGCACCCTGATGGATTCCCAGCTGCTCCCGATGGGCCTGCTCCGGCTTGCCGACGGCACCCAGCCCGAGGTCAAGAAGGCCAACCCGCTGCTGGGCCTGCGCTTCCGCTACATCGTGACGGATCCCGAACGGACCCGCAGGATCACGGCACCGTTCGCCGTGCTGTTCAACCCACTGATCGTGGTGGCTGTGACCGCGGCGTTCCTTGCCGCATGCTGGTGGGTGCTCATGGTCAAGGGCCTCGGCTCGGCCACCCACGAGGCGTTTGCCCAACCCGCCCTCCTCTTGCTGATCCTCGCCGTCACCATCCTCTCCGCCGGCTTCCACGAATTCGGCCACGCCGCCGCCACCCGCAAGGGCGGCGCAACCCCCGGAGCCATGGGCGCCGGGCTGTACCTCTTGTGGCCGGCATTCTTCACCGACGTCACCGACTCCTACCGGCTGGGCCGCGGCGGCAGGATCCGCACCGACCTTGGCGGGCTGTACTTCAACGCGATCGTGGCGGTAGCCATCGTGGCCCTGTGGTGGGCCACCGGCTTCGACGCGCTCCTGCTGGTGGTGGTCACCCAGATCCTGCAGATGGTCCGCCAGCTGATCCCGCTGGTGAAGTACGACGGCTACCACATCCTGGCAGACGCCACCGGCGTGCCCGACCTCTTCCAACGGATCAAACCCACCCTCCTGGGGATCCTGCCGTGGCGGTGGGGGAACCCGGAAAGCAAGGTGCTCAAGCCGTGGGCGCGGGCGGTCGTCACCGCCTGGGTCCTGGTCACCGTGCCGGTGCTGCTCTTCAGCATGGTGATGATGGTGCTGTCCCTGCCGCGGCTGCTGGCCACGGGCTGGGCCAGCGTGGGGAAGCAGCAGGAAGAGCTCGCCGCCAGCCTGTCCAGCGGGGACTTCCTGGGCGTTGCGGTGCGGGCGCTGGCCATGGTGGTGGTGGCCGTGCCGGTGCTGGGCGTGCTGTACATCGTGGTCCGGCTGCTGCGGCAGCTGGTGACAGGCCTGTGGCGGAAGACCCGCGGCAGGCTGGTCCAGCGGACCGTCGCCATGGCGGGCGTCGCCGTCCTGCTTGCCGGGCTGGCCTGGGCATGGTGGCCCGACGGCGGGACGTACCGTCCGGTGCAGGCGTACGAACGCGGGACGCTCGGCGATGCCACCCGGGCCATCCTTCCCGTCCGCGACGGCGGGGCGTTGCGGCAGGGCGGTGCCGGACGGACCGTGGCGTTGTGGCCGGCGGGAGCCGCCAAGCCGACCCGGGACAACCCGCAGCTGAGCATGGTGCTGGTACCCGTTGCCGCGTCCTCGCCCGGTGCATCTTCCGGCACCGCTCCCAGCGCTTCGTCCGGCGGTTCCGTGGCTGCGCCGTCCTGGGTCTTCCCGTTCGACCGGCCTGCCGCCCCGGCGGCCGACGGAAACCAGGCGCTCGCCGTCAACACCACCGACGGCTCCGTGGCCTACAGCGTGGCTTTCGCGCTGGTCTGGGCCGAGGACGGAGAGCCCGTGACCAGCACCAATGAGGCCTACGCCTTTGCCAACTGCACCGGGTGCGCGGCCGTGGCCGTGGGGTTCCAGGTGGTGCTGGTGGTGGGCCAGGCCAATGTCATCGTGCCGCAGAACCTCTCCGCTGCTGCCAATTACAACTGCCTGGACTGCCTGACCTACGCGCTGGCCAGCCAGCTGGTCCTCACGCTCGACGGTCCGCTGGATGCGGCCGCCAAGCAGCAGCTCGAAGCCTTGTGGGCGCAGATCGCCGACTACGGGAGGCACATCCAGGACGTGCCCCTCTCTGAGATCCAAGCCACGCTGTCCGGATACAAGGACCAGATCACGTCCATCGTCAAGGGCAATTCCGTGGCCGGAGGGACCTCGGTGGCAACGTCCCCGGCGTCCGCGGGCCCGGGCGGTGGCACTACCCCGGGTCCCACCGCCTCGGCGGTACCCGGCGGCCCGGCTGCGGTTCCCGCGACGGCACCCGGCGAAACGGTCGCACCTGCCCCGGCAGGGACCGCGACGGCCACGGCACCGGCGGGCCAGTACGTGGAAGGCGGGCAGCCGACGTCGTCCGTTGACTATGCGACGCCGGCACCCACGGCTGATCCCGGCATGGGGGAGACCCCGGCACCCCTGCCGACGTCCAGCGCGGGCTGATGGGGGCTAGGGGCAGGCAGTTGGGGGGACCCTGGCCCTGATTCGGGTAGGTGGATTCAACGGAAGGGGGACGGGCCACCCTTACGGCAGGTGCGGGGCGCCCGGTACGCTGGCACCCGTCGGCGCTTCCGGCGCTGAGAGGTTCCGTATTTTGGGAATCAGTTGGGGGACCCCGTTCTGCCCGCCCGGGTCTCGGGCCGGCCACCCTTCCGTTGTTGTGGTCATTGCCAAGGAGACAACCATGCACAAGCGCTCTTTCCCGATCATTGCCGCCCTTTTCCCTGCACTCTTTATCCCGGCAGGGCCTGCCCAAACCGCGACGGCACTCGATGAAGATGCCCTCGCCGTTTACGCCGACTGCCCGTTGGAGCGCATCGGCACCCAGTTGGTCCGCTGTGACAACCTCACCGGCGCGGGGGTGGCCGCTCCATTCTGGATACCGGAGCAGAAATAGGACGGGCACGCCAGAGCGATGTTCCCAGCCCGGACGCTGCCGAAGGTGCTGGCTCCTGGCCTCATGGATCATCGGGAGCCAGCCCCGCGTGGCGTGTCGACCCCCCGAATTGAGCAACCAAAGGTTGCGTTGCGCGGTAGCAGCCCGTAATCTATTGGCAACCATTGGTTGCTAATAGATCGGGAAAATCATGGAACACGGCATTATTGAGCGGGAAATTCACATCGACGCTTCGCCCGAAGTGGTTTACCAGGTGGTCAGCGACCCTCAGCATCTATGCCAGTGGTGGCCCGACGAGGCCGACTTTCAACCGATTCCGGGTTCACGCGGTGAAATCGCCTTCGGTGACAGGTCCACGCCGGACGCGAAGGTGGTGGCACTAACGGTTGTGGAAGCCGATCCGTCATGGCGCTTCTCCTTCCGATGGGTTTACGAAAACGATCCGGCTACACCCGAGAATTCCCTCCTGGTGACCTTTGACCTGACGCCATCAGGCACCGGTACGCTGCTGCGTTTCACGGAGACCGGCTTCCGGGAGAAAGGCTGGGAGGCGGCCGTCCTCGAACAGAACTACCGGGACCACGAGCGGGGCTGGGACTTTTTCCTGCCTCGGCTGGTCGCCTATGCGGCAAGGACGGTCTCGGTGCGATGAGCGTCGCGGTCGACGACGAGCTTTGGTCAGCGGTGGGTGACCCCACCCGCAGGAGGATGCTCGACCTTCTTCTTGCCGCGGGCGGCGGCACTGCAACCACCCTGAGCAGGGGCCTGCCGGTTACCCGTCAAGCAGTGGCCAAGCACCTTGAGGTGCTGCACAGGGCGGGCATGGTGGAAGTCAGGCCGTCCGGCCGGGAGCGCATTTACGAGGTGAGCCAGGCGCAGCTTGAACGTGCCGTGGAGCAGCTTTCCTCCGTGGGAGCTGCCTGGGACGCCAGGCTGCAGCGTATCAAGCGGATGGCCGAGGCGATCCAACGCAGTTCCGACGAACGGGAAGCGCCGACGGGCTGACGCCGCCGGCGCCGGTTGGCCGCCTTGAGCGTTCCCGGCAGCTGCGCGAGGGCCGGCATCACGGCAAACAGAAGCAGCGCGCCCGGTATTAGCCTGACACGCTGCCTCGCCCCTGCCGTTGGGGGTCAGCCCTGCGGGCCGCCGCCGGGGCTACCGGTTTCCGTGGAGGTTACGGTGAAGGAGGCGTCCAGGTAGGCGGTGGCGCGCGTTCCGTCCGACTTGATGATGTGGGCCTCGTACGTGGCACCTTCGGCGTCGTTCTCCACGCGCTGGATGGTGGCACCGGGATTCGCCGCCAAGGCCGCGTCCGTCACCTTGGTCGCGGTGTCGCCGGTCAGGAGCGTCTCCGTGATGCCGTTGGCCTGGTGGCCGCCCTTGGATTCATCACGCGGCGCCTGGGTGGCGGACTGGCTGGTGCTCGAATCCGTGGTAGCGGCATTGGCCGGCAACGCGGCACTGGCCAGGGCGCCGCCGCCGATCGCAGCTGCGAGGGCGAGGCTGGCGATCGCTGATTTCATGGTGGTCTTCATGTGGGGCTCCTTCTGGGGTTGGCCCTCCGCTGGAGGGGGATGACTCAAGCATCCGGGCCCCGGCTGTTCCCGGTGTAGGGCTCCGCTGTGCAGCCGCTGTGCAAATTTTGGGCCGCCGCGCGTTGGTGTTTGGGCCCCTGACAGCAGGAAGCCCCTGGCCCTTGTGCGCCAGGGGCTTCGTTTGGTTGCTGCTCCGGGGCCCGCTACTCCGCGGGCTTGGCGGCGGCCTAGGTACAGAGAAAGAACTTGTTGGTGCTCAAGTCCTTGACGGTCTTGATGTTCAGCGCCTCTTTGACCTTTTGGGCGTCGCCCTCGGAAAGGCCCTTCATTCTGTCTGTCTTCCCCGGCCGAACAATGGCGGCGCATTTGCTGAGCTTGACGAATGTTCTGCGCCTTGGACCCAGCTCCAGGATTGCGCCTCTGCTGGTCAGTGGCGTTCGTTCCGCTTCATCCTGGTAGACCCTGAATTCAAGACTTGCATCTAGCTCCGACGCCCGCTGCGGGTGCATAGTGGGTTTAGCCGGGGGCACTATGAGTTAGGAGTGCTTGGTGGGGGACGAAGAACAGCGTCGCAAAGCTGTCTCGGCAGTGCTGGACAACGGAATGACCCAGGTTTCTGTTTGCAAGCAACATGGCATCACGGCTCACCGCTTGCGGGTCTGGCTCGCTGAAGAGCGTGTCCTTCGAGCACAGCCTCCGAATTCCAACCCCCAAGGTGCCAGCGAATCCACTGAGATGCGGCTCCAGCGTCTCGTGGCCGAGTGGGAGCAACACGAAGTCCAGGCCAGCCAGATCGTGGAAGGGCTGCAGAGGGCGCGGCGGGCGCAAATCTTTTTCGACTACGTCATAGGCGGCCCCCTGTCGATCGTCGCCGGTATCCTCGGCTTCCTGCTTTCATTTATGACAGTGCTGATCATTTTCGGTTTCTTCGAAATGACTTCTAACGGGTGGTACGCGGCAATCATGTCCCTTTTGGCGGCGGCAGCCGACGCGTTGCTCGTTGCATGCATCTGGTCCTTGGCCCAGTATTTTACGGGCCTGATTTTCAGGTCGTTCGCACCCTTCTCCTACGCGGTAAGCAATCTCCAGCAAGCCTGGCTACTGCTGGAGCAGGATCATGAGGCAATCTTTGCCGCCCCCCGCACTGACCAAGACAAATCTGACAGGCACAAGATCACCAAGAGAATTGGCCGGGCGGCCCACATTCTGGATGCGACCCGACGGCCCGGGCGCGACCATGGGTCACGGATCAGCAGACGAAATGAGCGGAACGCCCGTCGAAAGGTTGCGGCGTATGTTGCCAAAGCAGAGGAACTGCTGTGGGACAAGGGTCGTCCGGGCCGGCTCCGCGCAATCGAGATCCTCCAGATTGCGGCTTATGAGACCGTGTTGCGTAAGTGGACCCTGCACGAGTTTAGGGACGTTGCCGATCCGGAGCCCATCACTTTGTGGAGGCGCCGAATCTCGCCGTTCCTGAAGGGAGTGCTCGCCTTCGGTGGAACATTCGGACCCATCGCGTGGCAAGTTTTCGGGGCAGAAGATCAAAGCCCGGGTCACTTCATCCGGGCGTACTTGCACAGCCGCGGCTTACTGTAATAGGAGGGTGAAGGTGGACCGAACAGTCTGTCCGCGGCGTAGGTCCATAACGTCTCGACCCCCTGCTCTAGCCGCGATGCGTACGCGGACAACGGACCTATTGTCTGTGCACTTCGCGCAGTGACCCGGCAGCCGCTACAGGCGCCATGACGGACAGATCCACGCGGTCCATATCCCCTGACGCGTCCGATATTTGGGCGGCGCAGCGGAACATCTGTGTCGAAAACGTGCCACGGCTCCCCGACGACGAATCGATGGGGAGCCGTGGCGTTGCGTTTGGCTGCTCAGAACCCCGTGACCGAGGCGGAGGGGAAGCTGATAATCGGTGTTGCGAAGGGATTGCCGGCCAGGTCGGTTAGGTTCGACGACGGCGTGTAGGAGGGCTTTCCTGCGGTCACCGATTGCAGCGTGTTCCCCGTTGCCGAGTTTCCAAGTTTGATCGTCAACGTCTTGTTTGAAGAGTCCCAAATGAGGGTCGAAGAACCTCCGGAACCATTACCGTTGGGGCCGAATGTGGCCGTCGCCGAAACATAATTTCCTCCCAGCGAAACTGTGCCTATGTTGAACCCCGTGCAGTCGCCGGTGGAGAAGCTCAGTGTGTCGTTAGACCCGACATCGGACAAAGTCACCGTTCCGTTGAAAGTCGTTGCACTGCTCGCACTGGAGCAGAATCTAGCCGGGTCCAAGGCCTCAAGGAACTGGATGACGACCGAGTCGCCCTTGTCCGCGGAGTTCTGCTTCGGACCCCCGTTGGCCAGCGTCACCCCGGTAACTGTCGGCGCCGCGGTGTCCTTGATGACCTTGGTCGTGACCGTGGTTGTGTTGCCCGCCGCGTCAGCGGTTGTGGCCACGATGGTGATGCTCGGGACGTTCAAGGGGCTGCTCTCTTGAAGAGTTGACAAGTTCAGGTTGCCCGTAGTCCAGCTGGATCCGGACGCCGTTGCCGGGATGCTCGTAGAGGAGTCGCTGACAGTGACATTTACAGGTAGACCGGAATCGTTGGTCCCGCTGACCGGGTAACTGGTGACATTTCCCTTGAGTACGTTCGGCGCCGTGATGGTCAAGACGGGCGCCACGGTGTCCTTCGTGTCAGTCGTGGTGGCCGGGGTGCTGGTGTTGCCTGCGGCGTCCTTCACCGTGACCGTGTAGGTGACTATCCCGTCCTTGAGGGTCATGAGGTTCAGGTTCACCGCCCAGCCGGAAGCGGAGGCCGTCGCCGTCCCGGTGACCGCTGCCGCCGAACCCGGACTCGTGGCTGATACCGTCACGCCGGCGCCGGCTTCAGCCGTACCGGAAACCGGAACCCCACCAGCCCCGGCACTGTTCACGTACGCCGGCACGCTCAGGCCCTGCGCTGCGGCCGGAGCCACCGTATCCTTCGTGGAAGTAGCAGTCCTGGCAGGCCCGGTATTGCCTGCAACGTCCGTGGCCGTGGCCGAGTAGGTAACGGTGCCCTGGTTCAGGCTGGTCAAGTCCACAGTGGCAGACCAGGTCCCCGTTCCGGATGCCGTAACCGTCGCCGGAACGGAATGGGCGGAACCTGCGTCGCTGGCAACAAGGGTGACCTTGGCCCCAGCCTCGGCGGTGCCGCTGACCGGCGCCGAGGAAACGTTCCCCGAATAGACGTACGCCGGAACGCTTAGCCCAGGCGCGGCCGGCGCCTGGGTGTCGATCCGCACCGTCTGGCTCTGCGCGGACCCGGCATTGCCCACCTTGTCCGTGGCGAAGTAGGTGAGCGTGTGGGTTCCGTCGCCGCTGACGGGGACCACGGCCACCGCGCCGCTGACCGTCTGCTGCGCGCCGCCGTCGAGCACGTAGGAAATGGAGGCGACGCCGGACCCGGCCGTCCCATCATCCGCCGTGACTGTCACGCTGACGGGGCTTGTGTTGTTCCACCCGGCCGCGTTGGGCATGGGCGAGATCCCGGAAACGGTGGCTGTGGGTGGGGTGGAATCACTGCTGGTGCCGTTGCTCCGCGGGCTCTCGGCACCGGTCCACAGGGCGATCGCAGGCGTCACCGTGTAGTACCAGACGCCGCCGGGCACAGACTGTTCCGTGCAGGTAAGTGTGGTGACGGTCCCGGCGCACCCGCCGGTGGCGGGAGTGGCCGTGCCTCCCGTAGCCGCCGGGTAGCGTGCCACGGTGTAGCCGGTCGCGGCCCGGCCGTTCACGGTGGTGCCGCCGGCCCAGGTGACCGTCAACGCGGAGCCGGCGGCGGTGACCGCAGGCTTTGAGCCCGGCGAGAGCGCGTCTGCCGCGGCGGCTGCGTTGCTGCTGCTGGTGCTGGAGGCCCAAAAGGCGTAGGCGGCGGTGCCCGTTCCCAACAGGAGCAACAGGGCGGTGACGATCCAGGGCAGCCGGCGGGACGGGCGGCGGAGCAGGCGGAAGCTCATTTCCGCACCTCCGCCGTCACGGGGACGTTGAAGGTTGCGCCTTGGCAGGCGGCGAGGGAAGTGGTGTCCATGGTGGCCGCTCCGGGGAGGGTAATGAGTGCTGACGAGTTCGCGGCAACGTACGTTGCGGGGGAGAGCGGCGCGGCACCGGCGAAGCGCACTCCGGTGGTGGTGCAGCCCGGGTGTGCGGCATCAGCGGCAGCGGGGCCGTTGGCGGTGACGCCGTAAACCTGCACCGAATAGGGGTTGGGATTGGTCAGGCGGAGCACGACGTCGGCGCTGCCGCCGGGGATGAGGGCCGTCTTCGGGTTATCGCCGGCTACCAGGGCGTCAACGGTGACTGCCTGCATGGTGCCGGCCGCGGCGGACCCGGAGCCTCCTCCTGCCGCGGACCAGTAGGCGTAGGCGGTTCCGGCGCCCGCCGTGGCCAGGAGGCCGGCGAGGGCGGCGGCCTGGAGGCCGCGACGCCTGTGAATGCTGGTCATCTCAGTTCCCCTGTCCTGATCCCGAGTAGGTGAGCTGGAGGGTTGCGCCCTTGCAACCGTCCTGGTTCCTGGAGCTGTCCAGCATCCCCACCCGCGGCCAGGCGGACTGTGCCACGCGGAGTCCGGACAGTGAACTGCTGCCGGCCGGCGCCACCAGGGGGTACGGGCCGCTGTACTGGGTGAGGGTGAAGTCGGCCGCCGTGCAGGCCAGGTTCTTCGCCACGGCATCCGCGCTCCTGGTAACCCCCGCGATAGCTACGGACAGGTTGGTCAGGGAAACGGACTTGTTGTTCGGGTTGCTGATCTGCAGGTCCAGTCCAGCCGAGGTACCCGGTGACAACGTCCCGGGCACGTTCCCGGAGAGGGTGAACTGCTTGATGGTTGAATCCAGGACCAGCTGGACGTTCGCATAGGCGTACTGCGACTTCCCGGCCGAGTCCTTCCCGGTCCCCACCAGGTACAGGTTGTAGCTGCCGGTCGCCGACGCGGCCGTGGTGGCCACCTGGAGCGTGCTCGAGTTGCCGGTGGTCGGGGTGGGAGAGAACGTTGCCGTTGCGCCGGCGGGCAGCCCGCCCAGGACGCTGAAGGAGACGGCGGCGGGGAAGTTGCTGCGGGTCAGCTGCAGCGTGTAGACGGCGGTTGCCCCGGGTGGGACGGTGACGGAATCCGGTGTGGCGGCCACCGAGAACGCCGTGGACATCTTGTAGTTCACTGTGAGGCTGGCGTCGACGCTGCCGGACACCTTGCCGCTGGTTCCCGTGATGGGCACGGTGCTGGTGCCGGCCGGGGTGGTGGCGCTGGTGGTGGCGTTGAATGTTGCGGTTGCGGTGCTGCCGGAGTTCAGGGTGACGGACGACGGCGTGAAGGCGCCTGCCGCGCCGGCCGGGAGTCCCGCGGTGGCCAGGCTGACGGCTCCGCTGAAGCCCCCGGTGGACGTCAACGTCACCGTGTAGGCGGCCGCCTGGCCCTGCTGGACGGACTGGCTGGCAGGGGAGACCTGCACCGTAATGCCCGGCTTTGGATTGTTTGATGCCGCGATCAGCGCCCCCGCACTTGCCAGCAGCAACAGCAGCGCTGCCAGCACTGCCTTGATGCCGATCCGTTTGCCGTGCCGCGATGGCCCGTCCTGCTTGTGCACCCTGTGCCCCCTTGTTTTTGGTGCAAATGACGGCAAACCGGGGGCGGATTGCGCCGCCCCCGGCTGGCTCAGGATCTACTTGCTGTCGACGCTAACGGTGATGGTCGCGCCCTTGCAGGCATTTTGGTCGACGGTAGGGTCATCGGTGAAGGTGAGCTGTCCGGTACCAAGGGAATCCGCGGTTGCACCTGCAGCAACTGTCGTCGGACCGGCAGGCACCGTCGCCTTGAACCACGAAGCGTCACAGACGCCTGCCACTCCTTGGGCAACCGACGTGGTGACAACGGGATTGATCAGGGTCACGGGGGTGCTGCTGGTATTTGGGTTAGCAGCCGTATAGGTGATGGTCTTTGCAGTGGCGGCTCCGCCATTTCCGCTCGGAGTGATACCCGGAGCGAAGGAAGCTGTGATGGTGACATTCGACGTGGTAGCGGCTGCCGCAGCCGAACCGCCACCCGAACCCGTGGTGCTCCAGTAGGCGTACGCGGCGCCGCCACCAACAGCCACCAGTGCTGCGGACAGGGCGACTGCGGCGATCTTGTTCTTCTTGGTCATTGGGCGCATGGAAAGACTCCTTGTGTGTGTGATTGAGAACCCGTTCCCCCATAGGTGGCTCCATCGAGGTGCCTTCCGGTGGATCGATGACCCAATATTTGCGAACGCAAAAGGGCGCAACAACACGTAGTGGTACCCGAATTTCCAGCGAATGGACTTTACGGCTACTTGGATCCGTGGGCGAGTACTCACACGGGTGGGCGATCCCCCCGACCTGCGCGTCAAATATCGGCGTCGGCGGCGAGGGTGTGCGGCGACTTAGCCAGCTCCTACCGCGTATCCACGTCCTCGAACACCAGGAATGTCTGCGTATCCAGCACCCCGGGCATGGTCTGCAGCTGGTCGAAAATGACCCGCCGCAGGTCGATGTTGTCCACGGCCCGGACCAGGAGGATGACGTCGAAGTCGCCGCCCACCAGGGCGATGTGGTGCACCTCCGGGATAGCGCCCAGCTGGTCACGGAGTTCACGCCAGGCGTCCTGCCGAAGTTTCAGCGTCACGTAGGCCGAGGACTTCAGCCCCGCCTTGATGGGGTCCACCAGCGCCGTGAACCGGGTCAACACGCCGTCGCCGGTCAGCCTGGCGATCCGGGAGTAGGCGTGCGCCCGGGAGATGTGGACGTTTTCCGCCACCTGGGTCACGGACATCCGGCCGTCCCGGGTGAGCTCACTGATAATCCGCCGGTCGATGTCGTCCAGCGGGACCTCGGCTGCAGCGTCCTTGCCCGGCATTTTGTCCACGGCTCCCGTCGGTAATCCACGTCACAGTTACAAATCGTCTCCCATATTAGGCACTTCTGAGCAGCTTCTCCACGATTTGGCCGCCCGGTAGATACGAAACCTGCTGCAGGACCATACTGGGAGCGAATAGTGGCAACCGAAGGACGGACCAATGACGATCTCCGCAGACCACACCGCGCCGGACACCACCAGCACCGAGCCAGCAGGAAACGCGCTGAACGATGCTGTCAAGAAGTTCGGCATCACGGTGGAGGACTACATGCTCCCCGCCCGGCACCAGATCCAGATGGTGGACCCGGACGGCCGGCTCATCCCCGAAGGCGAGCAGGGCACCCAGCCCGGCCACGAATACCCCGTGCCCGGCGACAAGGAACTGCTGGCAGCCTACGAGCAACTCGTCGTCGGCCGCCGCGTCAACGACCAGAACTCCGCCCTGGTCCGGCAGGGCCGCATGGCCGTCTACCCTTCCAGCCACGGGCAGGAAGCCTGCCAGGTTGCCGCAGCCCTGTGCCTCTCCGACCACGACTGGATGTTCCCCACCTACCGCGACGCCGTGGCCGTGATGACCCGCGGCGTGGACCCGGTGCAGGTGATGACCATCTTCCGCGGCGACTGGCACGGCGGCTACGACCCCGTCGAAAACAAGGTGGGCATCCAGTGCACCCCGCTGACCACCCAGCTGCTGCACGCCGTCGGAGTGGCCCACGCCGCCAAGCTCCGCGGCGAGGACACCGTGGTCCTGGCCATGTGCGGCGACGGCGCCACCAGCGAAGGCGACTTCCACGAGGCGCTCAACTTCGCCGCCGTCTTCCACCTGCCGGTGATCTTCTTCGTCCAAAACAACAAGTACGCCATCTCGGTGCCGCTGGCACACCAGTCCGTGGCGCCGTCGCTCGCGCACAAGGCGGTGGGTTACGGCATGGCGGGCGAACGCGTGGACGGGAACGACGTCGTTGCGCTCCTCGCCGTCCTGGACCGCGCCGTCAAGCTCGCCCGCGAAGGTTCAGGCCCGCTGCTGGTGGAAGCCAACACGTACCGGATGCAGGCCCATACGAACGCCGACGACGACACCCGCTACCGCGAAAACAGCGAGGTTGCAGAGTGGCGGGCCAAGGACCCGGTCAACAGGATGCGCACGTACCTCACGGACCGCGGGTTGTTGGATGACGACGGCGAGGCCCGCATCCGTGAACACGCTGAGGCCGTTGCCGCTCAGCTCCGCGAAGGCCTCAGCGAGGATGTCCCAGTTGACCCGCAGGAGCTGTTCCGCCACGTCTTCGACCGGCAGACGCCGCAGCTGACGGAAGAATCCGACATGCTCGCCGACGAACTCGCCCGCGACGCAGCAGCTACCGATTCACAGGAGGCCGGCAAGTGAGCCCCACCATCACCACATCGTCCGAGGCAAACGGCAACGTCTCCGCCGCCACCGCCCGGGCAGCAGCCTCCGCCGCCGCGTCCGCCGAAGCCGCCGGACCGCAGCCGGTCACCATGGCCAAGGCCCTGAACACAGCCCTGGCCGACGCCATGCACGCCGATTCCTCCGTCCTGGTCTTCGGCGAGGACGTTGGCATGCTGGGCGGCGTCTTCCGCATCACCGACGGGCTCACGGCCACGTTCGGCGAGCAGCGCTGCTTCGACACCCCGCTGGCCGAATCCGGCATCGTGGGCATGGCCGTGGGCATGGCCATCAACGGCATGCGCCCGGTGATCGAGATGCAGTTCGACGCGTTCGCCTACCCGGCGTTCGAGCAGATCGTCAGCCACGTGGCCAAGATGCACAACCGCACCAAGGGGGCCGTGAAGCTGCCCCTGGTCATCCGCATCCCGTACGGCGGAGGCATCGGCGGAGTGGAACACCACTGCGATTCCTCCGAGTCCTACTACGCGCACACGGCAGGCCTGAAGGTCTACACCCCCGCCACCGTGGCGGACGGCTACCGGATGCTCCGCGAAGCGATCGACTCCGACGACCCCGTTATCTTCATGGAACCCAAGAAGATGTACTGGACCAAGGACCAGGTGGACTTGGGTGAGCTGCGCCGCCAACACGCGGAAGGCACGACGACGGGACACACCTCCGAAGGCCGGGCCGCCGTCGCCCGTCCCGGCACGGACGCCACGCTGATTGCCTACGGTCCGTCCGTCCCCACAGCGCTCGCCGCCGCCGAAGCGGCTGCGCTGGAAGGCCGCTCGCTGGAGGTCATCGACGTGCGGACCATCGTGCCGTTCGACGATGCCACGGTTTGTGAGTCCGTCCGGAAGACCGGCCGGGCCGTGGTGATCGCCGAGGCGCATGGCTTCGCGTCCGTGTCCTCCGAGATCGTGGCCCGGGTCCAGGAACGCTGCTTCCACTACCTGGCCGCCCCCATCCGCCGGGTCACCGGGTTCGACGTCCCGTACCCGGCGCCCAAACTCGAGAAGTACTACCTGCCCGGCGTGGACCGTATCCTCGACGCCGTCGACGACCTTCAGTGGGAGAACTGACCATGAGCGAACCACGCGTGTTTTTGCTGCCCGACCTGGGCGAGGGCCTCACGGAAGCCGAACTCGTTGCCTGGCACGTTTCGGTGGGGGACACGATTGTTGTTGACCAGCCGATCGCCGAGGTGGAAACCGCCAAGTCCGCCGTCGAGGTGCCGTCTCCTTATGCAGGGATCGTGTCCGAGCTGCACGGGAAGCCGGGGGAGACCCTGGACGTGGGCCGCCCTCTTATCACCGTGCGCGCCGCGGATGATGCCGCCCCCGATGCTGCAGCCGAGACCTACCGTGAAGAGGAGAAGGCTGGCTCCGGGAATGTCCTGATTGGTTACGGCACTCCCGGTGGCCATGGCGTTGCCCGGCGCACCCGTGCCCCGAAGTCTTCTGTCGCGGTGGTTGAGCCTGTCGAAACCAAGCCTGCCGAACCCACCGAGGATGACCTGAGCCTCCTGCGCACCCGCGTACCCGGAAGGCTGGGCGCCGTGATCTCGCCGCTGGTCAGGCGCATGGCCCGGGAGCACGGCGTCGACCTCGGCGGCCTCCAGGGCTCCGGCGACAGTGGCCTGATCATGCGCCGCGACGTTGAAGCAGCCATCTCCACCCCGGCGGTTGAGCCTGTCGAAACCAAGCCTGTCGAAACCACGCCTGTCGAAACCGAGCCTGTCGAAACCAAAACCGCAGACCCGCGCACGGGACTCGCGGTCTCCGCCCGCACTCCTGTCCGTGGTGTCCGGAAGGCGGTGGCGGCGAACATGACGCGCAGCCGCTCGGAAATCCCGGAAGCGACTGTGTGGGTGGATGTGGATGCCACCGCGCTGATGGAGTTGCGGGAAGGGCTCAAGGCCAACGGTGGGGAAGTGCCGGGCCTGCTCGCCTTCATCGCCCGGTTCGTCACAGCCGGCCTGAAGAAGTACCCGGAACTGAACACGCGGATCGAAACGGCGGAGGACGGCTCGCAGGAGATCGTCTCGTTCGACGGGATCAACCTCGGCTTCGCCGCCCAGACCGAACGCGGCCTGGTGGTGCCTTCCGTCCGCGGCGCCGAGAAACTCAGTGCCCGGGAACTGGACGCGGAAATCCGCCGGCTCACGCAGGTGGCCCGGGACGGCAAGGCGACACCTTCCGAGCTCGGCAGCGGCACTTTCACTTTGAACAACTACGGCGTGTTCGGCGTGGACGGATCCGCGGCGATCATCAACCACCCGGAGGTGGGCATCCTCGGGGTGGGCCGCATCATCGACAAGCCCTGGGTGGTCAACGGCGAACTCGCTGTCCGCAAGGTCACCGAGCTCACCCTCACCTTCGACCACCGGGTGTGCGACGGCGGTACGGCAGGGGGCTTCCTCCGCTTCGTCGCGGACGCCATCGAAAACCCCACCTCCCTGCTGGCGGACATCTGAGCCCGGAGGAAACCTAGGACGTGGTGGGGCCGGAAACGTCCTGGCCGTTGGCGCCGCCGGGCTGGTGGGCGCGGTACACGAAGTGCTCCACCCGGCGGTCGGGGACCAGCCAGATCAGCGCCACCACCGTGTAGACGGCGATTCCCAGGAGCGGCACGGCGAGTGCCAGCGCAATGCCCAGCAGGTAGATCAGTGGCGATGCCTTGCCCTTCCAGTCCCTCCCCAGGGCCTGGGCGACAGCCCCGGTCCTGCCCTGTTCGCGGATGAGTGCCTGCTCCAGGATGTAGAAAGCGATGGCGGCGCAGAGAAGGTTGATGCCGTAGACCAGCACCGGAACTTCCACGAACGCGGACTCATCCATCCACCGGGTGGTGAAGGGGAAGAGGGAGAGCCAGAACAACAGGTGCAGGTTGGCCCAGAGGATGGCGCCGTTGACCCGGTCTGCGAGCTGGATCAGGTGGTGGTGGTTGTTCCAGTAGATTCCCACATAGACGAAGCTGAGCAGGTAGCTGAGCAACGTGGGCAGGACCCCCGCAATCCCATGCCAGGTGGGCTGCTCCGGTGCGCGTAGCTCGAGCACCATGATGGTGATGATGATTGCCAGCACGCCATCGCTGAATGCCTCAAGCCGGTTTTTGTTCACAGTTCTGCCCTCCTTCAGAAGCATAATGCTGCGTCCCCGGCCTGGGCACCGGGCGTTCGACGGCGGCCGCGTGCCGCCGTCGTCGGTGCCGAGGCAACCGATCCGAAAAGTCCGCCGCCCCATTAACGGGTAGCCGCACGGGGCAAGGACCGGAAAAGTGAGTACCCGCTACTCGTGACCCGCCGCATGACTCGTCCATAGGCTGAAACCGATCAGGAGAAAAGACTCCCGCGCAAATCTTCTGGAAGGAGCGAAACCTTTGAAGAGGATTCAATATCGTGCGTGGACTTGCCTTGCCGTCGTCTCAATGCTGACGGGTATATCGGCCGTTGCCTGTGGCGACATGCGTGGTTCCCCGGGTTCAGCGCCTTCCCCAGGAGCTGACCCGGGCAGCGCGGTTTCCGGTTCTGCGCAGCCAACCGCAGACGAAACGACGGTGCCGTCAGTTCCCGCAGAGGAGGTGACGGGCGGCCCGTCCCCGTCCGCCGACCCCTCCCGGGCTTCTGACCCCTCTGCCGCCTCCGAAGCCATGCCGGTGGGCGACCTGCCTGGGTGGAGGCAGGTCTTCGCAGAAGACTTCAGCGAAGGAAATGTCGGCATTGGCGAGTTCCCAGGCCCGGTCTACGGCACGAGGTGGAGCGAGAACTACGTTGACGGCACGCCGGACACGGCCGCGCAACAGCAAAAGAAGGGCGAAAGAACGTCCGGGTATTACCCGTCGAAAGTCTTGAGTGTCCATGATGGTGTTCTGGACATGTTTCTGCACTCGGAAGAGGGTGTAGCCAGGGGAGCGGCTCCATCCCCAAAATTTAGTGGAGCCAGCCAGCGCCCCTACAACAGCCAGGTGTACGGGCGATACTCGGTGCGGTTCAAGGCCGATGTCCTGCCGGGCTTCAAATTGGCATGGCTGCTGTGGCCCGACAGCAAGCAGTGGCCGCAGGATGGCGAGATCGATTTTCCGGAGGGGGACCTGTCCAAGGTCATCTACGCTGCAGTGCATGGCGTCGAGGGCGGTATCCACAAAGATGAGGTCCTTCGTCCAAACGAACCATTCGGGTCCTGGCACATTGCCACCACGGAGTGGAGCCCGGGGCAAATCGAGTTCTTCCTCGATGGACAGTCGATTGGTGTTTCTCGGCGATTCACGCCGGATAAGCCGATGCATTACATCATGCAGACCGAGTCGTGCTCGCCAATGTGCCCACTGCCTGAAACCAGCGGCCATGTCCTGGTTGACTGGGTGGCCATCTGGGCAAAGTCGTAGCGGACGACGGCGGCCGCGCGCCGACGTCGAGCGTCCTCCTTTTTTCGAAGAGGGTCTTTACGCCCTTGCCGAAGGTCACTAAAGTGATTTAGGTCATAGTCCGGATGGGCGCCCGGGGGCGTCCGGGAAGGGGGAGTGCATCAACACCGACCAACATCGGAAGCCAAATGACAACCACTACGTTGAAAGCCCCTCCTAGGAGGGGCTTTCCCTTTGCCCCGGGCCAAGGCGGACCGGCTACCGGCGTCGTCAGCCGCCCACGCCGCCCACCCCGCCCACCCCGCCCAGGCGCGACCGGAGGAAACGCTGTTCCGCTTCGTTGTCCGTCAGGATCAATGCCTCTTCGAACGCCACCCGCGCCTCAGCCGGACGGCCCAGCCGGACCAGGAAATCACCGCGGGCCGCGGCCAGGTAAGGGTACCGGGCCAGCTGCGGCTCGGCACCAAGCGCATCCAGTTCTGCCAGCCCCTCGGCCGGCCCCACCGCGAAGCCCAGCGCGATGGCCCGGTTGAGCCGGACCACCGGGGAGGGCCACCGCTCCATCAGCAGGTCGTAAAGGCCCAGGATTTCCTGCCAGTCGGTGCCGGACCAGGACCCGCTCTCGTCATGCACGGCGGCGATCGCTGCCATGAGGGCAAAGCGGCCGGGAGGGCGGGATGCCAGGGCCTCGCGTAGGAGCGCCACCCCCTCCGTGACGGCGTGCCGGTCCCACGCGGACCGGTCCTGGTTCTCCAGCAGGACGAGGTCCTGGTTCCCATCCACCCGGGCATCCCGGCGCGCTTCGGTGAGCAGGACCAGGGCCAGGAGTCCGGCCACATCCGGGTCGGCAGGAAGCAGCGCACGCAGCAGCCTGGCAAGCTCCACGCCGCGCTCCGCAAGGTCCCGGCGCATCAGGTCAGCTCCTGACGGCGCCGTGTGCCCGGTGGTGTACACGAGGTACACCACCGACAGGACCCCGTCCACGCGCTCGTGCAGCTCATCCGACGACGGCACCCGGTAGGGGATGTGCGCGGCCGTAATCTTCTTCTTCGCCCGGGTGATGCGTGCCGCCATGGTTGCCTCGGGGACCAGGAACGCCCGCGCCACCTCGGCAGTGGACAGTCCGCACAGCAGCCGCAGCGTCAGGGCCACCCGTGCCTCAAAGGGCAGGGCCGGGTGGCAGCAGGTAAAGATCAACCTCAGCCGGTCATCCGGTATGTCATCACCCTCTGGGCCCCCGCCGTCGTCGTCCTCGCGGCCAAGGAGCTTGGGCAGCGCCCGTTGCGCCGTTGCCGCGCGGCGCCGCATATCCAGGGCCCGTCGTCGTGCCGTCACCGTCAGCCAAGCCCCGGGATTGCGCGGGATGCCGTTCCCGCCCCACGTGGACAAGGCGCTGGCGTACGCGTCCTGGACGGCCTCCTCAGCGGCGTCGATGTCGCCGGCAACCCGCACCGTGGCCGCCAGCACGAACGCCCACTCCCGGCGGTGCGCATCGGCAACCGCGGCAGCAACCTCCGAGCCGGCGGCCCGCGCCATCAGCTGACCACCCGGACCGGCCACACCTCAACCCCGACGCCCGCGGGCACCTCCTTGCCGATCTGCAGCGCCTCGTCGAGGTCCGCCGCCTCCACCAGGTAGTAACCGCCCAGGGTCTCCTTCGACTCGGCGAACGGGCCATCCGTCACCAGGAACCCACCGGCCCCGTCACGCCGGAGGGATGTCGCGGTCGAGGACGGATGGAGGGCGGCACCGCTGATCAGCGAAGCTCCGCGGCGTTCCATGAACTCCTGGTAGTTGGCGCTGATCGATTCGCCTTCAGCCTGCCTGGTCACCGCTTCATCCTGGTAAATCAGGATCAGATACTTGGACATTTTTAACTCCCTTCGCTTGTCAAAAAGGGCCCGCTGGTGGAACCCCTACCCATACGACGCGCAGGGGAACCCCGGATCGACAACGCTACTCAAGAAACCGCCCGGGCGGCGGGGTTTATGCGGCCGCCGTCTTTATCAGGTGCGTTCCGCCGGGCGTAAAGGAATCGTTAAAGTTTCGGCCGGAAGGGCGGCTACCGGGCTGGACCGCAGCGGAGAGCCAGTACTTTGGATGCAGTGCCGCCTTCTCAGGGACCCCCAACCTCGAGAAGGCGGCACGCCTGCCTTAAGAGGCAGACTTCCCTGTATTTCCAAGGTACCCCGCCACGGGGGGGGCTTGCCGCAAGGCCCCCGGGCCGGCGCATACTGGGTGCCGCATACCGGCGGGCGGATGCAGGCACAGAGTGGGGACAACATGCATGATGTGGTGGTTGTGGGCAGCGGGCCTACGGGGCTGATGCTCGCGGGGGAGTTGCGGCTGGCGGGCGTGGACGCGCTGGTGCTGGAGCGGCGGCCGTCCCAGGAGCTGGCCGGCTCCCGCGGCGGAGGAATCCATGCGCGAACCATTGAACTGCTGGACCAGCGCGGCATCGCGGAGCGGTTCCTCGCCGAGGGCAAGACCATGCAGTCGGCAACGTTTGGCGCCACGCAGCTGGACCTGGGCAGCCTTCCCACGCGCCACCCGTACACGCTGGCCCTGTTCCAGAACCACATCGAGCGGCTGCTGCTGGGCTGGGTCGAGGAGCTGGGCGTACAGGTCCGGCGCGGCGTGGAGGTCACCGGGGTAGCAGCGGACGACGACGGCGCCGACGTCCGGCTCGCCGCCGGCGGACCCGTGCGGGCCAGGTTCGTGGTGGGCGCCGACGGCGGACGCAGCGTGGTGCGGCGCTCGGCGGGGATCAGCTTTCCCGGACCGGACGCCACCCGCAGCAGCCTGATCGCCGAGGTGAAGGTGGCCGGCGAGCCCGTGCAGCAGGGCAAAGTGGACGCCCGCGGCATCCACGGGCTGTACCCGATGGGGGACGGCATGGTCCGGGTGGTGGTGACCGAAGCGGAACTCGGCCCTGCCACCGAGCCCACCCTGGCGGACCTGCGCCGCGCCCTGACCGATGTGTTCGGCACGGATTTCGGCGTGCACAGCCCTGCCTGGCTCTCGCGTTTCACTGACGCCACCCGGCAGGCGGAGTCCTACCGGAAGGGCCGTGTCCTGCTGGCGGGCGACGCAGCCCACGTGCATTCCCCAACCGGCGGGCAGGGTATTGGCCTGGGCCTCCAGGATGCCGTGAACCTCGGCTGGAAGCTGGCGCAGGTGGTCCGCGGAATATCGGGGGACCACCTGCTGGACACCTACCACGCCGAACGCCACCCGGCAGGCGCCCGGGCGCTCAAATACACCATGGCGCAGTCCCTGTTCCAGAAGGCCGATCCGCGGCAGGAGGCGTTGCGGGACCTGCTGGACGAGGTCCTCCGCCGTAAGGGCGCCGGGGATCCGGTGACGGCGTTGGTCACCGGCCTCGACGTCGCCTACGGGCCTGGGACGGGCCACCCGCTTGTGGGGCGCCGGATGCCGGACCTGGAGATCGCCGCCGTTGAGGGATCCGTGCGGGTTTTTGAGCTGTTGCACCAGGCATTGCCCGTGCTGCTGGAACTGGGCGGCCCCGCCCTGGACGCGGGTGCGTGGGCTGGGCGGGTGCGGCATGTTTCCGGAACGTACGACGGCGCGTGGGAGCTTCCGGTGCTGGGCGTGGTCCCTGCACCCACGGCAGTGCTGGTGCGTCCGGATGGCTATGTGGCCTGGGCCGGCGAGCACTCGGCTTCGGGCCTGCCGGAAGCGCTGGCGGAGTGGTTTGGTGCTGGGCGCTGAATCCTTGCCTGATCTTGACCCAAAATTGCGCGCGTAAACATTGTCGCCCGGCGCCGGGCCCTTGTAGGCTGGCCCAAGGTCAGGCAGACGGCCAGCGATGCACCGTCTGAGGATATCCATGACCGCTCTCCCCACAACACACGAGCCGCTTCCCGGCGTGCATCCGCCACCCACATAGCTGGCGCGGATGTGGCCCAGGGAAATCCACGGTTCGGGGGTGGGCCACATCCACGCCGTACACTCCGGGAGTCAGCAGCGTGGCTGGCTCCCGGGTCACCGGGAATTACCGCCGGCGTTCACACCTCAGTCCTCGAAGTAGGCGGCCGTGGGCTGGGCGCCCGTGAACCGGTCCACCAGCGATTGGGCAAGATCGTTGAGCTTCTGGTTCCTCGTGTTGGAGGCGCGGCGGAGCACTTCGAACGCCTGGTCTTTGCTGCACTGGTTTTGCGCCATGATGATCCCGCAGGCCACGTCAATGGCGGTCCTGGTATCCATCGCGGCCTTCAGGTTCTCGGCGCGCTGGTCCGCGGACGCTATCCGGAGGGCCAGGCGCAGGGCCATGCCCGCCATGTCCGCAAACCGTACCGCCTCTGACACCGCCCGCTCACTGAATACTCCGCTGTCGGGAGCAAAGAAATCCAGGACGGCCCCGGCGTCGTCCTGCAGTTTCATGGGGACCCCCAGCGCGCTGGCGATGCCCGCCGCCGAAAGGGCCGCGCGGTACTCCGGCCACCGCGGGTCGGAATCCACGTCACCAAGGAGTACGGGAACGCCGGTCTCCAAGGCATCCACGCACGGCCCGTCTCCCAAGGATTGTTCAATCCTGTCCAGCACCACCGCACTGCTGCTGCTGCCGCCAATGGTGGCCGTGTGCTTGCGCCGGCGCAGCGTGACGGCGCATTCAACGGATATGCCGGTGGTGTCTGTCATGGTGGCCGCCGCAAATGCCGTAATGGCGTCCAACACGGATTTGATGTCCTCCGTGCCGCCGATCAGGTCGACGAGCCGCTCGAAATCTTCTGCCATGTCCTGGTCCACCATGTGTTCAATGTAGAAGGCGCGGCGTCCGGCCACAAGCCACGATGTGGAGCCCCGTTTTCAGCCTCCGCCCAGCTTCCACTCAGGGCAGTTATGGAAACGTTATATATGCTTGCTTAGTGGTTTTTAGGTCAAGCAGTGGAATTTTGTCAGCCGCGGAACGCCCGGCAGTGCCCGGAACAGGGCTCATCGCCGGGCGCAAGCATGCCTTGGACGGGCTCCGCACCATCGCCGTGGCAGGAGTGTTCTTCTTTCACACGGCCACCGATCTGGTCCCCGGGGGATCCATCGGCGTCGACGTCTTCTTCACGCTCAGCGGCTTCGTGATCACGCTGCTGATCATGAAGGAGTGGAGCACCGCCGGCCGGCTCCACCTGGGCATGTTCTACGCCAAGCGTTTGGCCCGGCTCTGGCCTGCGCTGCTGGCGCTCTGCGCGGTGATCCTCGTGGCCGGTTTCCTGTTCCCTGCCTCGGGCTGGGGCGGCCAGGCGGGGTTCGTCCTGCCGGCCGCAGCCTACGTGATGAACCTGGCGCACTTTGGCGTGTTCGGCGACTCCATCGCCGGGGAAACCCTGGGCCCCACCTGGACCCTGGCCGTCGAGGAGCAGTTCTACCTGGTGTGGCCCCTCCTGCTGCTGGTGATGCTCCGGTTCTGGAAGGTCCGCACCGTCGCCTTGGCCACGCTGGCAGTGGCCGGCGCGTTCCTCCTGAACCGGTTCCTGCTGGTCACCGCGGGCCAGCCGCTGGCCCGGATCTACAACGGTCCGGACACCCGGGCCGACGAGCTGCTGATTGGCTGCGCACTCGCCCTGCTCTTCACGTCCGTACGGACCGGCTCGCGGCTGCACGGCGCGCTGGTGTCCATGGCCCGTTGGGGAGCCCCGCTGGCAGCCATCACCCTGGCGGCCGCCCTGTTCCTGTTCAAGGAACCGGACACACCCGGTGCATGGTTCACGGCGTTCTGGGCTGTCGGTCCCGCGGTGCTCGCCCTGCTCTCCGCGGTGCTGATAGGTGCCCTGGTGCTCCAGCCGGCCGGGTTCCTGGCACGGATCCTGAGCCACCCGTGGCTCGCCAAGCCCGGCCGCGACCTGTCGTATGCGATGTATCTCTGGCACTTGCCGATTTACCTGTTGCTGATGCGGCTGGTTCCGGCGTTGCCCCTCCGCATCGCACTGACCGCGGTCCTCACCGTGATGGTGGCGTACGCGTCGTTCCGCTTTGTCGAGCGGCCGCTCCGGCAGTGGGCCAACACAAAGCTGGAACCCGCCGTCGAACCAACACCGCGGGAACGCGCCAAGGAGCCGGTGGCCGCCTGATCCGGGCGATCCCCGCTCGCCGGCCGGCGTCACGGCTGGTCAGCGGGCGGCCTGCGCGGTCAGTGCTGGATGCTTTCCTGGTCGCGGTGCGCAGCGGGTTCGATCTGGAAGGTGGAGTGCTCGATGCTGACGTCGAAGTCCTTGGCCACGCAGCGCTGCAGGTCTGCCAGGATGCTCGCGGAGTGCCCGTCGCGCATGCATTGATCCTGCACGGTGACGTGGGCGGACAAGACCGGAACTCCTGAGGCCACCAGGGAAGCGTGCAGGTCGTGGACGTCGATGACGTGCGGCAGGGCCAGGATGTGTTTCCGGACTTCAGCCAGGTCAAGGCCCGGGGGAGTACTTTCCATCAGGACGTTCACGGTGTCCCGGAGGAGGCTGAGGGTGCGGGGGATGATCAGCGCACCGATCAGCAGGGAGACGACGGCGTCCGCCCGGGTCCAGCCGGTCAGGGCAATGACCAGCGCCGCCACGATCACCGCGATGGAACCCAGGGCGTCGTTGAGCACCTCGAGGAACGCGGCCTTCATGTTGAAGTTGTGGTGCCGGCCGGAGGCGAGCACCAGCAGCCCCACCGCGTTGCCGGCCAGGCCGATGACCCCGAACCACAGCATGAGGGAGCCGCCAACCTCCGGAGGGGCAAACAGCCGGCGGATGCCCTCCACAATGACGAATCCGCCCACGCCCAGCAGCAGTGCGGCCTGCCCGGCCGCCGCGATGATTTCGGCGCGCTTGTAGCCCCAGGTGCGCGTGTGGGTGGCAGGCTTCAGAGCCAGGGACGCCGCAATCACCGCAATGAGAAGTCCGGCGGAATCGGTGAACATGTGCCCGGCGTCCGCCAGCAGGGCCAGGCTTCCGGTCAGGACTGTACCGAGGATCTCGGCCAGCATCACGGTGAAGGTGATGCCGAAAACCAGCAGCAGTTTCCCGCGCTGGCCGTGGTGGTCAGTTCCGCCGTGCGAGTGGCTGTGTCCGCTGCCCACGGGTCAGCCCTTCCTTATGGCAGGCATGCCCAGCGGCTGCGGAGCTGGTCCGCAGCAGTCATCGCCGGCCTGCTCTTGCTCCGCGTGCGGCACCGCGCAGCACGCGTCTCCGCGCCACGCGCCAACGCCTTCACGGATGGCGATTCCCGCAATGACCAGGGCTGCGCCGGCATCCGCCCACCACCAGCCCAAGATGCTGTTCAGGACCAGCCCAGCCAGCAGCACGGCGGAGAGGTAGGTGCAGAGCAGGGTCTGCTTCGAATCGGCCACCGCCGTACGGGAACCCAGTTCGCGGCCGGCGCGGCGCTGGGCCCAGGACAGGACGGGCATGATGGCCAGGCTCAAGGCCGCAATGACGATGCCGGGAACCGAGTGCTGGGCTTCTCCCGTGCCTGCCAGGGAGCGGAGGGCGTCCATGGCCACGAAGGCGGCGAGGGCGAAGAAGGAGACGGCGATGATCCGCAACGTCAGGTGCTCGCGCCGCTCCGGGTCCTTGGCGGAGAACTGCCAGGACAACGCCAGTGCGGACGCCACCTCGATCACCGAGTCCAGGCCGAAGCCGATCAGAGCCGAGGAGTCCGCCACGCCGCCCGCCCAGAGCGCCACGGCGGCCTCGATGACGTTGTAGGTGATGGTGGCGGCCGCGAAGAGCCGGATCCGGCGGCTCAGTGTCCGCCGGCGTTCCGTGCCGGGCAGGTGCGCTGTTGTCATCGAGCCACCTCCCCGTCGGGGCCGCAGCAGGTGGGGTCCACCGCCAGCACAACGTTGATCAGGTCCCTGATGGCGTGGCCGATCCGGGCATCCGCGAGCTCATAGCGTGTCCGCCTGCCGTCCGGAACGGCGACCACCAGGCCGCAGCCGCGCAGGCACGCCAGATGGTTGGACATGCTCTGCCGAGACACCCCCAGGCTGTCGGCCAGGTCCGAGGGGTACGACGCCGCCTCGGAGAGCGCCAGGAGGACCCTGGCGCGGGTGGGGTCTGACACCGCGTAGCCGAACCGGGCCAGCACGGGAGCCTGCGTGAGGGTCTGCATGGTCCCAAAGTACATAGCTGGCTGTATTCAGGCAACTATGTACTTTGGGACGTTGATGGGCCCCGGTTGCTAGTAGCCGGAGGTGTTGGTGGCCTGGCAGGTCTGGTCGCTTCCGGTCTGCGCCACGACGCTTCCGGAATCAGCCGACGACGGCGGCGCGGCGGGCTTGGTGCCCTCCACGAAGTCGGTGCCGGCAGAGAGCTGCACGCCCTGGATGTTGGCCACCTGCTGGACGCTGCCGGCAGGCAGTCCGAACAGGGCGGCGACGTCCGCTGCCACGTCCTCGAACCCGGCGCTGTAGTAGACCATGGTCTGGGTGCGGACGGTGGCCTGGAGCTTGGTCACCTTGGTGAAGCCGGCGTCGGACAACAGACCCGCGATGGCAGTGCTGCGGCCCGTCACGCCCGTGCCGTTGGCAACGGAAACCGGCTGCAGCGCCTTGTCATAGGCCGGGGCCGCGGGTGTTGCTGGTGCCTGGGTAGGGGCGGCGGTAGCCGGCTGGCTCAGGTCCGGGCTGCTGCGCAGTGCAGCGAAGAAGTTGGCCGCTGCCGGCTCGTCCAGGACCAGCCTGTTGGGGTCCTGCGGCGCCGGGACGGTGGGAGTGGTGATGAAGTTGACGCTCGCCGGATCGATGTTCTTCAGCCGGTTGGCAATGGTCAGCAGCGACGGCACTGAGGACAGGCCCGAATCCACGGTCAGGTTCTTGGTGACCGTATCGGCGATGGTCAGCGTCTTCTGCGGGTTGGCCAGGGTTCCCTCCGACTTGAGCTTGCGGCTGAGGGAAGCCAGGAAACCTTGCTGCGCCTTGATCCGGCCCAGGTCCCCGCCGTTGGCGAAGGCGTGCCGGGTGCGCAGGAACGCCAGCGCCTGTTCGCCCTGCACCTGGGAGGTGCCGGCGGGCAGGTGCAGCCCGGAATCGGGATCGTCCACGGCGTCGCTGACGCACACGTCCACGCCGCCCACCGCGTTGGACAGCTCCTTGACCGCGTTGAAATCGGCCATCATGAAGTGGTCGATCTCCAGCCCGGTGAGCTTGTTCACGGTGTCCACGGCGCAGCCGATTCCGGCCTGCTTCATGGCGCTGTTGATCATGGCGCCCTGCTGCGCGGGATACTTCTGGCCGGTCTTCGCGTCCGTGCAGGCCGGAATGTTCACCAGGAGGTCGCGGGGAAAGCTCACCACGTTGACGTGCTTGTTGTCTGCCGAGATATCCAGCAGCATCATCACGTCCGATTGACCATAGCCGGAAGAATCGTCCGCACTGCCGTACTCGCTGTTGTTTCCACTCCTGGTGTCCGAGCCCAGGACCAGGATCTGCATCCGGTCCGTGCTGTCATTGACCGCAGCTTCGGTGCGCTCACCGCCGGCGGTCAGCGCCGCGGTGCTGATGTTGGACTGCAGGCGCCAGGCCCAATAGCCGCCGAACGCCAGCACGCCGAGGAGGAGCACCGAGACGACGGCGACCACAGCCTTGACCCAGCGCGGGGCACGGCGGCGCGGCCTGCTGTGGCGGGAACTGGAGGCGTACAGCTCGCCTTGGCCGGGATAGGCAGCCGGTGTGGAGCCTTCCTGTTCCGGGCCGGGAGATTTTCTGGAACCGAACACGACGAAATGACCTTCGGGAGGGGACAGGTTTCCGCTACCCTACAGGCCCAAGCTGGCAATTCCCCCGGAATGCCCGGTTTTCGGCCGCGCCGGTGCCGTCCGCGGGCCGCGGGGGCGTACTCTTTTTTCTCGGCGGTACCCGCCCCGGAGATGGGCCCGGCCGTGGAGGAAGCCCAGGGTGCAGGCTGAGGAACGGACAGATGGACACAGGTCAAAAACAACGCAGGGCGGCCCGCCCAGCCCGGCGCCCATGGGGAAAACTCACGCTCTGGCTGGAGGATGACTCTCCGGGGCGCCTGCGCCCGCTGATCCTGGCGGTGGTCCTCACGCTCTCGGCGATCGGACTCGTGGAGGTGGCGTCGGCGTCGTCCGTGGAATCCGTGGCGGCAGGAAACAATCCGTACGACCTCCCCCTCAAGCAGGCCATGTGGACCGTGGCAGGCGTGGTGCTCATGCTGCTGCTGGCACGGATGCCGGTCCGGCGCATCCGGCGCCTGGGGTGGCCCATGCTGATCGGGTCACTGATAGCGCTGGTCCTGGTGTTCACGCCGCTGGGCATGTCCGTGAACGGCAACCGGAACTGGCTGAGCGTGGGCGGATTCACCGCCCAGCCCTCCGAGTTCGCCAAGCTGGCGCTGATTGTCTGGGCTGCGGCCATCCTGGACCGGAAACAGGCCCTGCTGGCGAACTGGAAACATGCCGTGGTTCCGCTGGGCCCCGCCGGCGGGCTGATCATGATCATCGTGGCGCTGGGGCACGACCTCGGTACCACCATGATCATCATGTTGATCCTTGCCGCCACCATGTTCTACGGCGGGGTGCGGATGAAGGTGTTTTCCGTGGCCGGCATGATCTGCGTCGTGGCCGCACTGGTCCTCGCCGCCACCAGCGGCAACCGGATGGGGCGGATTTCGTCCTGGCTGGGGATGGGTTCGGACGAGGACGCCCAGGGCATGGGCTACCAGGCGCAGCACGGCGCGTACGCCCTGGCCTCCGGCGGCTGGTTCGGGGTGGGCCTGGGGCAGAGCCGGCAGAAATGGAACTGGATCCCGGAAGCCCACAACGACTTCATCTTCTCCATCCTGGGCGAAGAACTCGGGCTGGCCGGAACCCTCCTGGTCCTCGGACTGTTCGCGATCCTTGCCATCACCGTCTTCAAGACCATCGCCCGCACCACGGACACCTTCGCCCGGATCGTTGCCTGCAGCGTGATCACCTGGATCCTGGGCCAGGCGGTGATCAACATCGCCATGGTGAGCGGGCTGCTGCCCGTCATCGGTGTCCCGCTGCCGTTCATCTCCTACGGCGGCTCGGCCATGGTTTCCTCCCTTGCCGGCATCGGGGTCATCCTGGCCGTGACCCGGCCGGAACAGCCGGACACCAAATCCCCGGCCAAAGCCGCCGCCCCGGCAAAGCGAGTGAGGGACCACGAGTACCAGCGATAGCACCGGGAGGGCTGTTCCGGCAGGGCCGATGACGGCCGTCCGCTTCATTGTGGCCTTCGGGATCGTCAGCGCCCTGATGGACATGGTGTACGAGGGCGCGCGAAGCGTCACAGGTCCCTACCTGGGCGCCCTGGGTGCGTCGGCCCTCCTGGTCAGCGTGGTCACGGGGGCGGGTGAAGCCGTTGCCCTGGTCCTTCGCCTGCTGTTCGGGCGCCTGGCGGACCGGCCCGCGCTCCGGTGGGCGCTCGCCCTTTCCGGCTATGCCCTGACCGCGTTGTCCGTTCCCCTGCTCGGGATCAGCAATGCCCTGTGGATCGCCTGCCTCCTTGTCCTGGCCGAACGGCTGGGCAAAGCCGTGCGGAGCCCGGCCAAGGACACTATGCTGGCCGAGGCCGGTTCCGCCCTGGGCCAGGGCAAGGCCTTTGCGCTGCACGAAGCGCTGGACCAGGTGGGGGCGCTGCTGGGGCCGCTCCTCGTGGGCGCGGCCCTCGCCCTGACCGGAAGTTACGGGCCGGGATTCCTGCTGCTGGCCGTTCCCGGGCTGGCGGCCATGCTGGTGCTGTTCTGGCTGAAGAAAAAGGTGCCTGATCCGGCCGCGTACGAGACCGTCCCGGGCCGGCCGCCGGCGGAGCCCGCCAATCCGCAGGCCGGTGCGGCCCCCCAAGTCCATGCGGCACCTTCGGGCCGCGTTGCTCCAATGCCGCGCCAGTATTGGCTCTATGCCGCGTTCAGCAGCCTGACCATGTTCGGCTATGCCACGTTCGGGCTGCTCTCATTCCATGTGGTGAAGTCCGGACTGCTGCCGCCCGCGCTGATCCCGGTCCTCTACGCCGTGGCCATGGGCGTTGACGCCCTGGCGGCCCTGGCCTCGGGCTGGCTCTATGACCGGGTGGGCCTGAAAGTCCTCGTGGTCCTGCCGGTGCTTGCCGCAGCGGTCCCGTGGCTGGGCTTCAGCAACAACACAGTGCTCGCGGTGGCGGGGGTGCTGGTGTGGGGAGCCGCCATGGGGGTCCAGGAAAGCACCATGCGGGCCGGCGTCGCAGGGTTGGCACCCGCAACCCGGCGGGGGAGTGCGTATGGGATGTTCACGGCCTGCTACGGCCTTGCCTGGCTGGCGGGGAGCTTCCTTATCGGCCTGCTCTACGAACAATCAATTCCGGTTTTGGCGGTGACCATCACCGTGGTGCAGGCAGTGGCCTTGGTGATCTTCGTCGTCGTCCGTCCGCACGTCGGCCGGCCTTAAACCGGCCTGACGAGGCGCGGCCGGGACTCAGGCGACGGCACTCTCAATCTCGGGGCACTCACTGCAACGGACCTCCGCAACCAGCGAGCCGGCGTCGTCCTTGCGGAAATGGGTGACGTGCTTAGTGGCCCTGCCGCACGTGGGGCAGTAGCTCTGGCTTTGTTTTGTCCACATGCATGAATAATACGGAACGCCCCGCCAAAGGGAAGATCGGGGGACTGAACTATGTGGATGCCCGCAGCTGATTTTCATCAGATCTTGACCAAACCTGCTGGCGATCCTTCAGTAAACGCTGAGATTCGGCGCGTAGCTTGGGCTGATCAGGCAGTTTCAGTGGCACGGACGGAGCGCAGGGCAATGACCATTACCGATTACTTCGTGGCTCTCGGCGGCATGTTGGCTTCACTCGGCGCTGCCGGGCTTGTCGCGGCCGGACTCATCCGGGCGCGGGCGCGCCACTAAACCCCTCCGGGCGCGGGCGCGCCACTAAGCTTCCGCGGCGGTCTTCAGGCAAACGCCGGGGGTTCGAACCGGGTACCTGCGGCGCCGCTGGGCATGGTGCTGAGGATGCTGTCCGCAACGCTGCGGACCTTGAGGTTGCGGTGCCGCGACGCGCCCGCGAGCTTGCTGAACGCCTCGGGATAGGAGCAGCGGTTTTGCGCCATCAGCACCCCGCAAGCCACATCGATGGAGGTCCTGCTCTCCAGGACCTGTTTCAGGTTGTCCCCGGAACGGATGACGCCGTGGACGTCCAGCGCCAGCTTCAGGCTCTGTGAGGCCACCTCCGCAAACCAGGCTGCCTCGTTGGTGATCCGGGTGATGAAGGCGTAGTTGCCGTGGGCGAGGAACACCAGGGCTCCCGACGAGCCGGGCCGCAGTTCGAGGGGGAGGACCAGTGCCGCCCCGTATCCTCCATCCAGCAACCGGCTCCGGTATGCCTGCCAGCGCGACGGCGAGCCGGTGGGGTTGACCAGCACGGGACCTGACAATGACGCACCCAGCGCCGTGGGACCGTCACCGTGTCCCTCCTCCGCTGCAGAGAAGTGGGCTGCGGCCGGCGTGCTCCCGGCACCGGCGGCATAGGTTCGCTGCCTGTACAGCACGGCGCCGCACTCAATCATGGAGCCGGCCGTCGAACTGAGCCACCTGGCCCCTGCATCGGCGAGTGTCTGCAAGGACCCTGCATCGTCGTCGGTACCTGTTATCAGGTCCAGCAGGAACCCGTTCCGTTCGGGTCCCCTGTTGTGCGCCGGGCCAACCGCCACCCTGCACCCCCATTTCAAATCTGTACCCAGTGGCATCGGCCGCCGCAGGTTTCCTTGAAATTTATTGGGCCGTCCGCGCGGGTGCACGAGTAGCCGGTACTCTACTTTTCCCGCCCGCCGCAGCGAGTACTTGCCCGGGCTCTTCGGGGGGCCGGACCTGCGGATGGGCTACGATAGATTCGTTAGACAGCCAAGCAAGTAGGATATCGAAGGAATTCGCATGAACCCGCATGGTGCAAGCGAAGGCTACTCGTACCCCACCCTGGAAGATACAGAGCCCAGGGCTGTTGATGTGATCAACGCCCTCCGGGAGTTCCGCACCTCAGAAACCGCCATGCGACGGCGCACCCGCTCGTCGCCCGCCATGGGGGAGACCGATCTCCTGGCCCTGCGCTACCTCCTCGACGCAGAGGCTGCCGGTATGGGGGTCCGCCCCACGGAACTGGCGGGCCGTTTGGGAATTACCTCGGCCTCCATGACTACGCTCGTGGACCGGCTCGTTGCCAGCGGCCACGTGACGCGCGAACGGCACCCTTCGGACCGGCGCGCCATCATCCTCCGGCCCGCGCCCGGCGCCGATGAGGAAGTCCGGCATAACCTCAACCAAATGCATAAGCGCATGCTCGAGGCCGCCGAATCCTTGTCCGCCGAGGAAATCAAAGCGGTGATGCACTTCCTGATGCGCATGCGCGAGGCGGTGGACGCCGTCAACATGGCCCCGAACGTTGGATCACGGTAGACAACGAAGTAATCCTAGTTAGACTAGCTACATTGTTAGTGAACTATCGGATGGTGGATCGAATGACTGCAGTACTTGAACCTCAGGCGGCCGGGCATTCGATCCCGGTGACGATAGACACCGAAATTCCCGTCCAGGCCGCGGAAAGCCCCGCGCTGGACCTGCAAACGCCCACTGCCCCCATGCACTGTGGGATGGAGATGACGGCCGCTCCTGTCCCCATCGCTTCCCTCGGCTGGGCGCCACTTGAGCTCGGCTCCTCCGAATGGACGTGCGCCTGCGGGTACAGGATGGATGGCGAACCCGCCGGCGATCCGCTGGAAGCGGTCCGGCTGGCCTCCGCGAGGGTGGAAAGCATCCAGTGGGAGCTGGATGCGGCGCAGGAGGGGTTCGCTAATGCAGTCCGCAGCGCTTCCCGGCTGGGTGCCTCGCCGGACGCCCTGGGCAACGCGGCGGGCCTGACCGAACCGGAACTCCGGGAGTTCCTCGCCGGCAGCGGCCGGTTGCTGTAGGTCAAGGACGCTGTTGGCCCGGTTGCTGAATGGCTCGGCACCCTTCCCGGAAGCTGGCCACGACGTCACGAAGTGCAGCCACCCGTCTATTCGGGTGCAGCTGCACTTCGTTGGTTAAAGCGGTGGAGAAGAAGATGGCCGGCCGGCTCTGGCCCGAATGGGGGCTCGGCGAGCGGCCGGAACGCGCTATGCGGCCTGGCGGAGGGCCGTTGTGGAACGATGCCGCCGGTCAGCCAGCACGCTGATGGTGCAGGGTGCCTGGCCGGGATCGATCTTGGCTGGCAGGTGCTTGGCCCGCGCGGCGGACCGGAGCATTTCCAGCGCATCCTCATCCACCCAGGCACTGGAGATATCAAGCTCCAGGTCCAGGCCCCCTTTGAGGGAGTTGGCACGTTTGGCTATGACATAGAGTGCGTTGATGCTGTGGATGGTGATATGCCCCTTTGCAATCACCTGGGCCCTGCTGTGGTCCAGGTCAATCCGGACCACGATATGAAGCTTCGAGTTCACGTTGTAAAGCCTTCCCCGGCATTGGCTGCGACGCTGCAGCTTCTTGCTTGGCCTGTTTGCTTAAGCCTCAACCAGATTAGGGACTGAATGTGATGTGCGCAACACCAGGGCCTTTATGACATCGAAGCGAACGTTGGCCCTCCCGCTCTGATCCGTGATGTGATCAAGGCACGCCCCAGTAGCACCGCCTCCGAAGGACACCCCATGAGCAAAGAACAGCTGATCATCATCGGTTCCGGCCCGTCCGGCTATACCGCCGCCATCTACGCCGCCCGCGCCGGGCTGAACCCCCTGGTCCTGGCCGGCTCCGTTACGGCCGGGGGCGCCCTGATGAACACCACCGAGGTGGAAAATTTCCCCGGCTTCCCGGGCGGCATCCAGGGCCCCGAGTTGATGGACGGGCTGCAGCAGCAGGCGGAAAAGTTCGGCGCACGGATTGAGTACGACGACGCCACGTCCGTTGAGCTCAAAGGGCACGTCAAGCGCGTGGTCACCGGCGGCGGGGAGACGTACGAGGCCCCGGCAGTCATCCTGGCCACCGGCTCGGCGTACAAGGAACTCGGCCTGCCGGAGGAGAAGAAGTTCAGCGGCCACGGCGTCTCCTGGTGCGCCACCTGCGACGGGTTTTTCTTCCGCGACCAGGACATCATCGTCGTCGGCGGCGGCGACTCCGCCATGGAGGAAGCGACTTTCCTGACCCGCTTCGGCAAGACCGTCACGGTCGTGGTCCGCAAGGGTGAATTGCGGGCCTCCCGCATCATGGCGCAGCGGGCCAAGGACAACCCCAAGATCCGCTTCGCCTGGAACTCCGCGGTCACCGCCATCCACGGCGAGGGGAAGGTCACCGGCGTGACCCTCACGGATACCCGCACCGGCGAGACCCGGCACCTGGACGCCACCGGCATCTTCGTGGCCATCGGGCACCTGCCGCGGACCGAACTCGTGGCCGGCCAGGTGGATCTGGACGAGGAGGGCTACATCAAGGTGGACGCCCCCACCACCTGCACCAACCTCTCCGGAGTCTTCGCCTGCGGCGATGCCGTTGACCACCGGTACCGGCAGGCCATCACCGCGGCCGGCACCGGCTGCGCGGCGGCCCTGGACGCGGAACGGTTCCTGGCAGCGCTGGAGGACGCAGCCAGCATCGCGACTGCGTTGGTGGAGGAACCGACGCACAACTGACGGGCAGTCCAGCGGCGGGCCCCCGGGGGTCAGACCACTTCGGGGAGCCTGCCGGTTAACACAGAGACCGGAGCGGCAGACCAGCGCTCGCGTTCGGGCTCGTAGGAGATCACCATCGACGCGTCGTTGTCGCGGGCCTCGTCGATGGCCAGCAGCAGGGCGTCCTCCATGTGCCGGGCATACTCCAACCGCTCCGGCAGGGAACCCTGCAGGCCGGCGTCGTCAATCAGCACGTGGCCCTTGCCGTCCACAATGACCTTCAGTGAATACCCGCGGTCCTCGTGCAAGGACCCCCTGGTGGACGCAATCTCGGTGACCCGGTCTGCCCGGACCAGCCCGTTGCCCAGAGTGCGAACCCACACTTCACCCATGAAATGACCTCCCCTTGGCTGTGGGCACGTATCAGCGCCCCATAAGGCGAACGCTACTCCTCGCGGGCCCTTTTGTGACCCCCGAATTTTTACCGCCGGGACGCACTTCGGCGGGGGACCTTCGGCACTTTTGGCGTTTGGTTGGGCCGGGGGATGGTGGTGCCATGGCGGACAGGACTTCCACCGGCGGGAGCGGCAACATTGGCTCCGCCATTGTCAACGCCCTCCTCCTGTATGGGATCAACATCTGGCCGGGGTGGGAGGTGCTGCCCTTCCTCACCGCCGGGATGGCCCGCGTCCTGGACCTCATCAACGCATCCCTGATCGCCGGCATCGTCGTTGGCGTGGTCTGCGTCCTGATCCGGTCCCGGGCACTTCTGGCCGTGGGAAACCTGGTGGCGCTGGGCTTCGGCATGGCCGCCATCATCCGCGTCTGGGAGGTCTTCCCGTTCGACTTCACGGGCGGCTGGCCCGGCTGGCCGGTGCTGGTGCGGGTGCTCCTGGTGATCGGCGCGGTGGGCTCGGTCATTGGGGCCGTGGCGGAACTGGTCAACCTGGTCCGCGCGTTGGCGGGGATCGAGCCCCGGCCCCGCAGGCGCTAGGGTCCCGGGACCTGCCACGCGTTGACCTGCGCATCACACTGCACAATAATGCGACGGCGGCGGCCATAGGATAAATCTGATGACTTCCCCGGATGATGCCCAGCCCTTCAGCCTGCGCAGTATTGCCGTCGCCGCGTTCGGTCCCACCTTGCTCTTCGGAATCGGCCAGGGTGCCATCCTCCCGGTGGTGGCATTGTCGGCCCGCGAGCTGGGCGCAACGGTGGCCGTGGCAGCCCTGATCGTGACCCTCATTGGCCTGGGCTCCTGGTTCTTCAACCTGCCTGCATCCCTGGTGACCCTCCGCTTCGGAGAGCGCTGGTCCATCGTGGGCGCCGCCGTCGCCGCCGGCCTGGCCCTCGCAGCTGCCGCCACTTCCGCCCTTGCCCCCAACGGACTGTGGCTGCTCGCCGTGGCGATGACGGTCGTCGGGATGTCCGGTGCAGTGTTCGGCCTGGCCCGGCAGAAGTACCTCACCGAGGCCGTGCCCGTAGCTTTCCGTGCCAGGTCCCTGTCGACGTTGGGCGGCGTGAACCGTATCGGGGTGTTTATCGGCCCGTTCGCCGGCGCGGCCGTGATGCAGTTCTTCGGCATCGCCGGCGCGTACTGGGTGGGCGTGGTTGCCATGGGAGCGGCAGCCCTCCTGTCCCTCACCATTCCGGACCTGGCGGCGCCGGACGTTCCCTCGGGCGGGGACGGGGCCGCCCAGCCCACGCTCCGGAGCGTCGCGGCCTCGCACGCGGGCGTGTTCCTCTCGCTGGGCGTGGGCATCCTGCTGCTCAGCGCGCTGCGGTCCTCCCGGCAGGTGGTGATCCCGCTCTGGTCCGACCATCTGGGCATGGACGCCACCTCCGCGTCCCTGGTCTACGGCCTCTCCGGTGCGATCGACATGCTGGTGTTCTATCCCGCCGGCAAACTGATGGACCGCAAAGGCCGGCAATGGGTGGCCATCCCGTCCACGCTGCTCATGGGAACCGCGCTGCTGTTGATCCCGCTCACCGGATCCTTCACGGGCCTGCTGCTGGCCGCGCTGCTGATCGGCTTCGGCAACGGCATCAGCTCCGGGCTGGTGATGACCCTGGGCGCCGACTTCTCCCCGGACCGCGGCCGCGGCCAGTTCCTGGGCCTCTGGCGGTTCATGGCGGACGCCGGCTCCACCGGCGGCCCGGTGCTCCTCTCCGGGGTGACGGCCCTGGCCTCCCTGGGGCCGGGGATCTCAGCCACGGGCATCCTGGGATTCGCCGCGGCGGCCGTGTTCGCCGTCGTCCTTCCCCGCCTCAAGCACCGCCGCAACTACTGACCAGGGCAGGCTATTCTCGACACATGACCGACCCCGGCGTGAGCGCCCGCATCAGCCCCCTGCACAAAGCCGTGTGGTGGGCCCAGGACTATGCCTATGCCACGGGCTGGCAGGTCCGGGGGTTCCTCTCTCGTGTACAGCCGGCCTCGTTCCGAACCGGCACCCTGCAGCCCGTGGTGATCATCCCGGGCGTTTACGAAAACTGGCAGTTCATGATGCCGCTCATCCGGGCCATCCATGATGCCGGGCACCCCGTGCACGTGGTCACGGTGCTGCAGCGCAACAAACTCAAGGTGCCGGATGCCGCCAGGCTGGTGGCCCAGCACCTGGAGGAGGCCGGCCTCCACAACGCCATCCTGGTGGCCCACAGCAAGGGCGGGCTGATCGGCAAGTACACCATGCTGTCCCTGGACCCCGAGCACCGGATCGACCGGCTGATCGCCGTGTGCGCACCATTCTCAGGTTCCCGCTACGCCCGGTACATGCTGCTGCCCAGCCTGCGGATCTTCTCGCCGCGCAACGCCCTGACCCTGCAGTTGGCGCGCGAGCAGGCCGTCAACAGCCGCATCACGTCCCTTTACGGCCCGTTCGATCCGCACATCCCGGAGGGCAGCGTGCTCCCCGGCGCCACCAATATCGAGCTGCCGGTGGCCGGGCACTTCCGGATCCTTGGCGATCCCGGGACCGCGAGGATCATCGTGGAGCAGCTGAGCCTTCCGGCCTGACCGCATCCGGTGCTGCCGCTGCCGCTGCGATCCGGCCCGCGATGAATTCTGCGTCGCGGCCTACCCCGTGGACCATGGATGAGGCGAGCGAATGCTGGAAGGTGGCGCCCAGGAAGTAGAGTCCGGGCTGCGTGGTGGCCACGCCACGGTCCTGGTCCGGCCGGCCGTCCGCGCCCAGCACGGGCAGGTCGATCCAGCCCAGGTCCGGCGTGAATCCGGTGCACCAGATGACGTTGGCCACCTCCAGTGTCCTGCCGTCAGCCAACAGTGGCAGCCCGGCTTTGGTGCCTTCCGTCCTGGGAACGCGTACGACGCCGGCACGCACCAGGTCCCGGTTCTTCACCCTGACCAGTGGTCCGCTGTGCGAGAGGACCCGGGGGCGGGCCCTCCGGCCTGCGGGCGTGCCGAGCGTGAGGATATGGGAGAAGGCGAAGAAGACGGCCAGCGTCAGTGGGCGGGCGGCGACGGCGTCGACGCGCCAGGGGATTTCGCCCGGGTGGCGGCCGGACAGGTAGGTGGTGCGGGTGGACGCAAGTTCCAGGGCGATGTCCGCACCGGAATTGCCGGCGCCCACCACCAGGACCGGTCCCGGCGCGAGGTCACGGGAACTCCGGTAGCTCCCGGCTGTCAGCTGCCGGATGGCGGGACTGAGCTGCCCCGCGAAGCCGGGAACCCGGGGTTTCCGGTCCCAGCCGGACGCGACCACCACGTTGTCGGCTTCGAACCGCCGGCCGCCCGCGTCGATGACGAAAGCCCGGCTGTTGTGGCGGAGGCTGGTGACCCGGACGCTGGGCCGGACGGGCAACCCGAACTCTTCGACATAGCTGGCCAGGTAGTCGGCGAATTCCTCGCGGGACGGGAAGGACCACTGTGGTGCGGGGAACCGGCTGCCGGGCAGGGCATCGTACCGGGCCGGGGTAAAGAGCCGGAGGGAGTCCCAGCGGGCGCGCCAGCTGTCACCGGATGCCGCATTTTCATCCAGGATCACAAACGGCCGGTTGAGCCGGGCAAGATGGTAGCCCATGGCCAGGCCTGCCTGGCCGCCGCCGATCACCACGGTGTTGAAGTGCTCTGACATGGTGTCCTGCCCTTCTGTCCGTGCCGCTCCGCTGCGGTCCCGGGCTTCCTGCTACAATTCATCCGAATGGTATTCGGATGAATAAAGGCTAGGCCCGGCGATGAGTGAAGTCAATGCCCCGGTACGCCGCTACAACTCCCCGTTGCGGCGGGAGCAGGCGGCGGCAACCCGGGACGCGGTGCTGTCCGCTGCCCGCGACCTGTTCGTTGGCGAGGGGTACCGGTCCGCCACCGTTGCGGCCATTGCCCGGCGGGCGGGCGTCGCCGTCGACACGATCTACGCCACGATCGGGCGGAAGCCGGACCTCCTGCGCGGGGTGGTGGAGGCGGCGATCTCAGGGACCGGCCAGGCCGTCCCGGCGGAGCGGCGTGGCTACGTGATCCGGGTGCGCGAGGCGACGCGGGCAGCCGAGAAGATCGCCCTGTACGCCCAGGCCCTGGCGCAAATCCAACCCCGGCTGGCCCCGGTTTACGAGGCGCTCCGTGATGCTGCCGGCACCGATCCGGACTGCGGCGCGCTCTGGCGGGAGATCTCGGACCGGCGCGCGGCCAACATGCGGAAATTTATCGAGGACCTCGCCACAACGGGCGAGCTCCGCATGGACCGTCCGGCCGCGGAGCTCGCCGACGCTGTGTGGAGCATGAACGGGCCGGAGTATTGGGGGCTGCTGGTGGATCAGCGCGGGTGGGATCCGGAACGGTTCGCCGGATGGCTGAGCGATGCGTGGTGCCGGCTGCTGCTGCAGAACCCCCGCTGAGCCGGGTTCCGGCCGCCCCGCTAAATGAAACGCTCCTCCGGAAAGCCCTGGCGGACTTCCGGAGGAGCGCAACTGGTGTGGCCGGGACGCTCCTAGCCGTCCGAGCCGGCCGGGGTGGTGGTCGCGGTGTAGCCCTCAAGCTTCAGTGCCGCCTGGGCGTACTTCTGGTCGAACGTGTCCGCCATGTTGACCTTGGAGGTATCAACCCCAATGGTCTTCTCCTCATCGAAAACCGTCTTGGGGCCGCCCGCAGGCATGATGCCATCTGGCAGGAACTGGCCCTTGTCCTGGTCCAATGCCTTGACGTAATCGTCCTTGCTGATGGTGCTGTTCTGGACGAAGGCCGGGGGCAGCTTGTCCGCGATCTCCTGGGCTGAGTGGGTGCTGATCCAGTGCATGGTGTCCACCAGCGCATCCACCACCTTCTGGGCTTCGTCCTGGTGGCTGTTGACCCAGTCCGTTTGGGCGAGCAGGCCGGCGGACGGCAGCGAACTGCCGAGGGCCGCTTTGGCGCCATCCGCCGTCGCCAGGTCAATGGCCGGAACCGCAAGGTTCTTGGCCTCCAGGGCGCCCACTGTCGGCTGGGTGGTCATGACGCAGTCCGCGGAGCCGCGCTGGATGGCGGCGATGGCGGTGGCACCGGCACCGACTGCAATGGTCTGGTAGTCGCCCTTGGACAGGCCGGCCTTGGACGCGATGAACTGGGTGAGTTCGTCGGTACCCGAACCGAGGTCCGTGACGCCGACAGTCTTGCCCTTGAGGTCTGCGCCGGAGTGGACGTTGGCCTTGGGGCTGCACATGACGCGCTCGCCCGGGGCGCCGGAGAGCTGGATGAGGTTGGTGACCTTCTTGCCCTTGGCCTGGAAGTCCACTGTGTGGATGTACCACGCTCCGGCCATATCCACCTGGCCGGATGCCATGGCCTCCTCGGCGCCCACGCCCCCCTGCTGCTCGGTGGAGAGTTCCATCTTGACCCCGTACTTCTCGTAGTAACCGAGCTGCTGGGCCAGCTGATACGGGAGGTAGATCTGCTTGTCGATGCCGCCCACCATCATCTTCACCGTGGGCATCGAGCTGGTGTCGGCGGACGCACTGCCGCCCGCGGAACTGCCGCTGGCTGCAGGGGTGGAACTGTTGCCGCATGCTGCCAGGCTGAGGGCAACGGCTCCGGCAGCTGCGGCGGCAAAGATAGGGCGCTTCATCATCATTGTTTACGCATCCTTTTGTTTGTCCCGAACGGGGGACTTGGGTGTTTGGTTACGGGTGGTGCGGGGGTGGAAAGCGGTAGCCGGGCTCAAATGGCCTGGGCCTCGGAACGGTTCGGCGGACGCCATTTGAGCAGCCTGTGCTCAAGGAGGTTGATCAGGGATTCGGCAAAGAGGGTGACGACGGCGATGATCACCATGCACGCGAAGACCGTATTCGGATCAAAGGTCCCCTGCGCCTGGCTGATGATCAGGCCGATGCCTTTCTGCGCCCCGAGCACCTCGGCCACAAGGGCGCCGATGATGGCGAAGCCGAACGCGGTGTGGAGGCTGGCGATGATCCACGTCATGGCGGAGGGAATGGTCACGTGCATCGCCACCTGGTAGGGCGACGCGCCGAGGACCCGCACGTTCGCCACCAGGTTCTGGTCCACCTCACGGACGCCCTGGAATGCGTTGAAGAACACCACGAAGAAAACCAGCACGGCCGCGAGCAGGATTTTCGGGAAGACACCGAGGCCAAACGCCACGATGAAGATCGAGCCGAGCACAATACGCGGAATCGAATTCACGATCCGGATGTAGGGCCCGACCACGGCCGACAGGTACTTGTTGGATCCCAGGAGGATGCCCAGGATCACGCCGACGAATGTTCCCAGCAGGAACCCGAAGAATGCCTCCTGCGCGGTGACACCCAGGTTCTCCCAGATGGTGCCGAACGCCGTACCTTCGGTGAAGAGCTTGACCAGGCTGTCCCAGATTTCGGACGGCTGGCCGAAGAAGAATTTATCCACCCACCCTTCCGTTGTGAACCACTGCCAGCCGCCCACCACCGCGACGGCCAGCACCACCCGGCCGATCCAGATGGAGGTGGTGCGGCGCCGGGCTTTGATCCGGCCGGCATTCTTCGCTGCTGTCTCTGGTTCCACTGGCGTCTCGCTTGTGCGGGTTTCGGGGTGGGCGACGGCCGTCATGCCGCACCTGCCGTCAGGGCATAGGCGCGGGTGACTTCGTCCTTGAGGGATTCCCAAATACGGCCCTGGAGTTCCAGGAACCGCTCTTCGTGCCGGATCTCCTGGACGTTGCCGCGGGGCCTGGGAAGATCGATGTCGAAGACGTCCTTGACCGACCCGGGGCTGCTGGTCATGATGACCACCCGGTCCGAGAGCGCCACCGCCTCGTCCAGGTCGTGGGTGATGAACAGGACCGAGGGCCGCAGTTCCTCCCAAAGCTTGAGCAGTTCGTTCTGCATGATGGCCTTTGTTTGCACATCCAGTGCCCCGAACGGCTCGTCCATGAGGAGGATTCGCGGATTGTTGATAAGTGCCGCCGCCATGGCAACGCGCTTGCGCATACCGCCCGAAAGCTGGTGCGGGTACCGGTCCTCGAAACCGGCCAGGCCCACCCGGCGCAGCCAGTCCCGGGCAAGATCCGTGGCCTGGCGCTTAGGCATTCCGAGCAGGATAGGCCCCATCATGACGTTGCTGAGCACGCTCTTCCAGGGGAACAGGGCGTCCGCCTGGAACATGTAGCTCACGCCGTTGGTGATGCCTTCCACCAGGTTCCCGCCCACCCTGACCGAGCCTGCACTCGGCTGCTCCAGCCCGGAGACCTGGGCCAGGGTGGTGGACTTGCCGCAACCCGTGGGTCCGACGATGGAGCAGAACTGTCCGGCCTCGACGCTCACCGTCACATCACGGATGGCGGTGAACGTTTCGCCCTTCGGCGTCAGGTAGCGCTTCGTCAGGCCGGACACCTCGATCCGTGCCCCTTCGGCGGCCTTCTGTGGAGGGCCCGGCGGCCTGGGTGTGGGGGTGCTGTTCATTGCAAGACCTCGCTGTCTTTTGTCCATGTAGTCCGGGTTCGTGATGTTGATCACTGGAACTGTGTGAAGCTTAGGAAGTGATCATTCCGGCCAGAAAGACTTCCGTAAGATGTGTGCGTTAGCCGCAAAAGTGCACGTTTTGTGCGTTTTCTGCCGCCATGTAAAAACCGGGCCTCCGGAGCCGCGATGAGCAAGGAATCCTGGGTGCACAGGCCACGGGCCGGCAGGCGCTTCACAACGCTGACCGCCCAGATCCTGCTGGCCTCGCTGTCGCTGCTGATCTTCACCGTGGCCCTGGGCGGCTTCCTTTTTTCGATGATCAGCAACCAGACGCTGGACCAGCAGTACCAGCTGCGCGCGCTGGGCATTGCGACCACCACGGCGCAGATGTCGGAGATCCGCTCCGCAGTGGCCTCCGGTGACCCCGACCACGCCATCAATGGCATTGCCCGTCAGGTAATGACGGCCGCCCGGACCGACTATGTCGTCGTAACTGACAGGGAAGGCATCCGGTTCTCCCACCCGGATCCGGCGTTGATCGGCCACCGGCTGGAGGAACCGGTGGCCGTCCTGGACGGCCAAACCCATGTAGGTTTCGACCCCGGAAGCCTGGGCCGCTCCGCGAACGCCAAGGCCCCCATTTTCGGCGCCGACGGCGCGGTGGTTGGCCAGGTTTCGGTGGGGATCGAGGATACCCAGGTCTTGAGCAACCAGATGCAGAACATCTGGCTGATCACGGGCTTCTCTGCCCTGGTCCTGGCCTTGGGCATCGCGGGTTCGCTGCTCCTTTCCCGGCGCATCAAACGTGTCACGTTCGACCTGGAGCCAGCCGAGATCGCCTCCCTGCTGCAGGAACGTGAGGCCTTGCTTCACGGAATCCGGGAGGCCGTCGTCGGCCTGGACGATGCCGGCAAGGTGACGGTGATCAACGAGGAGGCCCGGCGGTTGCTCCACCTGGAAGGGGAGGCCTTGGGCAAACCCATTGCCGAACTGCTTCCGCACGGCCGCCTCCGGGACCTGCTGGCCGGCCGGCTCCCCGGCGCCGACCAGGTGGCGCTCACCGAAGACGCCCTGCTGGTTGTCAACAGGATGCCCGTGGCCACCGCCGGCCGCAGCATTGGTTCAGTCGTCACGCTTAGGGACCGGACCGAAATTGAAGGCCTGGTGCGCGATCTCCACTCGATCCAGGGCTTGATGGAGGCCATGCGCGCCCTGGAGCATGAGTACGCAAACCGGCTCCATATTGTCGACGGCCTGTTGGAAATGGGGGACCTGGACCAGGCCAAGAGGTATGTCTCGCAGGTATCAACGATGTCCAGGTCCCTGGGTGAACGGCTGCGCGCCACCATTTCCCCGCCGGAGCTCGCTGCCTTGCTGCTGGCAAAAGTGGCGGTGGCCGCCGAACAGGACGTGCAGATGGAGGTGACCGCCGACTCCAGGCTGGAACATCCGGAGGCTGATCCCACCGAGCTGGTCACCATTGTTGGCAACCTCCTCGACAACGCCGTGGATGCGCTGGCGAATACACCGCGGCCCCGCCGTGTGACGGTCCAGCTCGACGACGCGGACGGCGTGTTCATCGCCGTCCGGGACAACGGGCCCGGCATCCCTGCCGACAAGGTTGACCAGGTCATGGTGGACGGTTATTCAACCAAGGACCCGCGGCCAGGGATGCGTCGTGGCATCGGGCTGGCCCTGGTGAGCAGGATCGTCCGCAGGGCAGGGGGAACACTGGATGTGTTTCCGGGTCCCGGCGGTAACTTTGAGGTATGGCTTCCGGCAAAGACGCAGGCAGCGGTTGAGGACAGGAGTGCAGGAGTTGATTAGGACGCTCGTCGTGGACGACGATTTCCGGGTGGCAGGCATCCATGCGGCCAGGGTGGAGCGGGTGGACGGATTCGAGTGCGTTGGCCAGGTCTACAGTGCCGCGGCCGCACGGGATGCCATTGTCAGGCTGAATCCGGATCTTCTCTTGCTGGATATCCACCTGCCGGACGAGGACGGACTCTCCCTCCTGCGGTCCCTGCAAGCAGCCGGCACCCAGATTGACAGCATCGTGATCACTGCCGCGCAGGACCTGGCCACCGTCAAGTCCGCGATGACCAGCGGAGCCATCTACTACCTGGTCAAGCCCTTTGGGTTCGAGCGGCTCCGCACGCAGCTGGAGGCGTACAAGAAGTGGCGCGAGGAACTGGAATCCGTATCGACGGCGAGCCAGGCAACCATTGACAGCCTCTACAAGGCGCGGTTGGCAGGGATCAAGGCAGCCGCCCCGGCCCCGCGCCTGCAGCCCACCATGCAGAAAGTGTTCGACGCCGTCCGGGCCGCCCGCGGTCCCGTCAACGCTGCGGAAATTGCCGAGCAGCTCGGCGTCAGCAGGCCAACAGCCCAGCGCTACCTGAGCACGCTGGAACGGAAAGGCCTCCTGGCCCTGGACCTTACCTACGGCACCACCGGCCGGCCGTTGAATTCCTACACGGTTTCCTGACTGCCCACGGGACCGGCCGGTTGCTGCCGCAGAACTCCGGCCGAGCCGGGGCTGCTACATAATCGCAGGTCAGGACCTAGTTGAAATTTCAAATACCTTGAGCATTTGTTGACTCTTTACCCCCTCACTTCCTGAGCTTGGCCCTGCAAAGTAGGTCCCAGCTAGACAAAAGAACACCAAAAAGTCTGAGGGGACATCATGAAGAACAGCACTCTGGTCAAGGGAACTGCCGCTATCGCCGTTGGCGCCGCACTGCTGCTGGGCGGCGGGGGAACCCTGGCCAACTGGAACGCAGAAGCAACCGCCGCTCCCGGCACCATCGTTTCCGGTGACCTGAACGTGGTCAAGGCCGTCAACGGCGTGTGGAAGGACCGCAACGGTGCCACCGTCGACATCAGCACCTACAAGGTTGTCCCGGGCGACAAGCTCACGTTCACCCAGGACCTGACCGTGACCCTGGTGGGCAACAAGATGGCCGCCAACGTTGCCACCACCGGCATCAGCCCCACCAACGGCTTCACCCCGGCCAACGTCTCGGTGAGCTCTCCGTCGCTCACCGTGGGCGGCGCGGCCGTCGCCAACCCGCTCAAGCCCACGCAGACGGGGGCGGACCAGACGGTCACCGCCACCATCACCTTCGAATTCCTGGCCACCACCACTGGCCGCGCGGACACCACCGCAAGCTACAACTTCAACAATGTGGCCTTCCAGCTGACCCAGGTCACCCAGTCCGGCCTTTCCTAGCCTGACGTGGCCGGGTGGCCCCAGGGCCACCCGGCCGGCAGCACCAGGAAACAGGACCAGGAGGAAACCACATGCGCATCACGCGCTCACTGAAGGCAGCGGCGTTGATCGCCGCGGCCGTGGTCCTGGGCCTGTTCACCGTGCAGGGAACGTTTGCCCTCTGGAACGCCTCCGCGGTGGCCGCCCCCGGAACCGTCTCCGCGGCCTCGTTCGATGTGGCGTTGACGGCGGTCAACTCCGGCACCACCACCAACATGACCCTGGCCACCGGGGCTGCGGCGAACCTGGCATTGTCTCCCGCAGGGACCCTCGGGCCAGGCACCTCCGTCTCCGGGGGAGTGGTGGTCACCAACAACACCAACGCCGGTGGCCAGTTCAACACCGCCATCACGGTGGGCCAGCCAACGGTGGCGAACACCGGCGGCGGAACCCTGGCCTCCTACATCGTCGTGAACGCGAAGAGCGCCGCTTCCTCCACGGAATGCAGCTCCAGCACCGGCTATGCGCAGATCGGCACCGGCGGTCTCGTCTCGCCCACGGTGGGCAAAAGCGGTTCCACCATCTTCTGCTTCCAGGTCAGCCTCGCCTCCGGCGCCCCGTCAACAGTGAAAGGACAAGCAGTGACCATCTCCCTTCCACTCACCGCACGTCAACTCTGCGGGGTGCCCAGTGGCTGCTGACCTGACCGAACGCCTTCTTGGCGGAGACACCGAACCCGAAACTCCGGCAGCCGGGCCACAGCCTGCACGCGGGCGCAAAGGCGCCTGGGCCGTCGTCGGACGCATCCTGAGCATGGCCGCGATGCTGGTGGCGTTGTTCGCCGCCCTTGTCCTCATCGTGGTGCCGGTGGCGACCGGCTCGCAGACCTACACCGTGCTGACCAAGTCCATGGCGCAGCACTACCCGCCCGGCACCTTTATGGTGATGAAACCGGTGCCGTTCGACGAACTCAAGTACGGCGACGTCATCACCTTCCAGCTGTACTCGGGCCGCCCCGACGTGGAAACGCACCGGATTGTCGGGTTTGGTTCCACCCAGTCCGGCGAGAAGACGCTCATCACCAAGGGCGACAACAACGGGGCCAACGATCCCGAGCCCATCCGGGCCATCCAGGTCAAGGGCAAGCTGTTCTACGCCGTCCCGTTCGTTGGTTTCGTAGCCAACTTCCTGGGTAATTCGGACCGGGAAATGTGGACGGTCATCGCGGCCGTGGCACTGATCGGTTATGGCTCCATCACGGTCTACAAGTCCGTGCGCAAGCCCCGCAAGCAGGGTAACCCTGCTGCCGAGGCCGCCTAAGTGCCGCGGCTCCGGAGCACTCCAGGCGCCACGCTCGCCGTCGGGGCGTTCGTGCTCACGGTGCTGCTGGGCGTTGGCGGCGGCACGGCCTCGGCCCTCTGGCAGCAAAGCGCGACGGCGACCATGGCCGTCACGGCGTCCGGCACCTGGCCCAACCAGTTCGCGGGATTCACCTGCACCAACGACAACCCGCGTCAGACCGCCACCCTCTCAGCGGTGGGCTCGACGGCGCCAACCGCACTCAGCTACGCCGCGCTCCAGCCGAACGGCACCTACGGGCCGGCCTACACCGAGTCGGTGAGCCTGGGAACGACCAGCACGGTCACCTTGACCATCACGTCGCAGATCGTCGTGGCCAACAGGACCACCACTCCGTTGACCATCCGTGTGACGGCGACGTACGCGAACCAATCTCAATCGACCGCCACGGCAACGGTGTCCCTGGAGCAAGGAAACAACAGCAACAAGGTCACCTGCCTGTCCACCACGTCCTAGGCGCCTGACCATCCGCCAGCTCGGCGGAAGAAGGTGCCGCTGCAACCCCCCACGCAGTGGCACCTCCTCCCGCCGAGCTGGCTTGGCGACACTCACATTCCCTGGCGACCCGTCGCCGCCCGCACGCCCCCGCAAGGCGGGCGCGCGAGGGAAAATCCGCCGCGGAAATGGGACTGCGCGTCGGTAGACTGCGGGCATGTCATCCAGAATCAGTGAACTCGTCCTGAATTGCGCCGACCCCGAACTGCTGGCGCGGTTCTGGTGCGGGGTCCTTGGCTACGTCGAGCTGGACCGGGAGGAAGGCTCGATCGAAATCGGGCCGGCCGCCGGGTTCGGCGGACTCCAGCCCACCATCATCTTCAGCCCCAGCAGCAACCCGCGCGTGGGGCGGCTCCCGCTGCACATCGACATCAACCCGGTGGACCGGGACCAGGAGGCCGAACTGGAACGATTGCTGGCACTGGGTGCGCGGCCGGCCGACGTCGGGCAGGCGGGCGGGGAGCCATGGCACGTCCTGCAGGATCCGGAGGGCAACGAGTTCTGCCTCCTGCGCAAACGGCTCGAACCCTGAGCTGGGCCGGCCCCGGACGATGGAGTGCCTGGGGGCGCCCACTTCAAGACGCCGCCAGGCACTAGCAACTATCGACGGCGGCGCTCAAGTTACCCGGAGCAAATTCCGCAAGGTTCGGTCAAGAGTTTCCGGTTGCAAGCTGGGTGTCCGGGAGTCTCCGTAAAATGGGCTGCCCGCCGCCCGCCCGGTGACCCTTTACAGCCCGGCCGCGTCCCGGCCCCGTGCCGCGAACGCGAACAGGGACGTTGTTGCCACCGTGGCCAGGTACCCCGCGATCACAATCAGCGAGATCCCGGCCCAGAAGTAGTTGGTGGTGCTGGTTTCCTGCCATGGGCTGGGCGCAATCCGGATCAGCGAGTAAAAAGCCACCCCTGCCGACGCCAGCCCGATCAGCACCGGAAGCGTCAGCCAGATGCGGGCCGAGCCAGGATGCCGGCCGAACCCGTCCCACTCGTTCCAGGAACCGCGGCGGAGGATCAGCCAGCCCGCCGGGATCATGAAGGCGCCCACCAGGAGGAACGCGGCCACCACGTCCGCGGGCCGGTGCCACTGGTTGATCAACGTGGAGGCACCGGAGGCAATGGCAAAGGAACCACCGATGAAGCCGGCCATGGGGCGCCAGCGAGGGGAGGCCATCAGGAACACGGCGGCCGCGGCGGACGCAGCCAGCGTGGTGTGCCCGGACGGCAGGGAGTTGAGCTCAAGGGTCAGCACGCCTTTGTCCGGACGGGCCGGCAGCAGGTCCTTGAGGACCTGCGTGGCCACGTTGGCGCCGATGCACGCCGCCACGGCGATTCCCGCTTCTGCCCAGTGCCGCCGGATCACTGTGACGAACAGGACCACCACGGCGGCCATCACCAGGGAGATGGTGGGCAGCCAGTCCAGGAACTGGGTGGCGGCCTTGCCCGCGGGTCCGTGGATGTCCACGGCTTCCACCAGCGCGGACTCATCGATGAACTGGCCCGTGGCGGTCTGGACGAAGAAGTAGTAGGTGGCAACCAGCCCGGCTATGCAGGCGGCAGTGGACAGCACGAACAGGAACGCCGAGCCCGGAGCGGGCCGGGACGGTGTCCTGGTGGGTAGTTGCCGTGAAGAAGTCATCGCGCTTAAGGGTGACACAAAAAGCTGGACGGCTGCTCAGGGGCCGGTGGCATCCGGCGTGACGGGGTCGAGCCGGGGAATGCTCGCCGCCGCCACCAGCACTGCGAGGACGCCCAGGCCGAACGGCAGCGCGGTGGCCGTGGCGATGCCGCCCACCAGGAGGGGACCGCCGGCATCACCGAGTTCGCGGCCGAGTTCGGCCGAGCCCATGGTCCTGCCCATCCGCTCGGGCGGCGTGGTGTCCGCCAGGTGCGCGAAGCCCAGGGGCGTGGCGGCGCCGATCCCTGCCCCGATGCACGCCGCGGCCACGAAAACGGTCACCACGCCCGGGGCCGCCGCAACCAGGGCGATGCCCGCGGCAATCAGCAGCAGCCCGGCGGTGGTGCCCCTGTTGTCTGTGACCGCGTTCCGGTCGCGCAGCCTGCCGATCCAGGGCTGGGTCAGCACCGAGCCGAGCGCCACCACGCTCACCGCGGCCGTGCCGGCGAAGGCGTCCATGCCGTGGCGGGCGGCCAGCGCCGGAAGGAAGCCGACGGCGGCACCCAGCGCGCCGGTGGACGCGGCCAGCACCAGCGTGGGGACCAGGAATCGACGCTCGCCAATCTGCCGGGCCAGGTCCATCACCGTGTACCGCTTCCGGGGCAGCGGCGGCAAATGCGGGACGGACGCCAGCACCCACAGCGCCGTGACCGCGGCCAGGACAGACAGGGCGCCGAACAGCAGCGGAAAACCGCCCGCCAGGATCAGCCCCGCGCCCAGCGGCGGGCCGATGATGTAGCCGAGGCTCTTCCAAGAGCCGTACCGGCCAAAGTAGGTGCCGGCCTTGCCGCCGCGGGCCATCCTGGCCACCATCGCGGACGACGCCGGTGAGAAGGCCGACGCAGCAGCACCCTGTCCCAGCCGGGCCAGGGCAAGGACCACGGGATCGGCCGCGCCAAGTCCGATCAGCGACAGCGCGGCGAAGGCCAGCAGGCCGCCCACGACGACGGGCTTGGTACCGATCCGGTCGCTGAGCGCACCGAAGACGGGTTTGAGGAACACCTCGGCAACGTCGTACAAGGCCAGGAGGACTCCGAGGTTCAGCAGCGTCAGGCCGATGTTTCCACTTTGCGAGCCCAGCCCGGCAGCGATGCTGTGGGCGCCGAAGGCTGTGACGAACCCCGCTGCATACAGTGGCGCCGAGGACGAGCGGGCGGCCTGGCCTTCAGTGCTCATGATTGGGACTTTAGTACCTTCACAAACTTGTGAAAACTCCGAAGATTAATCCATGAACACTGTCATCCAAACTGTGGGCTTGCATAAGAACTTCGGCAGGGTCCGGGCGCTGGACGGGCTGGACCTCGACGTCACGGCAGGGGAGATCCACGGCTTCCTGGGGCCCAACGGCGCCGGGAAGTCCACCACCCTGCGCATCCTGCTGGGCCTGGCCAAGGCAACATCCGGTTCCGCCACCGTCCTTGGCATGGACCCGTGGACCCAGGCTGTTGAACTCCACCGGCGCCTGGCCTACGTCCCGGGCGATGTCAGGCTGTGGCCCAACCTTTCCGGCGGCGAAACCATCGATCTGCTCTCCCGGCTCCGTGGCGGGACGGCGGATGGCGCCGGGTACCGCCGCAGCAAGGACCGGCTGTGCGAGGCCTTCGACTTTGATCCGGTCAAGAAAGGGCGCGCCTACTCCAAGGGCAACCGGCAGAAGGTGGCCCTGATCGCCGCCCTCGCCACGGACGCCGAGCTCTACCTCCTCGACGAGCCCACCAGCGGCCTCGACCCGCTCATGGAGGCGGTCTTCCGCAGGGAACTGCTAGATGTCGTCGGGCGCGGCGGCACCGTGCTCCTCTCCAGCCACATCCTGACCGAGGTGGAGGTCTTGTGCCACCGGGTGAGCATCATCCGCGCCGGCCGGATTGTGGACGGCGGCACGCTGGACTCCCTGCGCCACCTGACCAGGACCGAGATTTCGTTCGCCGCGGACGGCCTGGACACGGCCTCCCTGGCACGGCTGGGTGCCGTGCATGACCTGACGTTCGACGCCGGCCGGGTCAAGTTCAGCGCGGAATCGGACCGGGTGGCGGAGGTGCTGCCCGCCCTGGGCGCCCTGTCAGTGCAGGGGCTGACCATCACGCCGCCCTCGCTTGAGGAACTGTTCCTGCGGCACTACGGCGACACTGCGGCAGGTGCCGAATCCGAGGCACGGGACGCCGACGGGGACCACCGGCACGGCGCACGCCGGCACCTGCTGGGCGCCCGGGGACGTGGCTGACATGGCCGTCCTCATGATCCTCTGGGGCCAGCGGCTGCGCCGTGACCGCTGGCAACTGCTGAGCTGGATCCTGGGAATTGGCGCCTTCGCCCTGTTCGCCGCCTCCGCCGTGACCCAGACCTACGGCAACGCCGCCAGCCGTGCCGAAATCCTGCAGGTGGCGATCGCCACCCCCGCCATCCTGATGCTGCGCGGCCTGCCCCGCGGCGCTGACCAGGGCGCCTTCACGTTCTTCCTGGTCTACGCCTTCCTGGCCCTGCTGGCCGGACTGATGAGCACCTTCCTGGCCGTTCGCCATACCCGTGCCGACGAGGAAACCGGGGGCGCCGAGCTGGTGGCCGCCACGCCCGCGGGGCGGCTGTTGCCCACGGTTGCCACCCTCCTGCATGGTGCGGCAGCCAATGTCCTGGTGGCGGTTGCCGTCTGCGCCGGCCTTGCCGCCCAGGGCCTGGACCTGCAAGGGTGCCTGGTCGCGGGCGCCGCCACGGGCGCCGTCGGCCTTGCCTTCCTTGGCATGGGCATCCTGGTGGCCCAGTTCATGAGCACCTCGCGCGGCGCCAACGGCGTTTCCTCCGCCCTGGTTGTCCTGGCGTACGTGCTGCGCGGGATCGGCGACGCCACCGGAACCCCGCACGCTGACGGAACGTCCATGACCGAAGGCGCCGCCAGCTGGTTCTCGCCCATCGGGTGGGGCCAGCAGACGTTCCCCTTCTCCGGCAACCGGGCCTGGCCGTTGCTGCTGCCGCTGGGGCTCGGCGCCGCCTGCCTGGGGGCCGCGTGGGTCATCCTGGGCACCCGGGACAGCGGCGCCAGTGTATGGGGTGCCCGCCCCGGACGCCTCACCGCCCGGCCGGGTCTGCGCAGCCCTGCGGCCCTCGCCCTGCGCCTCCAAGCCAACTCGATCATCGGCTGGGCACTCGGTGGCCTGGCCCTCGGCCTGCTGGCGGGGTCACTGGGAAAGGCTATTGCCGCCGTCGACACGCCGGACACCAATATCACCGCCGTCCTGAGGTCGATCCTCCAGTCGCAGGGCACCTCCCTGACCCAGTTGATGGTCTCGGTCCTGTTCTCGATGGCAGGGATCCTGGCCGCTGCCTGCGCGCTGCAGGCCGTGATCAGGCTGAGGCAGGAAGAAGCCGCCGGGACCGCTGAACTGCTGCTAGCCGCTCCTGTGGGGCGGACGCGCTGGCTGGCCGGCTACCTGGTGCTCGGTGCCACGGCAGTGGTACTGGTGATTGGCCTGACGGCGGTGGGCACGTGGATCACGTTGACGGGGTCCGGCGACCAGGCCATGCCCGCCGATGCGCTCTGGCAAACCGCCGTGGCGCAGCTGCCGGCGGCGCTGATCTACCTCGCCGTGCCCGCCTTGGTGTTCGTCCTGTGGCCCGCCGCTACCATCGGCGTTGGCTGGGCCTTGCTGGGGCTCGGGGTGTTCCTGGGGATCTTCGGCGGCATGCTGGGCCTGGACCAAAGCGTCCGCGACCTCTCCCCGTTTACCCACACGCCGGTCCCGCACGGGAACGCAACCGACTGGAGCGGGGCGTGGTGGATGCTGGCCATCGCCGTCGTCGCCGGCGCGCTGGCCGTTGCGGCGATGCGGCGGCGGGAGGTGGGGGCGGCATGAGCACCGGGACGGAGGTGGTTGCCGCCCGGGACGCCGGGCTGGCAGCTGCCGCTGCCGAAAGGACGGCTGCCGCGTTCGCCGCCGCCGGGTTTCCCAAGATGCCCGCCAGGACGCTGCTGGCCCTGGTGGCATCCGAGCAGGGGAGCCTTACGGCTGCCGAGCTCGCGGAACGGCTGGGGGCCAGCGCCGCCGCCGTGTCCGGGGCGGTGCGCTACCTGCAGACCGTCGGCTTCGTGCACCGGGTATCGCAGCCAGGCAGCCGCCGCGACCTCTACGCACTGCACGACGACGAATGGTACGTGGTGTCCATGCGGAACAGTCCCATCTACGAGAAGCTCGCCGACCTGACGGACGCCACCGCCGAGGCCCTGCCGGAAGGCTCGGCGGCACGGGCCCGGGTGGCCGAGATGGCCCGCTTCTACCGCTTCCTCAAAGCGAGGATGCCGGCCTTGCTGGACGACTGGGAAAAGGAGCGGGAGGCACAGCCATGACCATCATCGACAACGCGGTGTACGTCAATGGAGTCCGGACCGAGGACCCGGAGGACCTGGACGAGACCTATTTCCTGCTGCGGCAACGCGAGGGGATGGCGTGGATCGGGCTCTACCGGCCGGATCCCGCGGAACTGGAGTCCGTCGGCGAGGAATTCGACCTCAACCACCTGGCCGTGGAGGACGCACTCGCCGGCCATCAGCGCGCCAAGCTGGAACACTACGGCGAGTGCCTGTTCCTGGTGCTTCGGCCCGCCAGGTACCGTGACGACGTCGAGAAGGTCGACTTTGGCGAGATCCATGTCTTTGTCGGCGAAGAGTACGTCGTCACCGTCCGGCACGCCGAGTCCCCGGACCTGGCCCGGGTCAGGCGGCGGATGGAGTCCATGCCGGAATTCCTGGCCCTCGGGCCGGACGCGGTGCTGTACGGCATCCTGGACCAGGTGGTGGACGAATACGAACCCGTCGCCGCCGGGCTGGAAAACGACATCGACGAGATCGAAAACGACCTCTTCGGCGCGGACCCGGACGTATCCCGCCGCATCTACGAATTGTCCCGCCAGGTCATCATGTTCCAGCGTGCCACCAGTCCGCTGGCCGGGATCCTGCAGGCCCTGATGTCCGGAACCCCGGACCGCGAACAGGCATCGGAACTCCGGGACCACTACCGGGACGTCCTGGACCATGTGCTCCGGCTCAACGAACGCGTGGCGGCGTTCCGGGCCCTGCTGCAGAACGCGCTCGCGGTCAACGCCGCCCTTGTGGCCCAGCGGCAAAACGACGAAATGAAGAACCTGACCGTTTCCAGCTACGCACAAAACGAGGAAGTCAAGCGGATCTCCTCCTGGGCTGCCATCTTGTTCGCCCCCACGCTCGTGGCATCCATCTACGGGATGAACTTCCGCATCATGCCCGAGCTCGAGTGGGACTACGGCTACCCGTACGCGATCGGACTGATGCTGCTCCTCGGGCTCATCCTGTACCTCGCGTTCAAGCACAACAAGTGGATCTAGGTTTTCCACACCGCCGGTGGCGCAGATCCGGGAGGACTCCGGCGCCGGTACAGTGAAACGCATGCCCCGCCGCGATGCCCCGATACCCCCGCTGGACGAACTCCTCGCGGGAGCGCACGTGGTCAGCCTGCCCATGCGGGTGAAGTTCCGCGGCATCATGGAACGCGAGTCACTGCTGCTCCGCGGGCCGGCCGGGTGGGGCGAGTTCTGCCCGTTCCCGGAATACGGCGACGCCGAGGCATCCCGCTGGCTGGCCGCCGCCATTGAAGCGGGCTGGCAGGGCTTTCCGGCGCCGCTGCGCGCGTCCGTGCCGGTCAACGCCACCGTGCCTGCCGTGCCCGCGGACCGGGTGCCGGAGGCCCTGGCCCGGTTCGGCCGGGTGGACGCCGTCAAGGTCAAGGTTGCCGAGCGCGGACAGTCCTTGGACGACGACGCCGCCCGGCTTCGTGCCGTCCGGGCGGCCCTGCCCGAGGCTGCCATCCGGGTGGACGCCAACGGCGGCTGGGACGTGCCCGCGGCGGTGGAGGCCCTGACCCGGCTGGCTCACGTGGGCCTGGAGTACGCCGAGCAGCCGGTACCCAGCATCGAGGGGTTGGCCGAGGTCCGCTCCCGGCTGCGGGACGCCGGCACTCCGGTGCTTATCGCGGCTGACGAGAGCGTGCGCAAGGAAACGGACCCCCTGCGCGTCGCCAGGGCCGGTGCGGCGGACCTGATCGTCGTCAAAGTGGCCCCGCTGGGGGGAGTGCGGCGCGCCCTGGACATCGTGGCACAGGCGGGACTTCCCGCCGTCGTCAGCTCCGCGCTGGACACCTCGGTGGGGATCCGCGCAGGCCTGGCCTTGGCCGCCGCCCTGCCGGAACTGCCCTACGCCTGCGGCCTGGGCACGGTGTCGCTGTTCGAATCGGACATCACGGTGGACCCCTTGGTGGCCGACGACGGCGCGATCGGCCTCCGCGATGCCGTTCCCGACGCCGGGCTGCTGGAGCGGTTCGCGGCTCCGGCCGAACGCAGGGAGTGGTGGCTGGACCGCGTCCGCCGCGTGCACGCCCTCCTCACCCCCTCCTGACACGCGCGCTCACTTTTGGCGGTTCTATCTGAAACGCCCGCTCACTTTTGGCGGTTCTTTCTGGAACGCCCGCTCACTTTTGGCGGTTCTTCCTGGAACGCGCACTCACTTTTGCCAACGTTCCTGCAGGTCACGGGCGGTTAACCATAACTTCATCGAATGGACGGTTTCCTGTACGAACGGGCTGGAAGGGTGAGCGGGCACCCCAAAGACATTCCTTCGAAAGGTTCCCCATGTCTGAAACTGCCCGCAAGTTCACCCTGCTGCCCATGCTCGGCCATACGAAGGGCAAGCGCAGCCCGGTCACATGTGCACTCAAATGCGACAACGCCTGCGCCGGCGAGGTCTGCAACACCAGCTCCAACAGCTACTTCCGCGACATTGCCTCCGCCACCCTGTCCCGCCGCGCCGCCCTGGGCCTGGGCGCCGCCGGTGCGCTCGCCGTCGCCCTCGGTTCCGCCGTCTCCTCCGCCGAACCCGCCTCAGCCGCCGGCCTGTCCAAGGCCGCCAAGGAAGGCTTCGGCCAGTCCAAGCTGCAATTCACCGCTATCAAGCCGGTGGACAGGGCCGTAGATGCCTTTACCGTCCCGGACGGATTCACCTGGCAGCCCGTCATCCGCTGGGGTGACCCGCTGTTCAACGATTCGCCGGACTTCGACCTGAACAACCAGACCGCGGCAGCACAGGCGCGGCAGTTTGGCTACAACAACGACTACACGGACATCGTGGAGATCCCGGACAGTAAGGGCCGCCGCGCGGTGCTGTTCACCAACCACGAATACACCAACGAAAACATCATGGTCCCCGCCGGCTACGACGCCAAGGAAACCCGTGCCATCGGACGCGCCGCCCATGGCCTTGCCGTGGTGGAACTGGAGCGCAAGAACACCACCAAGCCGTGGTCCTACGTTAAGGGCGCGCCGCTGAACCGCCGCTACCTCTCCGACACCACCTACGAACTGACCGGCCCGGTTGCCGGCTCGCCCCTGGTCAAGACCGTCGCCGACCCCTCCGGGCGTGCCATCAAGGGCACGTTCGGCAACTGCTCCGGCGGCACCACGCCCTGGGGCACCATCCTCTCCGGCGAGGAAAACTTCAACGGCTACTTCGTGGCCGGCGGCACCTCCGCCAGCGACAAGCGCTACGGCCTCACGGCCAAGCCCACCGCGCGCAAGTGGGAGCTGGACGACCCCCGCTTCGACACCCGCAACGCCGGCTACGAAAACGAAACCAACCGGTTCGGCTGGATCGTCGAAGTCGACCCGTTCGATCCCACCTCCACACCCAAGAAGCGCTCCGCGATGGGCCGCTTTAAGCACGAGGGCGCCAATGTGATCGTGGCCGAATCCGGTCACGTGGTGGCGTATATGGGCGACGACGAGAAGTTCGACTACCTCTACAAGTTCGTCTCGGCAGAGAAATACCGTGAGGGCGACCGCAGGCACAACATGGACCTGCTCTCCGCGGGCGACCTGTACGTCGCCAAGTTCACCGGCAACTCTCCCGCGTCGGAGATCACCGGCAACGGAGCGCTTCCCTCCGACGGCGCGTTCGACGGCACCGGCGAATGGCTGCCCCTGGTGGTCGGCGGCAAGTCCGCCGTCCCCGGCATGTCCGTCGAGGAGGTCCTGGTCTACACCCGCCTGGCCGCGGACAAAGTGGGACCCACCAAGATGGACCGTTGCGAGGATGTCCAGCCCAGCCTGCACACCGGCAAGGTCTACGTGGTCTGCACCAACAACTCGGACCGCGGCACCGGTACCAAGGAAGGCGCCACGGAGGTCAATCCGCGCACCCAGAACCGCGACGGGCACATCGTGGAAATCACCGAATCCGGGGACCAGACCTCCACCAGGTTCAACTGGACCCTCCTGATGGTCTGCGGCGATCCCGCCCAGGGCGACGTGACCTACTTCTCCGGCTACCCGGTGGACAAGGTCTCGCCCATCTCCTGCCCGGACAACGTGGCCTTCGACACCGTGGGCAACCTCTGGATCTCCACAGACGGCGCCCCCTCCGGCATCGGCTACAACGATGGCCTCTTCAAGGTCACCCTGGACGGTGCAGAGCGGGGCAAGGTGGAGCAGTTCCTTTCGGTTCCGCGCGACGCCGAGACCTGCGGACCGGTCATCCACGACGACGAGCGCACCGTGTTCGTCTCCGTGCAGCACCCGGGCGAGGAAGGCACCTTCGAGGCGCCGCACTCCTTCTTCCCGGATTACGTCCCGGCAGGTACGACGCCGGCTCCCGGCCAGGTGCGCGCGCCCCGTCCCGCAGTGGTCCAGGTGTTCCGCGGCTAACCTCCTTCCCAACGCCCGCTCACTTTTGACGGGTTTTCTGGGGACGCCCGCTCACCTTTAGCCCTTCCTGGGCGTAGAAGGTGAGCGGGCGTTTCCTTTTGAGCTGTCATAGGTGAGCGGGCGTTGGGGGATTTGCTGTAATAGGTGAGCGGGGGTTGGAGGGTGGCAGACTGGTTGGGTGACTTTGCCGAACGAACCTGCCCCGGACACCTCCGCCGAAACCGCTCCCGGGAACGCCACCGCACCGGCCGGCGGCGCACCCGGGTTGAGCGCGCTTGCTGCGGCACGGATCGCCGTTGACGTCCTGCTCGACGGCGGCGTGCGGCACGTGGTGGTGTCGCCAGGTTCCCGGTCGGCCCCCATGGCTTATGCCCTGGCAGAGGCGTCCGTGGCTGGCCGGGTGGACCTCCTGGTGCGGATCGACGAGCGGTCTGCCGGCTTCACGGCCCTGGGCCTTGCCCTCGCCACCGGCACGCCGGCGGCCGTCCTCACCACGTCCGGGACCGCCGTCGGGAACCTGATGCCGGCCGTGATGGAGGCAAACCACGCTGCCGTGCCGCTGATCGTCCTGTCGGCGGACCGCCCGGAGGAACTGCGCGGGACCGGCGCCAACCAAACCACCGTCCAGCCGGACCTGTTCGGCGAGCAGGTCCGGTTCGCCGCCGACATTCCCGCCGGGACCAGCCCGCAGCGCGCCGTGGAAACCGGGTTGTCAGCGGCCACCGGGGCGTTCCCGGACCTGCCGCCGGGGCCGGTCCAGCTCAACCTCGCGTTCCGGGACCCGCTGGTTCCGTCACCACAGGAGGGGTTGCCCGAGGCGGTGGAGAGGCAACGCTACCGGGTGGGCTTCGAGCCGCTGGTCATGAACCTGCCGCCCGCCCCGGAGGAGCTGCCCGAGCGGCGGACCGTGGTGCTCGCCGGGCACGACGCCGGCCCCGTCGCCGAAGCATTCGCCCGCGCCCACAACCTCCCCCTCCTGGCTGAGCCCTCCTCCAACGCCAGGTTCGGACCCAACGCGCTGGGCCCCTACCGGCTGCTGCTGGAGCACTTCGGGCCCGGCTCGATCCAGCCCATCGAGCGGGTGGTGCTGTTCGGCCGGCCTACGCTCTCCCGCCCCGTAGCCTCGCTTCTTGCCCGCGCGGACATTGAGTCAGCCCTGTACCAGCCGGTTCCTGTGGCCTGGTACGAACCCGGGCGCCGCACCGAACTGCCGCTGGAAAACCTCGCGGACCTGGCCGAATTCGCCGGCCGCGGGACCTCCGCCTGGCTGGATACCTGGCTCCTCGCCGGGTCGGCCGCCCAGCACGCGCTGGACCACGTGGTCTCCGACGAGGCTGCCGCCACCGGCCCGTCCGTCGCGTCCCTGGTGTGGAGGAACGCCCGCGGCCAACTGCTGCTCGGATCCTCCAACGGCATCCGGGACGTTGACCTCGCCGGTTTGCCGGCACCGGATCCCGCCGCCACCGTCTACGCCAACCGGGGCCTGGCCGGGATCGACGGCACCATTTCCACGGCCACCGGCATCGCGCTGGGCGGCCGGCAGGAAACCACCGTCCTGCTGGGCGACGTGACGTTCCTGCACGACGCCGGCGGCCTCCTCCTCGGTGCGGGGGAGGAACAGCCGGACCTGCGGATCGTGGTCCTGAACGATTCCGGCGGCGCCATCTTCAGCCTGCTGGAGCACGGGGGAGTGGAGGAAACCGGACGCTACGGGGACGCCGTCGAGCGCCTCTTTGGCACCCCGCACTCCGTGGACATCGCGGCACTCGCCAAGGCGTACGGCGTCGGGCATTCATTGGTCAGTACGACGGCGGGACTCGCCGAAGCGCTCGCCCAGCCCGTGCAGGGGCGCAGCATCGTGGAAGTCCGCACGGACCGCCGGCAGCTCAGGCAGCTTCATGCCCGCATCAAGGACGCCGTGTCCGCCGCAGTAGCAGGGGTGCTGGCGGGCCGGTAGGCGCCGCCCGTCACGTTGGTATGCCTTTCGACGTCTGAACCAGCCCGCGACGCAAAAATTCCCTGGCGCTGCCGGAATAACGGCAGCGCCAGGGAATCTGGATCGCGAAAATGCAGGAGCGTCAGAGCACGCGGCCCAGGAACTCCTTGGTCCGGGCGTGCTGCGGGTTGGCGATGATTTCCCGGGGATCGCCCGATTCCACCACCACACCGCCATCCATGAAGGTCAGGGTGTCGCCCACTTCGCGGGCAAAGCCGATCTCGTGGGTCACCACGATCATGGTCATGCCCGACTTTGCCAGGTCCTTCATGACGTTCAGGACATCGCCCACCAGCTCCGGGTCAAGCGCCGAGGTGGGCTCGTCGAAGAGCATGAGTTCCGGGTCCATTGCCAGGGCCCGGGCGATGGCAACGCGCTGCTGCTGGCCGCCCGAGAGCTGGGACGGGTAGTGGCCGGCGCGGTCGCCGAGGCCCACCCGGTCCAGCAGCTCCAGCGCACGCTTCTGGGCGGCAGCCTTGGACTGACCCTTGACGTGGACCGGTGCTTCCATCACGTTCTGCAGCGCGGTCTTGTGCGGGAACAGGTTGAACCGCTGGAACACCATGCCGATTTCGCGGCGCTGGGCGGCGATTTCCTTGGTCTTGAGGTCGTGGAGCTTGCCGTTGACCTCGCGGTAGCCAATCAGCTGTCCGCCCACGGAGATCCGACCGGCGCTGATGGATTCCAACAGGTTCACGCAGCGCAGCATGGTGGACTTGCCCGAACCCGAAGGCCCGATCACCACCGACACTTCGCCCTGCTGCACCGTCATGTCGATGCCCCGGAGGACATGGTGGGGCCCGTAGAACTTGTGCAGGCCCTCGATCTTAACCAGCGGTTTTTCTGCTGTGACCGTCATCGTGCACTCTCCTCGGGGAAGTCCGTCTTCATCGACCGCTGGGCGTCGGCACCCGCACCGGCAGCCTTGGCGGCGGCCGGATTCACGGCTGCGGGAGCGAGGTTGTCCACGCCCTTGCCGTAGTAGGCCTCGAGGTAGTGCTGGCCCACCATGAGGATGCTGGTAACGAGCAGGTACCAGAACGCGGCAACGATCAGCAGCGGAATCGGGAGGTAGATGCGGTTAGCCAGGGCATTGGTGGCGAAGGTCAGGTCCAGCGTGAACGGGACCGCCAGGACCAGCGAGGTGGTCTTCAGCATGCCGATGGTTTCGTTGCCGGTTGGCGGGACGATAATCCGCATGGCCTGCGGCAGGATGATCCGCCACATGATCTTGCCCTTGGACATGCCAAGCGCCTCGGCGGCTTCCTGCTGGCCCCTGTCCACTGACTTGAGGCCCGCCCGGAAGATTTCCGCCAGGTAGGCCGACTCGTTCAGGCCGAGGCCGAGGATCGCGGGGATCAGGCCCTTGCTGGGATCGGACAGGGCATAGCTGAACAGTTCGGGACCAAACGGGATCCCCAGCGTGAAGGCCGGGTAGAGGACCGTAACCAGGCCCCAGAACACCAGCTGCGTGTAGACCGGAGTTCCGCGGAAGAACCACACCCATACCCAGCTGGACCAGCGGAAGACCGGGTTATCGGACTGCCGCATGACTGCCAGCAGGATGGCCAGGACGATGGCCAGGACCATGGACGCCACCGTCAGCAGCAGGGTCCACCCCACGCCCTGGACGACCTTTACGTCCAGGATGTAGGTGCCCACAACGTCCCAGCGGAAGTTGGAGTTGGTGAACAGGCTCTGCACGAGCCCGGCCACCAGGAGGAGGATGATGACGGCGCTGATCCACCGGCCGGGGTGGCGCACCGGCACTGACTTGTTCAGTACCGGTGCGTCCCCTTGTTGATGGTGTTCCATGTGCACACCTGACTTGTCGTCGGTAACGCGAAAACTCAAGACTTAACCGCCGGGTTGACCTCGGACTTGGTGATGGCGCCCTCGGAGTTGCCCCAGCCTTCCAGGATCTTCTTGTAGGAGCCGTCTGCCATCAGCTTGGCGACTGCCTTCTGGATGACCTCGGCCCAGGCGGTGTCCGCCTTGGCCACGGCGATGCCCTGCGGAGCTGAGTCGTAGACGTCGCCCAGCTTCTCCAGCTGTCCGTTGGTCTGGGTCAGGGCGTAGCCGATGATGGGGGAGTCCGCGGCCATGGCGTCGATGCTGCCGTTGACCAGGCGCGTGGTGACGTCCGTCTGGTTCTTCAGGGTGACGATGTCAATGGGCTTCTTGCCGTCGGCGGCGCACTTCTTGTTGCGGTCGGCAAGGTCCGGGTCTTCCTGCACGGTGCCGGTCTGCACGCCGATGGACTTGCCGCAGACGTCGTCCAGGGAGAACTTCTTGGGGTTGCCCTTCTGCACGGCCCAGGCGGTGCCGGCGTTGAAGTAGCTGACCATGTTCACGGCACCCAGGCGTTCCGGGTTGATGGTGAACGAGGAGATGCCCAGATCGTACTTAGGGCCGAGGGCCGGGAGGATGCCGGTGAACTCGGCAGTCTGGACCTGGACCTTGAGGCCCAGCGTGGCGCCGATGGCCTTGGCGATGTCCACGTCGTAGCCCACGGGAGTCTGGCCGTCCGGACCGAGGAATTCGGCGGGGGCGTAGCTGGTGTCAGAACCCACGGTGATGGTGCCCTTGGACTTGATGGCGTCCGGGACCATGGCGGCCAGGGAGTCGTCCTTCTTGACGGTGGTGGGATCAAAGCTGGCGCTGGCGCTGCCTGACGAGCTGGCCGCGCTGGAGGGACCCGTTTCCGAGGCGTTCGTGCATGCTGAGAGGGCCAGGGCGCTGATGGCGATCATAGTGGCAGCGGTCAGCTTGGAGGTGCCCAGGAGGGTACGGGGAGTCTGCATTTCTTACCTTTTGTTGCAGGGGCTATGAGGTACTAACGCGGCTTATAGTGTAACGCTCAACAAGAGAGGTACGTCACACGCAACTAAGTTTCACTATTGGATAACTGTTGGGGGGACAAAATCAAGCCTTCCAGAGCAGGACCTGTCTGTCATCCCAGACTCGTGGGCCGCCCGGCGCTAGCTGTTGATGCCCAGGGACTCCAGCATCGGCCGGAATTTGGCCCACGTTTCAGCCAATTCGGCCTCCGGCAGCGAGCCGTCGACGATTCCGCACCCGGCATACAACCGGACGGTGTCCGCAGCCTCAATGACGGCGCCGCGCAACGCGATGCCCCATTCTCCGTTGCCCGCGGCGTCCAGCCAGCCCACCGGCCCGGCATACGGTCCACGGTCCAGGTGCTCCAGCTTGCGGATCAGCTCGCCGGCCACAAGCGTGGGCGTCCCGCAGACGGCCGCCGTAGGGTGCAGTGCGTTGATCAGCGCCAGGCACGTGGGTACGTGCCCTTCCACCTCGGTGAGCTCCGCCTTGACGTCCGAGGCCAGGTGCCAGACGTTGGGCAGCTCCAGGATGAACGGCTCGTCATGGGCATTCATCGCCTCGGAAAAGGGTGCAAGCTGCTTGGTCAGCGACTGGATCGCGATCTCATGCTCGTGCCGCTGCTTCTCCGAACCCGCCAGGACCCGGGTTGCGTAATCCATCGGCGCGCCATCCTCACCGTGGGCGTCCCGCCGGTCAAGGGTGCCGGCCAGCACGCGGGCCTGGGCGGTGCGCCCTTCCACCTGGATCAGCATCTCCGGCGTGGCGCCCACCAGGCCATCCACGCCGTAGGTCCAGCATTCGCGGTACCTGGCGGAAAGCTCGCGCAGTACATCGGCTGCATGTACGCCGGAAGGAATGGTTGCCACCACGTCCCGCGCCAGCACCAGCTTCTCCAGCGCTCCGGTGCGGATCTCGGCGACGCCAGCGGCCACGGCATCCATCCAGGCGTCCTCGCTGAGGGACCCGGTATGCAGTGTTGCGCCGGCGGCAAGGGGGAGGGGACGCACGACGGCGCCGCGGGCTGGGCCGGGCACCTCATCAAGGGTGCCGTCCCCGGCCAGGACCGGAGCGGCCGTCGTGCCTTCGCCGGCAGGGGAACTGCTGCTGAGCCAGCGGTCCAGTGCGGCGGCCGCCGTCTCTTCGGTGAGCGGGCCGTCGTCGAACGTCAATTGGGTGAGCCACGCCTGGTTGTCCCGGACGCCCACCACGATCTCCGGCACGATCAGCCGCGACTCGTGCCGGGAGGTCTTTGAGAAAGCGAAGGATCCGAACGCCACCGGGCCGGTGCCGGGCAGCTCCACGGCATCCGAGACGTCCGCCTCCAGGACCAGGTGCCGCCACCAGATATCCGCCTCCAGGAACCGGTCCGGACCCGTGGCGGTGAAGCGCGAAATCTCGCCAAACCCGGCCAATCCGGCTTCGCGGCGGGTCCAGCACAGGACGTCGTCCCTGACCAGAAACGAAGGCAGCCCCCCGGGGAATGTTTTGCCATCCAGGGGGACTGTCAGGGTGCGGAACGTGCTCGTCATGATGAGACAACACTACTCCCGCGTAGGCCGGGGCCATCTCCGGGTGCAGGAAGGGTCAAAAAGGAGAAGGAGCCGCTGGTCCGGACCGCCGCGAACATTTGAGACAATGTCATGGTGAACCGAGCATCCTTGGATAAGCGTCCGGACGAAGTAGCCACGATGTTTGACGACGTCGCACCGAAATACGACGTCGTCAACGATGTCCTGTCCATGGGACAGACCCGCCGTTGGCGGAAGATCGTGGTGGACGCGATGGAAGTCTCCAAGGGCCAGCGCGTCCTTGACCTTGCGGCCGGCACGGGCACCTCCAGCGAACCATATGCCGACGCCGGCATAGATGTGGTGGCCTGCGACTTCTCCCTTGGCATGCTCAAGGTGGGCAAGCGCCGCCGCCCGGACATCGACTTCATCGCCGGTGACGCCACCAATCTTCCCTTTGCGGACAACACGTTTGATGCCACCACCATCTCCTTCGGCCTGCGCAATGTGAACGAGCCCAAGAAGGCGCTGGCCGAGATGCTGCGCGTCACCAAGCCCGGCGGCCGCCTGGTCATCGCCGAGTTCTCGCAGCCCGTGGTGCCGCTGTGGCGCACCATGTACACCGAATACCTAATGCGCGCCCTGCCGGCCATCGCGGTCAAGGTGGCCTCAAATCCGGACGCCTACGTCTACCTGGCCGAGTCCATCCGTGCCTGGCCGGACCAGGACCACCTGGCCGCGTGGCTGCAGGACAGCGGCTGGGAAAAGGTCACCTACCGCAACCTCACCGGCGGCATCGTGGCGGTGCACCGGGCCTTCAAGCCTGCCGCCGGCCCCGAGGGTACCGCAGCCGCCATCGCCGCGCACAAAGGCCCGGTGGCCAAGCTGCGCCGCAACATCGTCCGCTGACCTGTGAAGGTACTGATTGTCGGCGCAGGTCCGGCCGGGTCCACCGCCGCGTACTACCTCGCCAAGGCCGGCCTTGAGGTCACGGTCCTGGAAAAAACGCAGTTCCCGCGCGAGAAGGTTTGCGGGGACGGGCTCACGCCCCGCGCCGTCCGCGAAATCCAGAAGCTTGGCCTGCCGCACCCCGAGAACGACGGCTGGCGCAGGAACAAGGGCCTGCGCCTGATCGCCGGCGGCCGCACCATCGAGTTGCCCTGGCCCGAAGTGTCCGACTTCCCGCAGTACGGCCTGATCCGCACCCGCCTCGGCTTTGACGAGGAACTCGCGCGGCACGCTGAGGCTGCCGGTGCCACCATCCTTGAGCGGCACAGCGTCACCGACGCCGTCCGGAACGACGCCGGCCGCGTCACCGGGGTCCGCGCAGCGCTCCTCGACGGGAACGGACGCAGGACGGGGGAGACGCGTGACTTTCCGGCCGACGTCGTCCTCGCTGCCGACGGCAACTCCACCCGCACGGCCGTGTCCCTCGGAATCCAAAAGCGCGACGACCGGCCCTTGGGCGTTGCCGTCCGCACCTATTTCACCTCCCCGCGCACCGACGACGACTGGATGGAAGGCTGGCTGGAGCTCCCCGGCCGCGACGGCAAACTGCTGCCCGGCTACGGCTGGGCGTTCGGCGTGGGTGACGGCACCTCCAACGTGGGCCTGGGCATCCTGAACTCCTCCAAGGAATTCGGCAAGCTGGACTACAAGCAGGTGCTGCGAGAATGGACCGCCGGCATGCCCGCAGAGTGGGGCTTCACGCCGGAGAACCAGGTGGGCGAAATCCGCGGGGCCGCGCTGCCCATGGGCTTCAACCGCACCCCGCACTACTCTCCGGGCCTGCTCCTCCTGGGCGACGCCGGCGGCATGGTGTCCCCGTTCAACGGCGAGGGCATCTCCTACGCGATGGAGTCGGCACGGTTTGCGGCCGAGTTCATCATCGACGCCTCCTCCCGTTCGGCTGCCTTGGGCGGAACGTACGACGCCGATGCGCACCTGTCCCGGTACGCGGACTACGTGCGCGGCCAGTGGGGCTCCCACTTCACGCTCGGCCGGGCCTTCGCCGCGTTGATCGGCAAGCCCGCCGTCATGAAGCTCGCGCTGCGGACCGGCATGCCCATCCCGGTGCTCATGCGGTTCGTGGTCCGGCTTCTGGCCAACCTCACGGACCCGTCAGCCAAGGGCTTCGAGGACCGGGTGATCCGCGTCCTGGAATCGCTGGTTCCGGCCACATCCAATGCCCCGCCAGCAACGAACCAGCGGTATCCGCAACAAAAAGTTAGGGTTAACCCGTGACCAAATCCGCAGACCACAGCTGGACGCACGCCGGGCACGGCCTGCCGGACTCCGAACCCAGCCTCAATACCACCGCCATTGCCACGGGGCTTCAGTTGCCTGCCGGTTTTGCAGCCATCGCCGGCGACGACGAACTGGGCCCGGCCATCACCAACAACCTGGCCAAGGTGGAGAAGAAGCTGCGCGAGGCCATCGCCAACTCGGACCCCCTGGCCGATGCCACGTCCCGCCACCTGGTGGAAGCCGGCGGCAAGCGCATCCGGCCGCTGCTGACCCTGCTCTGCGCCCACCTCGGCGACGCATCGCTGCCCGCCGTGGTGCAGGCCGCCGTCGTGGTTGAACTGACCCACCTGGCCACCCTGTACCACGACGACGTCATGGACTCCGCTCCGTTCCGCCGCGGCGCTCCCACGGCCCACGAAGTCTGGGGCAACTCGGTGGCGGTCCTCACCGGCGACCTGATCTTCGCCCGGGCCTCCATCCTGGTGTCTGAACTGGGTGGGCGTGCGCTGGGAATCCAGGCCCGCACGTTTGAGCGCCTGTGCCTGGGCCAGTTGCACGAGACCGTGGGTCCGCGTCCGGATGAGGACCCGGTGGAGCACTACCTGTCCGTGATCGCGGACAAGACCGGTTCCCTGGTGGCGGCTTCGGGCCAGTTCGGTGCCATCTTCTCCGGCGCCGACGAGGCATTCGAGGACATTTTGGTGGAATACGGCGAGAAGGTGGGCGTGGCCTTCCAGCTGGCCGACGACGTCATCGATGTCACCGGTGTCAAGGTCAAGTCCGGCAAGTCACCCGGAACGGACCTCCGCGAAGGGGTCCCCACCCTGCCGGTGCTGCTCCTGCGCAAGGCTGCCGCCGATGGCGACCAGTCCGCCGTCGAGCTCCTGACGCTGATTGACGGCGACCTGACCTCGGACGAAGCCCTTGCCGCCGCTGTTGCCGGGTTGCGGGAGCACCCTGTCACGGCCGAGTCCTGGGTGGTGGCACGCCGCTGGGCCGACGAAGCCATCGCGGCCCTGGCGCCGCTGCCCGACGGCGTGGTCAAGGAGTCGCTGTCCAACTTTGCGCTGGCCGTGGTTGACCGCGCCAGCTGATCTCTCGTGGAGCCCGGTGCCTCTGGTTCAGCCAGCAGGTGCCGGGCTTTTCCTTTGCCTGGCGTTAACGGGATAGCCCCGGTCCTCAACAACCGAAGCCGCTGTGAACCGGGGCTATCTCTCCGTTCGCATCAGACCCGCCGGAGGCGTTTAGCGGATCCGTGAATAGCTTATGACAGCTTTGTCACAATACGCAAGTCCGGTGTAACTGCCTGTGTCAAAAAGTTTTTCCGCTGAGTCTGCCCGCGTTTCAGCGCCGGAGGATGACCAGCATCGGCATGTTGCGGCGGCGCGCCGGGACGGCCGCCGGAACTTGGGGAGTTTCAGCCCCGCGGGTTACGCACATAGCGCGAATCAGGCTCCTCGGTGAGGGCGTCCGTCCGCTGTGCTGGCCTCATGGATGTTTCTCAGTTCCTTCGCAACGCCGGTTCCGTGGCCCGCACAGCAACAATCCTCAAGGCCGGGTTCTCCGACCGGGACATCCGCAATGCGGCGGCCTCCGGTGAACTCTGCCGCCTCAGGCACGGAGTGCTGGCCCTCCGTGCAGCCCCTCAGGACTTTGTGACTGCTGTGCTCGGCAACGGACTGCTTACTTGCGCCTCAGGGGCTCCGTACCACGGACTGTGGCTGCTGCACCCGCCGGAGAAGGTGCATCTGCTGTGCCGGCACGCGGGGCCGCCGCGTGCCGTGGTGCACCGCGGGTCCCTGGTCCCGCACGGTACGGCGGAGCCGGTCGCAAGTACGACTGACATCCTCATCCACGCATTGCGTTGCCGGCCCGGGGTGGAGGCCGCTGTGATGGTGGAGAGCGCGGTGCGGCAAGGCGTGACGACGTTGCCGTACCTGCGTCAACGGCTGCCGGGAAACCGGAATGGAGCCGCCCGCAAAGTCTTGGACCTTGTCGACGGCAGCGCGGACTCGCCAATTGAAGTGGTGGCCCGCATCCTCTTTCGCGCGGCGGGAATCCATACCCAGACCCAGGTCGGATTGCCAGGAATCGGCTACGTCGACTTCCTGCTGGAGGGGTTCCTGATCATCGAGATCGACGGTGCCAGCCACTTGGAGCCGCGACAGGTGAAGAAAGACCGCTCACGGAACAATGCCAGCACCCTCAACGGCTATGCGGTGCTGCGATACGGATACGCGGACGTCGTCCACAACCCACAGAAGCTGCTCGCCGAGGTATGGCAGGTGCTCAGGGGCAGGGTAATCCGCTGAAATTCCCCGGCTTTCAGCCGCAAAGCCGGGGACTCGCGGTCAGAACCGGGGAACACGCCGTCGACACCCCTCAAAGGCGGGGAAATTCAGCGAGGGCCGGCCATGGGCAGCCCGGCCAAAAGAGCGGGAAACCCCTACTCTTCCTCTTCGTCGTCCTCGAAAGCCCACTCGAACATGTCGAACACGAACTCGGAGAAGGTGCCTTCCTCGGACTTCCACTGGCCGCGGGCGTTGTTGCGCCGGTACACAATGGGGTCCGGGACGCCGAGGTCGCCCACGCGGAATCCCCAGGTGAACTGTTCCTCTTCGTCTTCGAGGAACATCAGGAAGCCCTCGTCATCGACTTCGAGCTCTTCGGGGTCCCAGAAGTAGTGGTAGGCCTCCATCAGGTCCTCGCAGCCGCCCAGGGCCAGGTAGAACTCGCGCAGGACCAACGGGATCTCGAACTGGTGCTCGGCGAGGGCGCTGTCCAGCTCCTCGGGGGTCAGGCCGTCTGCTTCCTGCCATTCATCCTCGAGATACTTCGGAACTAGCGCGCGGAACTTCTCGAGGAACATGTCAGTCATGCTCATATCCTAGCCAATCCCGGGCCCCCCAAAATGACACGGAACAGCCACTACAGCCCTGTATCGCCAGCCCGCCGGTGCCACCCGCGTACGGCAAGCGGCGCCTGCCACGACCGCCGCCAGGCCAGGACCCGGAACGTGAAAACCAGGGCCGCGATCGCCGCCGCCGTCAGCACGTTGAAAACACCCAGCACCCACAGCACAGCGGTCAAGGACGAGCCCAGGAACGCCGGCAACGCGTAAATGTCCTTGGGATTGAACAATTCCGGCACCTCGTTGGCGGTGATGTCCCGCAGCAGGCCGCCGCCCACCGCCGTCGTCACGCCCAGCAGCACGGACGCCACCGGGTTCAGCCCGGTGGCCAGGGCCTTGAGGGTGCCGGTCATGCAGAACAGGGCCAGGCCGGCTGCGTCGAAAAGGACCAGCAGGGACGTGTAGCGCTGGACGCTGGAGAACAGGAAATACACGAGCGCCGTCGCGAAGACCGGCGGGAACAGGTATGCCGGGTTGGTGAAGGCCGCCGGGACCACGGCGATGATGATGTCACGGATGACCCCGCCGCCAAGGCCCACCAGCGAGGCCAGCAATAGGGAGCCGACAATGTCGATTTGCTTCCGCGCGGCGAGCAGCGACCCCGAGACGGCGAAGAAGAACACACCCAGCAGATCCAGCCATACCGGGGAGTTGTCAAAGGCGAATGTCATGGGGCGTCCCGGTATTTCAAAGAGGGCGGACAGGGCGGCTCCAACGTTACGCTAGCCCCTATGAACAGCCCCATCATGATCGCCTGCGCCCATGGGACGTCCAACACACAGGGAGCCGCGGAGGTCAACGCCCTGCGCGCAGCCATTGCGGAACTGCGCCCCGGGCTGGAGGTCCGGGAAGCCTACGTGGACGTCCAGCAGCCGGACCTCGTGGATGTTGTGGCTGGCCTGCCGGAGGAGGAGCCTGCTGTAGTGGTCCCGCTGCTGCTCAGTGTTGGGTACCACGTGAAGGTGGACATTGCGCGGGCCGTGAAGAGCCGCCCCGGCAGCGCCGCCGCCGCTCCCCTGGGGCCGGACCCCCGGCTTGCCGCCCTGCTGGACCAGCGGCTGCGTGAGGCGGGCACCACGGACAACGACGTCGTCGTCCTTGCCGCCGCGGGCTCGTCCAATCCCAACGCCGCCGTCAGCGTCGAGGAGCTGCTGGGCCAGCTCCGGGAGCTCCGGTCCAACCGGATCGTGGCCGCGTATGGTGCCTCGGCCAAGCCCTCCGTGCCCGACGCCGTGGCCATGCTTCGGGAGGAGCTGGCAGGAGGTGCCGGGGCGGGGGAGTCCGCGGGAGCGGTCGACGTCGGTGGCCGGGTGGTGATTGCCTCCTACCTGCTGGCGCCGGGCTTCTTCCACGACCAGCTCGCGAAGGCCGGGGCCGACGTCGTCACCGAACCCTTGCTGCCGTCCGCGACGCTCGCGGAAATCGCGCTGGACAGGTACGACGCCGCCGTCGCCACGATGCACGAAACCCCCTCCGAACCTGCCCCGGAATCCGCGCCGGCGGCGCCGGAGGCGGGAGTGTCCGGGGCGGCCGCCGATGCACAGCAGGGTGGCATCTTCAAGGCCGTTCGGCGTTTCGTGACGAAATATTTCCCTAGGTGACTCAGCATTTCCGGACCTTTGTGACGTAAATCGGGGTCGACCTACAGTCGATGCATGACTGATACAGCTCTAGCCGGAGCGTCTGCGGACTCCGCTGCCCCCAAGCGCCCCGCACGCCCGTCCCGACCCGCCGCGAAGCCGCACGGCCAGTGGAAGGTGGACGGCAAGACGCCGCTGAATGCCAACGAAACCTGGAAACAGGAAGACGACGGCCTGAACGTCCGCGAGCGTATCGAGTCCATCTACGCCAAGGAAGGCTTCGACGCCATCCCGAGCCAGGACCTGCACGGCCGGTTCCGCTGGTGGGGCCTGTACACCCAGCGCAAACAGGGGATCGACGGCGGCAAGACCGCCACGCTGGAGCCGCACGAGCTTGAGGACAAGTACTTCATGCTCCGTGTGCGGATCGACGGCGGCGCGCTCACCACCGAGCAGCTGCGCGTGATCGGCCGGATCTCCGTGGACTTCGCCCGCGACTCCGCGGACCTGACGGACCGCCAAAACATCCAGCTGCACTGGATCCAGGTGGAGGACATCCCCGAGATCTGGAACCGCCTGGAGTCCGTGGGCCTGTCCACCACCGAAGCCTGCGGCGACGTGCCCCGCGTCATCCTGGGCTCGCCCGTGGCCGGCATCGCCAAAGACGAGATTATCGACCCCACCCCGCTCATCGCCGAGTTGGGGGAGCGGTTCATCGGCAACCCGCTGCTGTCCAACCTGCCGCGCAAGTACAAGACCGCCATCACCGGCCACCCCAGCCAGGACGTGGTGCACGAGATCAACGACTTCGCGCTCGTGGGTGTCAGGCACCCCGAACTCGGCATCGGCTACGACCTCTGGGCCGGCGGCGCATTGTCCACCAACCCCATGCTGGGCAAGCGCCTTGGCGCATTCGTGAAGCCGGAGCAGGCCGCCGACGTCTGGCTCGGCGTCACCAGCATCTTCCGCGACTATGGGTACCGCCGCATGCGCACCAAGGCGCGCCTGAAGTTCCTGATGGCCGACTGGGGTCCGGAGAAGTTCCGCCGGATCCTCGAGGACGAATACCTCGGTTACAAGCTGGCCGACGGTCCCGCCGCCCCCAAGCCGTCCACCCCGGGCGACCATGTGGGCGTGCACGAGCAGAAAGACGGCAAGTTCTTCATCGGTGCCACGCCGCTGGCGGGCCGGCTGTCCGGCTCGGCGCTGGTCAAGCTCGCCGACACCCTCGAGGCCCGCGGCTCCTACCGCCTGCGCACCACCCCGCACCAGAAGCTCGTGGTCCTGGACGTCGACAAGGACCAGGTGGAGCCGTTGGTGGCCGAACTGGACGCCCTGGGCCTCTCTGCACGGCCGTCGGTGTTCCGCCGCGGCACCATCGCCTGCACGGGCATCGAGTACTGCAAGCTGGCCATCGTTGAAACCAAGATGACGGCCGCCACCGCCGTGGCCGAGCTGGAACGCCGCCTGGCCGACCTCGCCGAATCCGGCCAGCTGCCGCAGGCACTGTCCCTGCACATCAACGGCTGCCCCAACTCCTGCGCCCGCATCCAGACGGCGGACATCGGCCTCAAGGGCATGATGCTGCCAACGCCCGACGGCGACCCCTCCCCGGGTTTCCAGGTCCACCTTGGTGGCGGCCTGGCAAACAACACCCGCGAGGAAGCCGGCCTGGGCCGGACCGTCCGCGGCCTGAAGGTATACGTCGACGACCTGCCCGATTACGTGGAGCGCGTGGTGCGCCGGTTCGTCGCGGACCGCACTGAAGGCCAGACCTTCGCCGAATGGGCCCACGCAGCAGACGAGGAGGCACTCCAGTAATGAGTCCCCAACCGCACCCCAACCTCGCAAGCTCGGCCGGGGACCCCGGCGGCCGTGGGCCCAAGCACGCACTAGGGGTAGATCCGGTGGTTGAGCCTGCCGAAACCCCCGCAGTTGAGCCGGTTTCGACAAGTTCAACCCCCAAGCTCCGTTCCAAGGATGAGCTGAAGGCCCTGGCCGAAGCCGGCGCCGCCGAACTCGGCTGGGACGCTCCCGCCCGCGACGTCATCGCCTGGGTGGAGCGCAACTTCGACCTGCCCGCCGTCGCTGTTGCCTGCTCCATGGCCGACGCCGTCCTGCCGGCCCTTGTCGCTGACCAGATGCCCGGCGTCGACGTCCTGTTCCTGGAGACCGGCTACCACTTCCCGGAAACCTATGCCACGCGCGACGAAATAGCCGCGAACCTCCGTGTCAACGTGGTGGATGTGCTCCCCGAGAACACCGTGGAGCAGCAGGACCGGCTGCTCGGCAAGGACCTCTTTGCCCGCGACGCCGCCCAGTGCTGTGCCCTCCGCAAGGTGGCTCCGCTGCAGCGCACCCTGGCCGGCTACGAACTCTGGTTCACCGGCGTCCGCCGCGACGAGGCCCCCACCCGCACCAACACACCACTGATCGGCTGGGACGAGAAGAACGGCCTGGTCAAGGTCAACCCGATGGCCGCCTGGACGTTCGACCAGCTGGTCCAGTACTCCGACGACAACCTCCTGCCCGTCAACCCGCTGCTTTCCCAGGGCTACCCCTCCATCGGCTGCCAGCCCTGCACCCGCAAGGTGGCTCCCGGCGAGGACCCCCGCGCCGGACGCTGGGCTGGTTCCGACAAGACAGAATGCGGACTACACGTATGAGCACCCAAACCACCAACGAGGATCTGGAGCTGTCTGTGTTGGAAACTGACGCTACTGAGACGCCGAATGCCGCCCAGGGAGTGGCATCGGGCCTGTCGGAGCCGCGCGCTGGACTGATCGAAGATCAGCCGCGCGGCGAAGGGGCGGGGGCGGCATTCGGCGTCTCATCCCGCCTGTCCAGCCTGGACACCCTGGAGTCCGAGGCCATCCACATCATCCGCGAGGTTGTTGCCGAGTTCGAGAAGCCTGCGCTGCTGTTCTCCGGCGGCAAGGACTCCGTGGTGATGCTGCACCTGGCCACCAAGGCGTTCTGGCCGGGCAAGGTGCCCTTCCCCGTGCTGCATGTGGACACCGGCCACAACTTTCCTGAGGTCATCGACTTCCGCGACCGCACGGTGGAGCGCCTGGGCCTGAAACTGGTGGTCGGCTCCGTGCAGGAGTTCATCGACCGTGGCGAGCTGGCCGAACGCGCCGATGGCACCCGCAACCCGCTGCAGACCGTCCCGCTGCTGGACGCGATCCAGCAGAACAAGTTCGACGCCGTGTTCGGCGGCGGCCGCCGCGACGAGGACAAGGCCCGCGCCAAGGAGCGCATCCTGAGCCTGCGTGACGAGTTCGGCCAGTGGGATCCGCGCAACCAGCGCCCCGAGCTGTGGAACCTCTACAACGGCCGCCACACCGTGGGCCAGCACGTCCGCGCGTTCCCCATCAGCAACTGGACCGAACTGGACATCTGGCGCTACATCGAGCGCGAGAACATCGAGCTGCCCGGACTGTATTACGCCCACGAACGTGAGGTGTTCGCCCGCGACGGCATGTGGCGCGCCGTCGGCGAGGTGTCCCAGCCTCGCCCCGATGAGGAAGTCATCACCAAGACCGTCCGCTACCGGACCGTCGGGGACATGTCCTGCACCGGTGCCGTGGAATCGAACGCCTACACGGTGTCCGACGTCGTGGTGGAAGTTGCCGCCTCCACCCTCACCGAACGTGGCGCCACCCGCGCAGATGACCGCATCTCCGAGGCCGCCATGGAAGACCGCAAGAAGGACGGGTACTTCTAATGAGCACGATTTCCGAGATTTCGACAGGCTCAATCAACGACAGCCTGCCCACCACGCTCTTCCGCTTCGCCACCGCTGGATCGGTCGACGACGGCAAATCCACTTTGGTGGGCCGCCTCCTTCACGATTCCAAGGCCATTTTGGCTGACCAGCTCGATGCGGTCGCCCGCACCTCAGCCGACCGCGGCTTTGGCGGCGACAAAGGCGGCATCGACCTGGCCCTGCTGACCGACGGCCTGCGCGCCGAACGCGAACAGGGCATCACCATCGACGTGGCCTACCGCTACTTCGCCACCGACCAGCGCAGCTTCATCCTGGCCGACTGCCCCGGGCACGTCCAGTACACCAAGAACACGGTGACCGGCGCGTCCACCGCGGATGCCGTCGTCGTCCTCATTGACGCCCGCAAGGGTGTGCTGGAGCAGACCCGCCGGCACCTGTCCGTTCTGCAGCTGCTGCGCGTGGCGCACGTGATCGTGGCCGTGAACAAGATCGACCTGGTGGACTTCAGCGAATCCGTCTTCCGCGGGATCGAAGCCGACGTGCAGCAGGTGGGCCGCGAACTGGGCCTCGGCTCGGACGGCATCAGCGACCTCCTGGTCATCCCGGTCTCGGCGCTCGACGGCGACAACGTGGTGGACCGCTCGGAGCGTACCCCCTGGTACACCGGCCCCGCCCTGCTCGAGGTCCTCGAAACCCTCCCGGCAGCCGATGAGCTCGAGAGCCACCTGGAAAGCTTCCGCTTCCCGGTCCAGCTGGTGATCCGGCCGCAGGGTGCCCTGGCCCCCGACGCCGTCGCCGCCGGGCTGGACGTGGAGGCCTACCGCGACTACCGCGCCTACGCCGGCCAGATCACCGAAGGCTCGGTCAAGGTGGGAGACAAGGTCTCCGTGCTTACGCCGGGCCAGTCGCCGCGGACCACCACCGTGGCGGGCATCGACTTCGCCGGTGCCGCGCTGGAGGAAGCCGCTGCCCCGCAGTCGGTGGCCATCCGGCTGGCGGACGAGTTCGACGTCGCCCGCGGTGACACCATCGCCGCTGCAGGGACCGTCCGGGAAGCCTCGGCCGACCTGTACGCCGCCCTCTGCTGGCTCTCCCCGAAGCCGCTGCGCGAAGGCCAGAAGGTGCTGGTCAAGCACGGCACCCGCACGGTGCAGGCGATGGTCCGCAACGTCTCCGGGAAGCTGGACCTGGCCACCTTCAAGCTGGAGGCCGCCTCGAACCTGGAGCTCAACGACATCGGCCACGCGCAACTCCGGCTCGCTGCCCCGCTGCCGCTGGAGAACTACCTGCACCACCGCCGCACCGGAGCGTTCCTGGTCATCGACCCGCTGGACGGCAACACCTTGGCCGCCGGCCTGGTCAAGGACCACCCGGGCGACCACGAGGACGAGCGCTACAGCATCTAGTCCTTTTTCGATTCGCCGGAAGACTGCCGGGCTCGCCGTTCCTGAACGGCGAGCCCGCAGGTTTCCGGCGAATTGGTGGTTAAGGCCCGGAACGGTGGAGCACATGCCGTGGCAGGTGGTCAACGCCGCAGCGCCTGGATCTGTGAAACCGGGCCTCCGGGCGGCCGAATGTGACGCTACATGAACGTGCGTGACCCCCCGTTTCCGCGTCATTGAACGGGTTTGGGCCACTCCCTATGGTGAAACAATGACAAGTTCCAAGCCCGGGATGACCCGCATCGTGGCAGGCGAAAGCGCGGTTCCCAAGCGCAAGCGTGCCATCGAAGCTGCCCTGGCAATCGGGCTGGTCCTCCTGATCGCCGTCGGCGCCATTGTGGCCTCAAACGTCTCCCGCAACACCGAGGCCCAGGCCGCAGAGACGAGCCCCGCGGCCGAGTTGAAGCTGGGCTACTTCGGCAACGTCACGCACGCCCCGGCCCTGGTGGGCGTCAAAAAAGGATTCCTCCAGCAGGCCCTGGGCAGCACCAAGCTCAGCACCCAGACCTTCAACGCCGGCCCGGCCGCCATCGAAGCCCTGAACGCGGGCGCCATCGACGCCGCCTACATCGGCCCCAACCCGGCCATCAACTCGTTCGTCAAGAGCCAGGGCGAGTCCGTCCGGGTGATTGCCGGGGCGGCAGCGGGCGGTGCCCAGCTGGTGGTCAAGCCGGAGATCACCTCGGCCGCAGACCTTAAGGGCAAGACCCTCGCATCTCCCCAGCTGGGCGGCACCCAGGACGTCGCACTCCGCGCCTGGCTCTCATCGCAGGGCTACAAGACCAGTGTGGACGGCAGTGGCGACGTCGCCATCAACCCCACCGAGAACGCGCAGACGCTCAAGCTGTTCCAGGACGGAAAGCTCGACGGCGCGTGGCTGCCCGAGCCGTGGGCCTCCCGCCTGGTGCTCCAGGCCGGCGCCAAGGTGCTGGTGGATGAAAAAGACCTGTGGGACGGCGCCGGGACCGGCAAGCCGGGGGAGTTTCCCACCACCATCCTGATCGTCAACCAGAAGTACGCGGCCAGCCACCCGGACACCGTCAAGGCCCTCCTCAAGGGCAACGCCGAATCCGTGGCCTGGCTCAACTCCGCGCCTGCCGATGAGAAGGCGAACCTCATCAACGCCGCACTGCAGGAATCCGCCGGTGCAGCATTGCCCAACGATGTCCTCACCAGGTCGCTGGCAAACATCACCTTCACCCTTGACCCGCTGGCCGGCAGCTACCCCAAGCTGTTGCAGGACGGCGTGGATGCAGGAACCACCAAGAAGGCCGACATCAACGGGCTCTTCGACCTCCGTGCGCTCAACCAGGTCACCGGTGGCGCCGACAAGATCTCCGCGGCCGGCCTCGGCCAGGACTGACCCACCCACTACCTAAGGACGGCACCATGCCAGTCGTACTGGAACACCTGGGCAAACGCTTCGGCGACGGCGCCCCGGTACTGGACGACGTCAACGCCAACATCAAGCAGGGCGAGTTCGTTGCCCTCCTCGGTGCCTCCGGCTGCGGCAAGTCCACCCTCCTGAACATCATTGCGGGACTGGAAGCGCCGACGTCGGGCGCCTTGGAAGTGCCCAGTGACGGCGCCGCCTTCATGTTCCAGGACGCCGCGCTCTTCCCGTGGCTCACGGCCCGGGAGAATATCGAACTGGCCCTGAAGCTCCGGGGCGTGGGCAAGGCCGAGCGGCGCACCAAGGCCCAGGAACTCCTGGAACTGGTGCACCTTGGCTCTGCCGGGGACAAACGGCCGCACGAACTCTCCGGCGGCATGCGGCAGCGCGTCTCGCTGGCCCGCTCGCTGGCGCAAGACCGCCAGCTGCTCCTCATGGACGAGCCGTTCGCCGCGCTGGACGCCATCACCCGTGACCTGCTGCACGATGAGCTGGAGCGGATTTGGAAGGAAACCGGCCGCACCATCGTGTTCGTCACCCACAACGTCCGCGAGGCCGTCCGGCTGGGACAGCGCGTCCTGCTCCTGTCCTCCCGTCCCGGACGGGTGGTCCAGGAATGGTCCGTCACCGAGGAACATCGAACCGACGCCGGGCTCGCCGGCCAGCTGACCGGGGTCATCACCGCCCGGCTGCGGGAGGAGATTCGCCGCCATGCCAAGTAACCCACCCCTGGTTGAGGAGGAGCCGGTGGTTGAGCCTGTCGAAACCACAGCTGCTGAAACCCGGCACGTCCATGCCGCTTTGACCCGCACCTCCACCGGCAAGGAGGACCTCCGCGAGCTGGAGTCCGGCCTGGATTCCCTGCAGTCCGACGCCGACCGGAAGCACCGGATCGACTGGAGCCGGATCCTCCTTCCCGTGGCCGCCCTGGTGGTCCTGGTGCTGGTCTGGCAGTTCTACGTCTCGCTGGGCGTCAAGCGCCGCGACCTGGTGCCCGGACCGCTGGACGTCCTCGGCCAGCTGGGCGTCCTCTGGAGCGACGGCAAGCTGCAGGAGTCCGTCTGGACGTCACTGCAGCGGGGCGTGGTGGGCTTCCTCATCTCGGTGGCCGTCGCAACCCCGGTGGGGCTGCTGCTGGCCCAGGTGGCGCCGCTGCGGCGAGCCTTCGGTCCCCTGATCTCCGGCCTGCAAGTCCTGCCCTCGGTGGCGTGGGTCCCCGCGGCCATCATCTGGTTCGGCCTCACCGATGCCACTGTCTACTTCGTGGTGTTCATGGGAGCCATCCCTTCCATCATCAACGGGCTCATCTCCGGCGTGGACCAGATCCCGCCGCAGTACCGCAGGGTGGGCACCGTGCTGGGCGCCTCCCGGCTCCAGATGGCACTGCAGATTGTCCTTCCGGCTGCACTGCCGGGCTACCTGGGCGGCCTGAAGCAGGGCTGGGCCTTCTCCTGGCGCTCCCTCATGGCCGCAGAGATCATCGCGGTGGGCGGCACCATCGGCTTCGGCCTGGGTTCGCTGCTGGACCAGGGCCGGACCCTCTCGGACATGGCCGTGGTCATGGCTGCCATCCTGCTGATCCTGGCGGTGGGAATCCTGATCGAGCTGCTGGTCTTCGGCCCCATCGAGAAGCGGCTCCTCCGCAGCCGGGGCCTCCTGTCCGGCAGCACCCGCTAGCCCGCGCCGGCACCCAACCATTGCAGAAAGCCCGACGGCGAGTCCCGCCGTCGGGCTTTCTGCTGTCCTGCCCATCCGGGTCGGAAACAGATGGCAGACTGGCGCCATGACAGCCAGCTTCGTGTGCCGCACCGAGTCCCCACTCCCCGTGGAGCAGCTCTTCGACCGGGCGCGCAGCATCGACCTGCACGTGGACTCGCAGCAGGCATCCGGGGAGCGCGCGGTAGCCGGCGTCACCAGCGGCCTGATCGGGGAGGGCCAGGAGGTCACATGGCGGGCGCGGCACTTCGGCGTCCCGCTCAGCATGACCAGCCGCATTACCCGTTTGGATTACCCGCGCAGCTTCACCGACGAACAGGTGATGGGCCCTTTCAAGGCCTTCCGGCATGTCCATGACTTCGCGGCAACAGCAACGGGCAGCGTGATGACGGACCGGGTGGAGGTCACCGCCCCGCTCGGAGTCCTGGGAACCGCCGTCGAACGGCTTGTCCTGGCCCGCTACCTGGAGCGCCTGATCATCCGCAGGGGCCGGTTCCTCGCCGGGCGGACCTAGGAAGCGTTTGTGACGCAGCGTTACCTTGCGTGAACTGGTGTTGCTCGGCCTTTGTTGGCGAATGTGACGCGGCCCTACCGTTGATCCATGGCAATTCAGGACATTTACCCCACGGCGCTGCGGCTGCTCGGCCGCCCTGTGCTGGTGGTGGGCGGCGGCCCCGTTGCGGCGCGCCGCGCCAAGGGCCTGCTCGACGCCGGTGCAGTGGTCACCGTCGTGGCCCCGGTTGCCTCGCCCGCGCTGAAGGACATGGCCGACGCCGGCCTCCTCACCTGGGAAGCGCGGCCCTACCTTTCCAGCGACGTCGACGGCGTGTGGTTCGCCCAGACCGCCACCGGCGACCCGGAGGTGGACGCGCAGGTATCGGCCGACGCCGAGGCGCAGCGGGTCTGGTGCGTCAACGCCTCCAACCATGAAGCCTCCGCCGCCTGGACGCCCGCCGTCGCCGAAGTGGATGACGTCAAGATCGCCGTGAATGCCGGGGGAGACCCGCGCCGCGCCATGGCCGTCCGCGACGCCGTCGCCACCGCCCTCGAAACCGGCGACCTTCCGCTGCGCCGCCGCCGCGCGCACCGGGGAACCGTTGCCCTGGTGGGCGGCGGCCCGGGCGACACCGGCCTCATCACCGTCCGCGGCCGCCGCCTGCTGGGCCAGGCCGACGTTGTGGTGGCTGACCGCCTTGGCCCGCGCGGCCTCCTGAACGAACTGGCCCCGGACGTCCGCCTCATCGAGGTGGGCAAGACTCCCGGCCACCACCCCGTGCCGCAGGCGGAGATCAACCGGATCCTGGTGGCGGAGGCACAACAAGGCCACCGCGTGGTCCGGCTCAAGGGCGGGGACCCGTACGTGCTGGGCCGCGGCGGCGAGGAAGCCGAATACTGCCGCCAGCACGGTGTGGAAGTTGAGGTGGTTTCCGGTGTCACGTCGGCCATCTCCGTCCCCGCCGCCGCAGGCATCCCGGTGACGCACCGCGGGCTGGCCAAGGGCTTCAGCGTGGTCACCGGCCACGAGGAACTCTCCGAGGTTCCTGCCCGCCCGGACCACACGATCGTCCTGCTGATGGGCGTCGGCCAGCTGCGGGAATCCGCGTCCGCGCTGGGCGAAGCAGGCATGCCGGCCGACACCCCTGTTGGTATCGTGGAAAACGGCTACCTGCCGGACCAGCGCGTCACCATCGGCACGCTCGGTTCCATTGCGGATCAGGCCCAAGCCGCCGGTGTTGCCAACCCCGCCGTGATCGTCATCGGTGACGTGGTGCGCGTGAGCCCGTTCGCTCCGCTGCACTTCAAAACCGCCGACTACGGCACCACCACCCCGAACAGCCCCCGCAAGACCGTCCTCACCACCTAAACCCACCCAACTGACTGACAGTTGTTGCCGTTCTGAGCCGTCAAAACGACAACAAATGCGAGCCAGTTGGGCCGGAACGAAGAAAAGGAACACAGCCGTGTCATCCAGCACCACCGTAGGAACTGCTGCGCGTCCGCTGCGCGTCGCCGTCGTTGGCTCCGGCCCTGCCGGCGTCTACGCCGCCGACATCCTCACCAAGAGCGAGGCCGTCAAGAGCGGCGAGCTGACCGTCAGCATCGACCTCTTCGACCGCTACCCGGCACCCTACGGCCTGATCCGCTACGGCGTGGCCCCGGACCACCCCCGGATCAAGGGCATCGTCAACGCCCTGCACAAGGTCCTGGACCGCGGCGACATCCGCTTCTTCGGGAACGTGGACTACGGCACAGACCTCACCATCGAGGACCTGCGCACCCACTACGACGCCGTCATCTTCGCCACCGGCGCCATCAAGGACGCGGACCTTAACATCCCCGGCATCGAACTGGACGGCTCCTACGGCGGCGCCGACTTCGTCTCCTGGTACGACGGCCACCCGGACGTGCCCCGTGAATGGCCGCTGGAAGCCAAGGAGATCGCCGTGATCGGCAACGGCAACGTGGCCCTTGACGTGGCCCGTGTCCTGTCCAAGCACGCCGACGACCTCCTGGTTTCGGAAATCCCGGACAACGTCTACGCCGGCCTGAAGGCTTCGCCGGTCACGGACGTCCACGTCTTCGGCCGCCGCGGCCCCGCCCAGGTCAAGTTCACCCCGCTTGAGCTCCGCGAGCTGTCCCACTCCAAGGACGTGGACATCATCCTGTACCCGGAGGACTTCGAGTTCGACGAGGAATCGGACCGCCAGATCCAGACCAACAACCAGACCAAGACCATGGTGGGCACGCTCACCAACTGGATTGCAGAGCAGCCGGAGGACCTCTCCGAGCTCAAGGCTTCCCGCCGCCTGCACCTGCACTTCCTGCACAGCCCGGTGGAGATTTACGACGACGCCGAGACCCCGGGCAAGGTGGCCGGCATCAAGTTCGAGCGCACCGAGCTGGACGGCACGGGCAACGCCCGCGGCACCGGCGAGTACGTGGACTACCCGGTCCAGGCCGTGTACCGCGCCATCGGCTACTTCGGCTCTGCCCTGCCGGAGATCGAGTTCGACCACAAGAAGGGCGTCATCCCGAACGACGGCGGCCGCGTGCTGGACGCTTCGGGCGCCCACGTGCCGGGGATCTACGCCACGGGCTGGATCAAGCGCGGCCCCGTCGGCTTGATCGGGCACACCAAGGGCGACGCCCTGGAGACCGTGACCTACCTCCTCGAGGACCGCGAAAACCTGCCCGTTGCCGCGGCACCCGCCGAGGACGCCGTCGTCGAACTCCTCGATGCGCGCGGCGTGAAGTTCACGTCCTGGGAGGGCTGGCTGGCCCTGGACGCCCACGAACTTGCGCTCGGCGCGGCGGCCACGGAGGCCGGCGGCTCGCACGGCGTCGAGGTCAAGCGTGAGCGCATCAAGGTGGTCCCGCGCGAGGACATGGTATCCATCTCCCGTGACGGTGTGTCCGCCCAGGTCTAGGACTTGGGCGCAACAGGAGCCGCGGAACCACCGTTCCGCGGCTCCTGCCATTTAACCCTGCTGCGCTATCTTCCCGCGCCGCCGATGGCCATGAGTTCCAGCCGGCGGAGCGTCTCGCGGTTCCGGGCGGAGATGACAGGATCCCGCAGGAATTTCGGCATCAGCTTTCCCGGCCCTCGGATGGCGTCCTCCGCCATGGTGACCAGGCACTGGCCGCCGCGGTCCTCGAGCATGATGTCCACCTTGGCTTCGCCTACCGGCCAGCCGCGCGCCACGAGTTCCAGGGAGCGGCCGGGTTCCACCGCGGTGACGCGGCTGCTGTCATTGATCACCAGCGGCCAGGCGCCCACGGAGTGGTGGAGCCGGGCTCCGAGCCCTGGCCATTCAGCATCCACGTCCCTGATCCGGGAGGCGCCCACCACCCAGCCGGAATACAGCCAGCCGTCGGCAATGACCCGCCAGACATCGGCGGAGGGGCACTTGAACAGCTGCGAGACGGTGGACATGGGTTCCTTCTCTCTTCGTGGCCAAACCGGGTACTACATGCGGCCGAACCGGGCCCGGATCAATGCGAAAATCCCGTAGGCGATGAAGCCGGCGCCAATCGCCACCAGCAGGGCGGGACCGAACGGATGGTCCTGCAGGGCCTTGAGGCTGCCGTCCAGTCCGGTGGATTCATCGGGCCGGTGCTTGGCGGCGGCCATCACGAACAGCAGCCCGGTGAGGACCAGCGCGATGCCCTTGGCCACGTGGCCGGTGACACCCAGGCTGTCGACCAGCCGCCCCCGCCGGGTGCCTTCAAAATGGAACAATTCCTCCTTGAATCCGCGGCGGAGGCCTTTGGCGATGAAGTAGATGCCAATGCCGAGGACGGTCAGGCCCAGGGCCACCAGGATCCAAGGCCCCGCCGGGTGCGCCATCACGCCGGCACTGAAATCCCTGGTGTTGTCGCCCGAGTCGCTGGGCTGCCCTACCGCGAACCCCGCAAAGCTGAGGCCCACGCTGCCGTACGCGATGGCCAGGAAACCCGACGACACCAGCTTGGCCAGCCGCTCCTTGCGGGGGAGGCTCCGGGCGCGGAGGGTGGCTTCGCTGGCCTGCCAGAGGGCCAGTGCCAGGCAGGCCACCACGCACGCCCACATGACGATGGTGCCGAAGGGGTTGTCCGCCAGGCGGGCGATGGCGCCGGATGGTTCGGCGTCCCCTTGGTGGCCGAAGGCGATGGCGATCACGATGGCGCCTACGATCACATGGAGCAGTGCCATGACGGCGAATCCAGTGCGGGCCAGGACGTCGAGGGCCTTGTGGTTGGACGCGTCTTCGACGGCGTCGGCTGCCTGGCTGAGGGTGGAATCGCCGTCGGACATGCCTCAGCCGTTCATGGGCCCTTCGGCCCGCATTTTCTCGGCTCCCGGGCCCTCAACGTGGACGGTGCAGCGGACCACGAGCTGGCCGGGGGCGTTGTCCAGTTCCACCAGTGAATCGTGGCCGCTGAGGACGGTGAACACCTCGGAACCGGCCAGGACGCTGACGCCTTTGGCCTTGGCGGTTTCCCGGGCATTCCCCAGGGCCTCGCGCTCCAGTGCGTCCACGTAGCCGCTGTCACTTTCCCGCGCGGGGTTCCCGAAGGCCCAGCCGAACAATGTCCCTGTGTTTCCCATGGCGTTGATATTACGCGGTCGGCCGGGGTCCGGGACCGGGCTTTCGTAATATTAGTAAGTGTGCTTAGTATGAGCGCACCATACCTTGATTAGGACACGGCATGCGACGCCCGCGGAGGGCAGCACGCCGGAACCCGTTCACAACGTTAGGAATGCACATCATGGCAGGAAATCTCATTGCGCGTTCAGTTCACGACCTGACGGCGGCAGCATGGTTCGGTGGATCACTGATGGGCGCCATCGGCCTGAACGGTGCAGCGGCGCAGGCCAAGGATCCCGCCGAACGCACCCGCCTTTCCAGCGCCGGCTGGATGCGGTGGGCGCCTGTCCAGACCGCGGCTTTCGCCGCGCACCTGGCGGCGGACCTCGCCATCGCCTGGGACAACAAGGGCCGGATCGCCAAGCAGGACGGCGTGGCACGCGACACCGCCATCAAGACTGCCGTGACCCTTGCGGGTGCCGGTGTGACGCTGTACTCGGGCATCCTGGGCAAGAAGGTGGAGAAGCTTGCCGATGAGGGCGCCAAGGGAGCCACGGAGCCGCAGCCGGCGGCGTCGGACGAGCTGAAGTCCGCCCAGCAGCAGCTCAAGGTCCTGCAGTGGGCCATCCCCGGATTCGCCGCGCTGGTGATCATCCTGGGCGCCAAGCACGGCGAGATGCAGCGCCCCACGAACGTCCTCGCAGGCCTGCGCCGGAACTGATTCACCGGCAGGCACAGAACGGACGACGGCGGGCCCGCCCCCCACAGCCCGGCCCCCCGCCAGGGCGGGGCACGCGACGCCCCCCCCCCC